>DIFE01000161.1 GCA_002418985.1 Deltaproteobacteria bacterium UBA5756
ATAGAGAAAGCCGGAATGACGAACTTCGAGATAAGGCAACCTGGTTTTGAAATGCGGGATTTACCTGTCTTGAATCATTGCTTTATAAACAAAGCAGCCCGAGAAATGAATTATTTTGGACAGGGGAATAGGTGATAGGGAGAAAAAAGACGAAAGGGTGAAACGGGTTATAGGTTACAGGTGATAGGCAGATCCCAAGCTTTTCCTATTACCTATAACCCATTACCTATCACCTATCTTCTCTATTTTAACTTATTTTTTTTTGCCCATTTGGCTACGTCGATCGGGCTTTCGAGGACCTCAACGCCGGCGGCTTTGAGCGCATCGTGTTTGCCGCTGACTGTGCCGGCGCTGCCGCGCACTATGGCGCCGGCATGCCCCATTTTCTTGCCCTGAGGAGAATAACGTCCGGCTATATAGGCGGCCACGGGTTTCGTCATCTGCCTGGCGATAAAGCCGGCGGCCTTTTCTTCCTGTTCTCCGCCCACTTCTCCGACGACAATAACCGCATCGGTATCTTTATCGTTCTCGAAAAGCTCAAGGATATCGGCCAGATTTCTGAGAACAACAGGGTCGGCGCCCATGCCGACCACAGTACTCTGACCAACTTTGTTTTCTGAAAGGATCCCTGCAAACTCGTAGGAGAGGGTTCCGCTCCGCGAAATGATCCCCACGCGGCCCGGCGCAAAAAGCGACGCGGGCATGATACCCATCTTACCCATTCCAGGGACGAGTATGCCGGGAGTGGTGGGACCGAGTGCGAAGACGCCTTTTTCGATGGCGTAGCTGCGCATTCTCAGAACATCCTTGACGGGGATATGTTCGGGGACGATTACTATAAGCTTGATGCCGGCGTCGATAGTCTCGAGGAATGCATCGAGCACAAAGGCGGCGGGGACGAAAAAGACCGAGGCATTGGCCCCTGTCTGCTTTACGGCCTCAAGCACGCTGTTGAAGACGGGAACCCCTTCAGTGGACGTTCCCCCTTTTCCGGGAGTAACGCCGCCTACAACCCGTGTGCCGTATTCAAGCATCCAGTGGGTCTGGGCGCTTCCGATGCGGCCGGTGATGCCCTGTACTATGACACGTGTGGAATCATTCATCAATATGCTCATGGGAAAACCTCATATAGTTCAATTGACCATGATCTGCTCATGCTCGTATCCTGCATTGCGGTTACTTACCTTTCGCCTTTGCCTTCGGACGGCCTACGTCGGTTTTCTTACCCGGTCCGACAAGCTTGTATAAAACATCGACAGCCTTTTCGGTGGCGGCTTCCGTCACGACATGGACTCCGCCCGATTTGAATATTTCCCACGTTTCTTCCTGGCGGTTGCCGAGGGCTTTTGCTACGACAGGGATCTTCACGTTATGTTCCTGCATGTATCTGATGACGCCTTTGGCACCTTCGTGAATGGGATTGATGCCCCCGTAAACATTTATAAAGATGCCCCTCAGGTCAGGTTTCATCATGATGAGTTCCATGCACCGGTACAACAGGTCGGCCGTGATACCGCCACCGGTTTCAAGGAAGTTCGCGGGTTTCATCTTCTGCCCGATAATGTCCATGGACGCCATTCCAAGGCCCGCACCGGAGGAGATGAGCCCTATGTCACCATCCAAATCCACATAGGTGACGCCGATCTCCCGGCCTCTTCGCTCAAGCGGGTTTTCGATGCGGTCGACGCGGTCGGGAAGGGGAAAGCGTATCCGCGAAAGGGCGGAATCATCGACTTCCAGGACGGCATCGACGGCCATCAATACGCCATTCGACAGGACGACCAGCGGATTGATCTCGGCGATAAGTGCCTCGTAGCGGGTGGCTATATGATAGAGCTGGCCGATTATTTCGCTCCAGGGGGTAATGAGTTTCTGTTCCAGGCCGAGCATTCTTAGCAGGCTGCGGGCCTGGTAAGGATAATAGCCGAATGAAGGTTCGATGTGGATGGCGGCTATCTTTTCGGGAGATGTCCTTGCGGTCTCCTCTATCAGTACACCGCCCTCGGTGCTGACCACGATGACCGGCTTGCCTGAATAACCGTCAACGGTCATGCCAAGGTAGAACTCTTTTACGATGTCCACTTTCTCGCACACCAGCGCCTTGCGGACCGGCATCCCCTTGATTTCCGATGTAAAAAGTTCGTCGGCTGCCTCTTTCAGCTCATCCGGATTTGCCGCCGTCCTGATGCCCCCGGCAAGGCCGCGCCCACCGACAAGGACCTGCGCCTTGATGATGACGGGATAACCTATTTCACCGGCGACATGGAGGGCATCGTGCATGGTACTGACGAGCTCGCGGCGGGGAACGGGTATGTGGTTCTGTTCAAAAATATCCAGTGCTTCATATTCGTGAAGTCTCATATCGGTCAATCCCTTTGTGTTGATTTGGCTTCATCCACATGTACGGGGCACCCCGTAATTGCGACTTTCAAGTATAAATGTAATGGTTTTTGATGTCAACGTAATTGATTAATAATTTGATTACAAAGGGAATAAAGAAGAGGGGTGATGGGTAATAGGTGATGGGCAATAGGGGTGGAGATTTTGTCGTGTCGGAGGGTGTTTGGCGCGCACCAATTTCTGTAATTCTCTGGAAGTCATGCATGGCCACTATTTTTGATTTCTCCCATTACCTATTGCCCATCACCCATTACCCGTCTTCTGTTTTTTTAAAATTTAATTGCATTCTTAATTTCATTTGTGTAAAGTTAGGCATGGCACAGACAAAGACAAAACAAACCAAACAACCGGAAGACAGCAGTCACATAGCGTATCAGGGTATTCGGCGGATGATTTACTCCAAGGAACTGGTGCCGGGGCAGAAGATCGCCTATCGGGACCTGGCGGAAAAACTCGATCTTAGCCCCACGCCCATTATACAGGCGTTGAAAAGACTTGAGCTTCTCGGGTTTGTCTGCCATGAGCCCAACAGGGGTTTTTACATGTCCCCCTTCAGTCTGCAGGAGATCGAGGAGATCTATGAAATGAGGGAGCTTATCGAGCCGTCTCTCCTTGGCGACACGATACAGAATATAGACAAGAAGGGACTTTCGGAGCTGAAGGCAGCCCTTGAGGCGCATCTTTCCGCTGAACGCGATTTCTACCTGAAAGAAAGGCTTTTCAAGAACAGGGAGTTTCACCTCACGCTGGCATCGCTTTCGAAGAAAGAGACACAGATACGGATCCTTCGAAATCTGTTCGATATCCTGTTTCTGAAGTATAGCGATCTACCCAGATCATCGCTGGTGGCGACGGACCAGGAGCATCAGGAGATATACGACGCCGTTGCTTTAAGAAGCATGGATCGGGCCCAGACGGTGCTGAAGAACCATGTAACCAACGTGAAGGTCCAGGTGCTGTCGAGCGTCCGCAAGATGCTTGCCGAGCAGGAACGCTCGGAATTCTAGAAACAGGTCCGGTACCGAATTCAATCAGAGGAGGCAATAATATGGGTATCAAGACAAAAGACGAATATATCGAATCACTGCGGTCCCTTAAACCTACTGCATATATGTTCGGAGAACGTCTCACGAACATCGTTGACAATCCCCGTCTTCGCGCCGGTATAGAAGCTACAGGCGCAACGTACGAGATGGCGCAGATCGACCCCGGGCTCATGATCACGACGAGCCCTCTTATTAATGAGCCGGTAAGTCGTTTCACTCTTCCGCCATCTACCGTTGAAGACCTTGTCGCCCGCGTGAAGGTGAACCGCAGGGTCGCCAATCATGTTGGAACCTGTCATCAGCGGTGTACGGGTCTTGATTGTCTTACTGCTCTCGCCATCGTGACATATGACATCGACCAGAAATACAAGACCGAGTATTATCCCCGGTATCAAGAATTTCTGAAGCATATGCAGAAGAATGACCTTACCGGCAATGCCGGTGTTACCGATGTCAAAGGCGACCGGTCGCTGGCTCCCCACGAACAGCCCGATAAAGACATGTTCATTCGCGTTGTGGAAAAAAGGTCGGACGGCATCGTCGTTCGGGGGGCCAAGGCGCATCAGACAGGCTCCCTTTCGTCCCACGAAATAATCGTTCTTCCCTCGCGCGCCATGGGAAAGGATGACAAGGACTACGCCCTGGCCTTTGCGATACCCGCTGACACGAAGGGTCTTATCCATGTTGTGGGCCGCTCGACTCTCGATATGCGCGAACTCGACGGCTGCGACATAGGGAATGTTTGTTATTCTAAGTACTGCCCGACGCTCATTTTCGATGACGTTTTTGTCCCCTGGGAAAGGGTATTTATGTGCGGGGAAACCGAATTCGCCTCGGACATGGTGGTCAAGTTTTCATCTCTGCACCGGCAGAGCCACGGCGGATGCAAGTCCGGAAAGATAGACTGCATGGTCGGCACGGCACTCACCCTGATGGACTACAACGGCACAACGAAGGTCGGCCACCTGAAACAGAAGGTCATCGATATGATCCACAGGGCGGAGACATTGTATGGATGCTGTCTCGCTTCTTCCTATGAGGGGAAAAAGCAGCCTTCCGGCACCTACTTTATCGATACGGTGCTTGCCAATGCCTCCAAGATACACGAAGGCAAGGAGATGTCCGAAGCGACGCGGCTTATGATAGATGCCTGCGGCGGATTCGTGGCCGACCTGCCTTCAGACAAGGATTTCTCGAACCCGGAGGTTGGCGCATTTCTGAAGAAATACCTCAAGGGTGTCGACAGCGTTCCCGTTGAGAACCGGGTCAAGATGTACCGTCTGGCGGAAAAGCTGGCACTGGAAAGCGCCGACACAATCTCGGACATCCACGGCGGCGGCTCACCTGAGGCGCACCGCGTGACGATATTCCGGGAAACGAACATAAATGACAAGAAAAAAGCAGCCAAGAGGCTCGCCGGTATAGAGGATTAACCTTCAGATAACACCAGGAAAGGTATGTTGAAAAAGGCGGGCAGCCAAAGGCTGCCCGCCTTGCATTGTCATATAAATCTCTTATATAAATCACCTCAAAAAAAAGACCGCCGGCACATCTCCGGGGCGTGTCAGTATTTTATGAGCCCTGCGAAATACGTAACGAGCTCCGGAAATATCTCGATAAGGACTATTGTGATGATGAAGGAAGGAAGGAACCACACGACCCCCCTGAACACCGTTGACAATTGGATATCTTTAGACATACCGGAAACAACATATGCGTTTATCCCCACCGGTGGGGTGATGGCCCCCATGGTGGTCACTATGGTTATGATGATACCGAACCATATGGGATCGTAGCCCAAGCGTTGCGCTACCGGGAAAAAGATCGGCACGGTGATAAGGAGGAATGCAAGAGCGTCCATGACGCACCCCCCTATGATATATATCACCAGCATTGACCAGAGGATCATCCAGTTTGAAACAGGAAGGTTTGAAACCCATTCAGCAGCCTCGTAAGGGAGCCGGGTCACCGCGAGGAAACGTCCGAAAATCACGGCGCCTGCCACAAGAAGAAAGATCATGCAGGATATGCGGACAGTGTCGACAACGGCATTCATAAAGCCTTTCCATGTCAGTTTTCTCCTGACCAGACTGATAATGATCGCAACCACGCTTCCGGCTGCGCCCGCCTCGGAAGGGGTGAACCACCCGGCATAGAGGCTGAACATTATAATACCGAACATAAGGACCATGTCTACGGCATCCGGAAGCGCCTTGATCCTCTCGATAAGGCTGAATTTAGGTCCCTGTGGTCCCCATGTGGGGTGAATTATACACATAATGTAGACGATGGCCGCCATGATAACCGCGAGCAGGAGGCCCGGCACAAAACTGCCGAAGAAGAGCTTGCCGATCGATTCGCCCGTATAGATCCCATATACTACGAGAACAACACTGGGCGGGATCACGACCCCGAGTGTGGATCCTGCCGCTATGGAACCCGACGACAATATGGGATCATAGTTGTACTTCTTCATCTCCGGCAGGGCGACAGCGGTCATCGTGGCAGCCGTTGCGGTGTTTGAACCGCATATTGCAGCAAAGCCCGCGGACGCCATAACGGTTGTGATGCCGAGGCCGCCCCTAACTCTGCCGAACCATTTGTACGCTGCGTTGTAAAGCCTTTGGTTGACCTCGGAATAGAAGCAGATCTGGCCCATGAAGATGAACATGGGGATCACGGTGAGTCCGTAAGAAGAGAAAGTGTTCCAGAGGTCTGTGCCGATAAGACCCAGGGCGGCATTCCAGTTGACCACATATGCCATCCCGAGAAAACCCATAAGCCCCATGGCGAATCCGACAGGAATACGCAAAAAGAGCATTACGAAAAGCATCAGGAGTGTTCCAATCAGGCCGGTAAGAGGAGTTATCATGCGGACGCCTCCCTTTTCAGCAGTTTGACAAAATCAACAAAGATCGAAAAGGAGAGCGCGGCGAATCCAATGGCCAGACAAAATACAAAGGGATGGTATATCACTTTCAATGTCTCCGACACCTCGCCCGTCCTCGCTATTTTCATGCCCCATTTATAGGTTTCCCAGCTTATGATCGCAAAGAATATCGTGTTGACAGTGTAATTGAGCCCATCCAGAATCTTATTGATGGTTCTCGGAAACTTGTCGGTGAACATTGTTACTATTATGTGGTCTTTCCTTATCTGGGTGTAGCCAAGGGCTAAACCCGTCGCAACGGCCCCGAAGAAGCCGACAAGTTCGTAGGACCCCGGGATGGGGCTATAGACAATTCTGAGGAACATGTTCGCAGCAGCAATCCCCGTGAGGATCAGTATTGAAATGCCACTAAAAAAGAGGAGTACTTTATTAAGATAGGAATTGAATTTAATGAAGTATTCCATTAACTGCCTCCTGTGTGAAGCGTATCGTGTGGGTATAAAACGACTGTTTTCAAAAGCGCCCGGGGTTCCGGGCGCTTTTGAAAGGACTTCCGACCGTTATTTCTTGTATTCTTTTTCGTACTTGGTTTTTAACTGGTATACGTCTTTCATGATCTGGTCGCCGGGCAGGCCCGCGGCGGTTACTTTTTTGACGTACTCGTCAATGATGGGCTTCACGAGTTTCTGTATCTCGGCCTGGTCTTTTGCGGAGAGAGTAAAGAGTTGGTGGTTGTATTTTTCTTTTGACCATTTGAGGGATTCTTTGACGTGGTCGTCAACGTATGTTCCCGTCCAGAGGGCTTGTTCCCGCGAAGACTCGTCGAAGATCTTTTTGATGTCGGCGGGTAATGCGTCCCATTTGGCCTTGTTCATGACGACGGCGAAGCTGACTACGAAGAGGTTTGCTTCTGTGGCATAAGGAAGGTATGCGGCAAAATTGAAATCCTTCAGGATTTCCATGGATGAGACATTACCTTTAACAACGCCCTTTTGTATGGCTTCAGGCGCCTCTGATTGAGGCATGCCTACAGGGGTGGCACCGAGACGTTTAAGGACGGCTGCGCCCGTTCCGGATGCTCTGAGCTCCATTCCCTTCAGATCTGCAAGGGTCTTGACGGGTGTTTTTGTCATGAGATCCGCAGGAGGACACGTGAAGAGGGTGAGCACTTTGACCTTTTCAAATTCTTTCGGTTTGTATTTCATGATAAGATCAAAAAGTGCGAGGCTGGCCGCTTTTGCGTTTGTAAATCCTAAGGGGAGATCAATGGCTTCAGAGACCGGGAAACGTCCGGGCTGATAACTCATGGCGAAATTCCCAATGTCCGCAGTGCCTGTAACGACACCGTCGAAGATGTTCTTGGCGGGCAGAAGGGTACCGCCAGGGAAGGTCTGGATCTTGACCCGCCCTGCCGTTCTTTTCTCAATTTCTTTGACCCACCTTTCCATTTGTATGCAAGGAAATGTTGTTGCCGGCGGGAAATTCGCGTAAGTAAGTGTTATCTTGGCCTGACTGTACACATTGCCCGGGTAAACGATGAAGGCACCAAGAATAAACACACACAAGCCAAGAATAAATAAAGATTTCTTCCCTTTCATATAAGCCCCCTTTGTGTATTGTTGACCCCTTGAGGTCAATGGAAAACTTCTTGTATAATCACTTGAAAACAGGGTTGAACATAAAATGAAAAACCTGATAGCGAGCCTGGGAGGTTCCGGTAACGTTTACGCTGTACTGAATAACTGGTCTTAAGTACAGCCCTTTACTCAACATCCGCATAACTCGCTTCCAGTCGATGTTCAAGCCAGTTTCAAGAAGAAAACAACTGTACGCCGGATAACTATATTAAGTAAACCCCCCAAATTCTGGTAACGACCAGCCATGTTATCCGGTGCCCAGTGGGTCGGTTACCCTCAGACCCTATTTATCGCTTCCCACTGGTAATTCCAGCAATCGATCATACGGCCAAAAACAATATACGAACGTATAAGAAAATCTTTTAATCCATTGTATACGGTTTTTCAAAAATCACAACATAAAATTCTTGACATATTATTTTGTATTTAATACCTTGACCATAGTAAAGTATACGGTATACAATATACCCGATGTCAAGAGAATATGTAGTTGCTGTTCAGCTATCGTTTAACTGTTCATAAATATTAATAACAACAAATCTGTCGAGGAGGGCTCCATGGATGTGTTTAAGAAAATGACAATGCTGTCATTGGAACAGGCTACGGTTCTTCCGTATCTCAGCTATCGCCTTGCCATGGACGGGATCAACGTGATAAGGCTGGAGCACCCGGTTTACGGCGATCCCAATCGCATGATCGGCGAGAACAGGCTTGGCGAAGAGAAAATGAACACCTACTTCATGGCCATCAACTCAGGCAAAAAGTGCGTCACTCTCGATCTCGGGTCACCCGAGGGTCAGGCGCTCTTGAAGGAGTTGATAGTAGAGCTCAAAGTCGACATCTTTGCAACCAATCAACTTCCAAGGAACTACGAGAAGCTTGGCATCGACTATCAGACATTGAAGGCCGTGAAACCCGATATCATATGGGTTGGATTGACTGGATTCGGCCCTGACAGCAATGAGGCTGCGTACGACCCCATCCTGCAGGCGCGCGGCGGCCTTATGGAATTGACCGGCAATGCGGGGGAAGATCCCCAGGTGGTCGGTGTGCCCCTGCCCGATATGGGAACAAGCGAACACGCGTACGGACTTGTTATGAAGGCCCTTGTCAAGCGTGCCATGACTGGAGAAGGAGACAGGATCGATGTTTCCATGTTCATGTCAACGACATCATGGCTTACGGTTCCCATTACCCTTACGAAATCCTTCGGGAACAAGATATCAAGAAGGGGCAATACACATGAGTTCTTCGCTCCTGTGTCCGTGTATGAAACGAAGGACGGATATGTTTACATAGCCGTCGGCAACGATCGCCAGTGGGTGTCGATGACCCAGCTTCCCGGATTTGAGAAGTTGGCCAAACCTGAATATGAGAAGAACAAAGGGCGCATCCAGGACGTGAAGAATCTGAACAACATGATTAATGAGTCAACCAGGACAAAAACAACGGCAGAGATGATAGATCTTTGCAACAAGGCCACCATAGCCATATCGAAAGTAAATACCATTGAAGAGGTCATCGAGGACCCCTATGTGAAAAACGCAATGCTCTCTGCAAAAGATCCTGTGACGGGGACACAGATCTGGATGGCGCCTCCTCCGTTCATGACGCCTTTTCTTAAGGAGTCGAACCGGCAGATGACCTTTCCCCCGAGATTCGGCGAAGACAATGCCGAAATATATGGAAAGATCGGATACTCCCAGGAGAAACTGGCCGGGTTAAAGGATAAGGGAGTCATATAACCATCCTCGCAAATGAGGGGCATCATGAGTCTTGTTGACGACATTCTGAGAGGAGATGAGAAAAGCGCCGCCCGGCTTATCACCGGGATAGAAAACGGGGAGCGCGAGGCCTATCAGGATTTATCCCTCCTTTTTCCCCGGACGGGCAAAGCACACATTATCGGCGTCACAGGCCCGGCCGGTGCGGGCAAGAGCACCTTGATCGGACGTCTTGCCCTTGCATTCGCGGAGAGTGGAAAGAGCGTCGGGATCATAGCCACCGATCCCACAAGCATCAGTGGAAGAGGCGCCTTTCTCGGCGACCGCCTTCGGATGAAAGGCGCCGAAAAACATAATATCTTTATCCGGTCGATGGCGCAACGTGCCTATCCGGGAGGTGTAGCAAAGGCCGCAGCTGCCGCAGCCTACATAATGGAAGGTCTTGGTAAGGATTGCATAATTGTGGAAAGCATCGGCGCCGGCCAGTCGGACAAGGATCTCTTCTTCCTCTGCGATACAGTCGTCACAATCTTTACGCCAGACTATGGAGACGAAATTCAGCTCTTCAAGGCCGGGTTGATGGAGATAGGAGATATCATCGTTGTCAACAAATCTGACACGCCGGGGGCCGATGATGCTGCACGCGACATCGGTTTCGCATCACGTCAAAGAGCAAGATCGAACGGATGGGATGCGCCCGTCCTTTTAACCGTGGCCGAGACGGGTTCGGGCATTCCAGCCCTTGTTGACGCAATTGAGGCACACTGGCTCTCTCTCACTGAAAAAGGCGGCATGGCAGCGCGCAAGGCTGACCACACAGAAGCTTTTATGATGGCCCTCCTCAAGGAAGAACTCTGGCAGAAGACATCCGCCGCATTAGTGGACAGCCAGGCATTCAAGGAAATATCCCTGGAGGTCCGTTCCGGCAGGACCGACCCGTACAGTGCCGTCCGGAAGATACTCGAGGGATTGGAGCACGAATGGACTTTTCACTGACAGCAGAGCAGAAGTTTTTCAAAGACCAGGTATCACGGGCGATGGAGCGCATTGTGGCGCCCCGTGCCGATTCCATCGATAAGACCGACGCCTTCCCCAGGGATTTGTTCAACGAACTGGGTTCGCTCGGCTACTACGGGGTAAGGTATCCCGCGGAGATAGGCGGCATGGGCGGCGACTCAGTCATGTTCACCATTCTTGCCGAAGAGCTTGCGCGTGCCTCGATTGGCTTCGCTGCAATCGTCACCATGCAGTGTCTCATGGGGACGGACTTCATTTACAGGTTCGGCAGCGACGAGCAGAAACAGCGCTGTCTCATCCCGGCCATCAAGGGCCGGAAGATCGGAACGATAGCCTTTACCGAGCCTGACTGTGGATCGGACCTTGGAGGCATAAAGACCCGGGCGGTAAAGAAGGACGGGGGATATGTCCTGACAGGACGGAAACTCTGGATCACGGACGGCGATGTCGCCGATTTTGTTACTGTGGCCGCCACCACTGATCCGGGGAAAAGACTAGGGGGAATAGGGTTCTTCCTTGTAGAAAAAGGTACCCCCGGTTTCTCTTTGGGACAAAAGATCGAGAAGATGTCGGCGCGGGGCGCCGCGACTATGGAACTTGTTTTCGATGAATGTTGGGTGCCGGCTGAAAACCTGATGGGAGAAGAGGGCAAAGGCGCCGCGTACCTGAACAATATCCTCAGCGAGATAAGGATCATGATAGCCGGCCTCGGGCTCGGTCTGGCGAAGAGCGCCTTTTCGGAGGGTCTTAAATACGCACGGCAGCGCGAGGCTTTTGGAAGGCCTATAGGCACGTTCCAGCTCATCGAGGAGAAGATCGCCGAGATGGAAGTAAGGATCAGGGCGTCGGAGCTTCTTACCTATCACGCCGCATGGCTCAAGGACCGCGGCAGTCTGACGGGGAAAGAGGCCGCCATGGCGAAATTCTACTCGACGGAGACCGCCTGTTTTGTCGTCGACGAGGTGTCGCGGATTCACGGTGCCTATGGCATCGCCGAAGAATACCCGGCCCAGAGATTTTTCCGGGACGGGCGCTTTCTTCTCTTCGGAGGAGGTACGTCGGAGATACTGAAAACGATCATCGCAAAAGACACGATGAAAAAATGTGATTTAGAGATTAACTGAAGGAGGGGTTTATGGATTTTGCCTTTACAGAGGAACAGCAGTTCTTCAAAAAGATCATCACCGATACTGTCGACCGCATGGTGGTACCCAAGGCCCGCGAAATCGACGAGAAGGACGAGTTCCCCTGGGAACTGTGGAAGGATTTCACGAAACTGGGATATCTTGGCCTGCGTTACCCGGAGGAGATAGGCGGGATGAATGCCGATCCCGTGACGGCGATGATCTTCTACGAGCAGATCGCCCGCGGCTCAGTTGGTTTTGCCCAGAGCGTTATCATGAACATACTTATGGGTACGTATTTCGTGTACCGTTTCGGCTCGGAAGAGATCAAAAAGCGCTGTCTCTATCCTGCGATGAAGGGAGAGAAGGTTGCCACCATGTGTTTCACCGAGGACCAGTCGGGCTCGGATCTCTCGGCAACGAGGACGACGGCCGTCAAGGACGGAAACGAGTGGGTAATCAACGGGACAAAGATGTGGATCACCAATGGCCCCGTGGCCGATTTCGCGACAGTGCTCGCTACGACGGACCTGTCATTGGGAGCCAAGGGACTCAACTTCTTTCTCGTCGAGAAAGGGACACCAGGTTTCGCACCCGGCCAGATCATCGACAAGCTCGGATGCCGTGGAACGATAACGGGAGAACTCGTTTTCGATAACGTCAGGATACCGGAAGAGAACCTGATGGGAGCTGAATTGAACAAGGGTGTCGAATATCTCGGCGAGATACTTGACGAAGTCAGGGTCATGACGGCCGCCATGGCGATGGGTATCGCCCAAGCTGCCTACAACGAGGGTCTGGAGTATGCCAGGAAAAGGATAGCCTTCGGAAAAACGATCGGGAATTATCAGCTCATCAGGGCGAAGTTTGCTGACATGGCGACGGAAATGGAGGCGAGTAGGCTGCTCATTTATTCCGCCGCGTGGAAGATAAAAGAGAAGCTTCCCAGCCGTCTGGAGGCAGGAATGGCGAAGATGTTCGCTACGGAGACATGTCTTAAGGTGGTCGATGAGGTGACGAGGATCTGGGGCGCCAACGGCTTCGCGAATGAATACAATCCCCAGCGTCATTTCAGGGATGCACGGTTTCTCCTCTATGGAGGCGGGACACACGAGATACTCAAGGATTTTATGGGCAGGATACTTATCGGCAAATCGTGAACATTCCTCCGCGAATGAGGAAGTGCGAGGTAAAACAACATGAATATTTTGGTTTTGATCAAACAGGTACCGGATCCCGAAGCCCTGGTGGAGATAGCCGCCAGCGGAAAGGATCTCAATATCGAGCCCAAGTTTGCCATTAACCTCTTTGATGAGTTTGCCCTTGAGGAGGCGCTGAGGATAAGAGAAAAACACGGCGGCAAGGTAAAGGCCATCTCCCTGGGAGGGGCCAAGGCCATAGAGGCCCTGCGCACGGCGATCGCCATGGGCGCCGACGAGGCGATGCTGATCGAGGATGAATCTTTTGCCGGCAGCGACGGTTATAATACGGCGCTTGCCCTCAGCCGCGCCATTGAGAAAGAAACTTTTGATATCATCCTTTGCGGCAGGCAGGCCATAGACGCCGACCGCGGCGAGGTTCCCCAGATGGTTGCCCAGTTCCTGGGTTTGCCCCATGTGGGTGTCGTCGTGAAGCTTGACGTGGACGATGGGAAAGCCGTCGTCGAATCCGCCCTTGAGGGAACGAAAGAGGTCATCGAAGTTACTCTTCCCGCGATTTTCACGGCGCAGAAAGGTCTCAACGAACCGAGGGTGCCTCTTATCACGGGCGTCATGAAGGCCATGAAGGTGCAGATACCGAAAGTGTCCGTGGAAGACCTGGGGCTGACCAAAGAAATGGCTGGTCCCGATGGGTCGAAGACACGGATAGAGCGATACCTGCCTCGAAAGAAACGGCCGGCCGTGCAGTTCATTGAAGGAGAACCGCGGCAGGCGGCGGCCGAGATTGTAAGAATCCTTGCAGACGTCGAAAGAGTTATATAAATAGGGGGCAAAGATGGACAAGGTCCTTGTGTTTGTGGAAACGAAGGGTGATGAGCCCAGAAAGGCCTCCATGGAGGTGTTGTGCGAGGCGGCGAGACTCGCCGAGAGCGGACGGTTCAGTGTGGAGGCGGTCTGTTTGGGTGTCGTATCCGATGTTCTCAAGAACAGACTTTTGAGATGTACGCCGAAGCTGGTCCGCCTGACCGATCCGGAACTTGCCGCCTACAGTCCGGAAGGCTACGCCCATGCGCTCGCCGGCTACGCGAGGCAGATAGGGGCCAGGATGATCATGGCGGGTGCCACGGGAGCAGGACGTGATTTTCTTCCCCGTACGGCGGTCATCCTTGAGACCGGAATAGTCTCCGACGTGACGGCGGCGAACTGGTTCGATGACCCGATCACATTTGTGAGGCCCATGTTCGGAGGTAAGGTCTTTGCGGAGGTTGCATTCCCGGCCTCCCCGGTGGTGGTTACGGTGAGGCCCAACAGTTTTGCCATGGATATGCCTGAAGGGATTAACGGCGAATACGTGGAAGTGGCGGTCGGGTTGCAGGCCGGATCGATCCATACACGCCTCCTGCGCGTTGATGATACCAGGAAGGATGCTGTCGATATCACTGAGGCAGACCTCATCGTGGCGGGTGGACGTGGTCTCAAGGCAGCCGAAAACTTCAAACTCATTGAAGACCTCGCGGCGGTGATCGGTGCAACCGTCGGCGCGACGCGGTCGGTAGTGGACGCCAAATGGCGCGATCAGGCAGACCAGATAGGCAAGAGCGGTAAAACAGTATCGCCGAAGCTCTACATCGGGGCGGGCATCTCCGGTGCCATCCATCACATCATGGGTATGGATTCGTCAAAGGTCATCGTCGCTGTCAACCGTGATCCCAACGCTATCATCTTCAACTATGCCAATTACGGTATCGTCGGCGATCTGTTCGAGGTGCTTCCGGCGATGACCGAGGAGTTCAAGAAACAGAAGGAAAGGGTATAGGTGAGTCTACGTGGATAAGATCGACGCCATTGTTGTCGGAGGGGGGCTGGCCGGACTTTCCGCCGCATACCGTCTTGCGGATGCCGGCAAGCAGGTCATCCTTCTCGAACGGGGCGATGCGCCGGGAAGTAAGAACGTAACGGGTGGGCGCATCTACGTTGACCCCATCAGGTCCTACCTGCCCGATATCATCGGTTCGGCACCCTTTGAACGCCATGTCGTCAGGGAAATGATCACCGTTCTTGACGAAGGCAGCGCCGTCGCATTCGAATACGGAAATGAAAAATGGAAACATGAACCCTATATGAGCTACACGGTTCTCAGGGCGAAGTTTGACGCCTGGTTTGCCGATCAGGTAGCGGCAAAGGGCGCCTTTATCATCCCCAGGAAGAAGGTCGACGATCTCCTCTGGGAGGATGGACGTGTGGCGGGCATCAGGTCGGGGAACGAGGAGATCGGGGCCCACGTGGTTATAGCCGCCGACGGCGCGCTGTCTTTCCTGGCTCAGAAGGCGGGCTTAAGACAGCACCACAAAGCGGAAAACCTGGCGGTTGCGATAAAGGAGATATATCAGCTTGACGAGGGGACCATCGAGCAGCGTTTCGGCCTTGGTCCTGAAGAGGGCGCGGCAGGTCTTTTTATGGGTTCCGTCACAGGGGGTCTGTTCGGCGGCGGCTTTCTCTATACGAACAGGGATACGCTGTCCCTCGGGCTTGTTGTGGGGATAGGTTCTCTTGCATGCTCCGACGGGGGTTTTGATGCGCCGGGGCTTATGGAGGGATTTGTCAACCGGCCGGAGGTGCAGCGGTGGGTGCGGGGAGGCGAACTGAGGGAATATTCCGCCCATGTCATCTCTGAGGCGGGGATCGGGACTGTCCCGAAGCTCTGCACCGGCGGTATGCTCGTCGCCGGGGACGCGGCGGGCTTTGCACTCAACCTTGGCCTTACCGTCAGGGGTATGGAATTTGCGATTGCCTCCGGAGTGATGGCGGCCGAGACGGCCGTGGAAGCTCTCGACGGCAACGACGTTTCGGAGAACTTCCTGTCCCGCTATGAAAAGAAATTACGCGAGAGCTTTGTGCTTCCCGATATGGAGACATTCCGTAATTCCCGGGAGGTGCTAGACAGGCAGCGGTTCTTCACAGTCTATCCACGGTTCATGTGCGAACTTTTCGATGAACTGTTCACGATCGGGGACAAACCGAAAGAGAGTCTCTACAGGACGGCAAAAAGGGTTGCAAAAAAATATGTCCTCAACATGGAAACCCTGAAGGACCTCCTGGCCGCGAGGAAGTTATGACAAAAAAAGTGGAAGAGAAGATCGCCCTCAATGCGATCAAGAACGATACAAAAAGCCATATCACGCTGAACCAGTCCATTTGCGCGGGCTGCAAGGAACGCATGTGCGTCATCGTCTGTCCGGGCCACCTGTATTCCCTCAACGAGGAGACCGGCGAAATGGTCGTTGAATATGCGGGCTGTCTGGAGTGCGGCACCTGCCTTATCGCTTGTACTCATGGGTCCGTTACGTGGGATTACCCGTCAGGCGAATGCGGTGTTCAGTACCGGTTTGGCTAAGTCATGGCCTGGAATGGGCTAACGGGGTTTAAATGAAGGACACGTCGAAAAAGACAACGGCAAAAGTGGGCCCGCTCAAAGGGATACGGGCCCTGGACAAACCTCGTTCCATGGGGGACGTGGCATACGATTTCCTGAAGCAGGCCATCGTCAAGGGGGACATTCCTCCGGGGCAGAGGCTCATAGAGAACCAGCTCTCAGTCCAGATGGAGGTAAGCCGGGTCCCGGTACGGGAAGCGGTGAAGAAACTGGAACAGGAAGGGCTCGTTGAAAAGACCGGGGGGCGGGGGTTTGTGGTAAAGGGATTGACCCGGGAGGAGATCGAAGAGACTCTCGGCATCAGGGCCCTTCTTGAAAGCTACGCTGCTTATCTCGCCACGGAACATATCAACGACTCGATAGTGAAGAAGCTGGAGGACAGCATAAAGGCTTACCGCACGGCCTTTGAAAACAAAGGCAGCACGGATAAGCTCATGCAGCTCAATACCCAGTTTCATGAGATCATTTACAAGGCTGCGGGAAGCGGTAAACTCTATTCCCTGATCAGCAGTTTCAGGGATGCCATTCATCGTTACCGAAGGCCGCTTCTTGAGTGCGAGCACTACGCAAAAGTTTCTCTCCAGGACCACGAAGAGATGGTCAAGGCTATGCGGCGCAAAGACAAGAAGAAGGTCGAAGAACTTGTCAGAAAGCATATCTTAAGGGGCATGGATATCATTATCAAGGAACTCGATGCAGGCAAAACGGTCTAAGGGCATACAACAAGGCGCATGAAACAAACAAGGAGGCACTATTGGACACACGGCCCATCAAAATCTTAGTTGCGAAGCCGGGACTGGACGGACATGACCGCGGGGCGAAAGTAGTCGCCCACGCCCTCAAGGAAGCGGGCATGGAGGTTATCTATACCGGACTTCATAAGACTGTGGATCAGATCATCAGGATAGCGATCCAGGAGGATGTGGATGTCATCGGGCTTTCGATTATGAGCGGCGCTCACATTCCCATCACTGCAAAGCTGGTGAAAAAGGCCCGGGAAGAGGGCATCGACGACAAGATGATCGTCGTCGGCGGAGTTATACCCAACCGGGACATTCCTAAGCTCAAGGAGTTGGGCGCGAAGGGTGTTTTCCCCGGCGGGACGCCTTTTTCCGAGATCGCCGGTTTTATCAATGAAAATGCGAAGAAGTCCTGAGGAGGCATATAATGGGAGTAGCCAAATATACCAAGGATGAGAAGGACCGGATTACCGATGTGACATTGCAGTCGGGTATCCATGTGAAGGCGTGCTACGGTCCTGAGGATCTGGAACACGTGGGTTTCTCGTACGAAAAAGACCTGGCCGAACCCGGGCAGTATCCCTTCACCCGGGGCATTCACGCCGAAGGTTTTCGCAGCAGGGCATGGACAACGAGACAATATACAGGTTTCGGTACGCCCGAGGAATCGAACGAACGGTTCAAGCTCATGATATCCCACGGCCAGACCGGGCTCAATGTGGCCTTCGACCTGCCTACCCAGATGGGATATGATTCCGACGACCCGATGGCCGAGGGAGAAGTCGGCAGGGTCGGCATGGCCATCGATTCGCTCAGAGATTTCGAGATCGCCTTTAAGGACATAAATCTCGAAAAGATCGGCTCCGGTCTTACGATCAACGCGGTGGCCTCGATCATGCTTGCCATGTATCAGGCTGTGGCCGAGAAGTTCGGCTTCGATCCGAAGAGGATCTCCGCCACCCCGCAGAACGACATCCTCAAAGAGATGATCGGCAGGGGTTCCTGGATCTTTCCCGTTGAACCTGCAGTAAACCTTATTGGCGATACCATAGAGTATTCCATAAATGCGATGCCCAGGACGAACCCGGTAAGCATATGCGGTTATCACATCCGGGAATCGGGGGCGACGCCCGCCCAGGAGATCGGCTATGCCATACTCATTGCCAATGCATACATAGACAATGTCCTGAAGCGCGGATACGACGTCGACGACTTTGTCGGCCGGTTCTCCTTCAATCTGAACGTCTTTGGCAATATCTGGGAGCAGGTCGCGAAGTTCAGGGCCGCCAGGAAGCTCTGGGCCAGGAATCTTAAAGAGAAATACGGCGTAAAGAAAGACTCCAATATGTATCTCCGCGGTCTTTTCGGCGGGGGCGGTTACGGTCTGACCAAGGCCCAGCCTGAAAACAATATCATGCGCGGCGCTTATTATGCGTTGTCTGCCGCTCTGGCTGGGGCGCAGACCATAGCCCTTTGTAGCTACGATGAGGCATACACGATCCCGACACCTCATTCGGCGATCATATCCCTTCGTACACTGCAGCTTCTCATGGACGAGATAGGACTTCGGGATACCGTCGACCCGCTCGCCGGCAGTTATTTCATCGAGACTATCACCAAGGAGATGGAGACGAAGATAGAAGAGGAGATGGCAAAGATCGAGAAGGTCGGAGGCATCGTGCAGGCCGTAGGTACCGGGTACGTCCAGCGTCTCGTGTCACAACAGGCCTATGAGTATGAGAAGGGATTGCAGTCCGGCGAATTGAAGAAGGTAGGCCTCAACATCTATACGGAAGGCGAACCGATGGACGTTGAGCTCCACGAATATACAGGGGAGTCCGCCGAAAAACAGGTGGAGAGTCTGAAACAGCTTCGCCGGGAAAGGAATGACCGCGAGGTACTCCGGACACTCAAGGAGCTTGAGGAGGCCACCAGGGCGGGAAAGAACGTGATGCCTTATCTTGTCGAGTGCTGCAAGGCCTATGCGACGGTGGGTGAGATGACAAGGGTTTTCAGGGATGTTTTCGGAGAGTTTCAGGAACCGGGGCTTTTTTAGCGCACGGGGGGGGTTATGGAGGATGCCGCTCGAACAGGCGTGAACGCTTCGGGCAGCCGGAAAACTCGTACGCGATCGATGTTTACGTTGTTCAAACGGTCAAGCCGCTGCGGCGGTTTTTGAAAAGGGGGATTATAATGCAAGACAGGTATTACCGGCTGGGTTGTGATATCGGCGGCACGTTTACCGACTTTGTTTTACTTGACGACCAAACGGGAGAGATAAAGACAGGCAAGTGTCTGACCACACCCCGGGATCCATCGGACGCCGTGGAAGAAGGGATCAGGGCCCTTGAGGCGACGACCCCTGATTTTGTGGGAAAACTGGACGAACTGATACATGGAACGACACTCGTCATCAATTCAATAATCGAAAGAAAAGGAGCGAGAACGGGCCTCATCACGACAAAGGGTTTCAGAGACATCCTGGAGATCGGTCGTGAGATTCGTTATGCGCCCTACGATATATTTGCGGAATTCCCGAAGCCCCTGATTCCGAGAAGATACCGCCTCGAGGTGGACGAACGGATAAGGAGCGACGGAACGATCTTGAGGCCCCTTGATCCCGACGATGCGGTAAAAACCGTGCGGGCGCTCGTGGGCATGGGTGTGGAATCCATAGCCGTATGCCTTCTTAATTCCTTTGAAAATCCGGTTCACGAGCTTATGATCGAGGAGATCATCCACAAAGAAGCCCCCGGGATTTCCACCTCGATCTCATATCGTGTTCTCCCTCAGATCAAGGAATATGAAAGAACAAGTACTACCGTGACGAACGCGTACGTAAAGCCGCTGACAGGCCGGTACCTGTCGAAACTTTCAGGTCGCCTGGAATCGATAGGCTTTACGGGCAAACTCTTCATCATGCTGTCCAGCGGAGGTGTTACCTCCGTTGCAACGGCAGCCGAATTCCCCGTGCGAATCATCGAATCGGGGCCGACGGCGGCCGTTATAGCCGGCCAGTATTACGGCAAGCATTTCAACATTCCCGAGATGTTCTGCTTCGACATGGGCGGTACCACGGCCAAATCCTGTCTTATTCAGAAAGGTGTCGCGGGCGTGGTTCCGACCTTCGAGGTAGGCCGGGTCCAGAGGTTCATGAAAGGAAGCGGCCTGACCATCCAGGTTCCCGTCGTCGATCTCATGGAGATTGGTGCCGGCGGCGGCAGCATAGCGAAGGTGAGCAAGTTGGGAACGCTCCAGGTGGGGCCGGAAAGTTCGGGCGCGGACCCCGGGCCTATCTGCTACGGCAGGGGAGGACAGGACCCCTGCGTGACCGATGCCGATCTTCTTCTGGGTTATCTCGATGAGAACTATTTTCTCGGCGGGACAATGAAACTCGACAAGGAAGGAGCCCGCAGGGGCGTTGAGGAAAAGATAGCCAAACCCCTCGGTGTTTCCTTCATTCAGGCTGTCTGGGGGATCCACGATCTCATCAATGAGACAATGGCAGCCGCTGCAAAGACCCACATCGCCGAGAAAGGCGGCAATCCAAAGATTGTCACCATATCCGCTTTCGGCGGCGCAGGACCCGTTCATGCATACGGGCTTGCAAAGAAACTGGGAGCACCCCGAATGCTCATTCCACCCAATGCGGGAGTCGGATCGGCGATGGGATTCTTCACGGCGCCCCGGGCATTCGACCTTCTCAGGAGCCACAAGGTGTCCCTGAACGATGCCTCTTTTGCCGATATCGAAGGTATCTTTAAAGGGCTTGAAAGCGATGCGTCGAAGATACTGCAAAAAGAGGCAAGCGGAGACATGATCCGTTTCGAGAGATCCCTGGATATGCGTTTCGTCGGCCAGGGTTCGGAGATGAACATCCCGGTGCCGGGAGGGGATTTCTCTAAGGTTACACCTGGCGAGGTCAGGAAGTTTTTTGACGATGCCTATGAAAGGCTTTACGGGAGGACCTACCCCGACTCGGAAGTAGAATTCATAAACTTCAAAGTCAGGGCCAGCCTTCCCGAAAAATTACTGCAATTGCCCAAAGTCGATGGAAAGGGCCGGACCCTGGAAAAGGCGGTCAAGGGACAACGTCTGGCATATTCGCCAATCTCAAAGGATTTCATACCCTTCACCGTTTACGACCGTTACAACCTTTTTCCGTCAGCGCAGTTTCCCGGTCCCGCGATCATCGAGGAAAAAGAATCTACCCTCATAGTAGGTGAGGGTTCCCATGTTTCCGTCGACGATTACGGGTTCCTCTGGATCGATCTCAAGGAGGTGTGCTGATGGCGCGTACGTTTGATCCGATAACACTTGAAATCTTGTGGAGAAGGCTCATCTCGATCGTTGACGAAGCCGACGGAAGCGTAGCCCGTACGGCGTTTTCAAGTCTCCTTCGGGACGCTCATGACTACACCTGCATGTTCACCGACCGTTTCGGCCGGGAACTGGCGCAGGGTACCTTTGCCACACCGGGACAGTCGGGCGCCATGGCGCTAGGCATCAAGAATCTTGTCAATAAGTATCCCCACGACCACTATAACCCGGGCGACGCGTTTATCACCAACGATCCCTGGGCACTGGCGGGCCATCTGAACGATGTTTGCGTCATGAGCCCCATATTCTACAAGGACAAGCTGGTGGCATTCACCGCCTGCGTCTTCCATCATTCGGACATAGGCGGGAGAGTTGCGTCCGACAACCACGATGTCTTCGAGGAGGGACTTTTCATTCCCTTCGTGAAGCTTTATGACAAAGGGATGCTCAACGAATCCGTTCTTGACCTCATCCGCTGGAACGTGAGGACGTCCGATGAGGTGATCGGCGATATCCGATCGCAGATAGCGGCAAACCATGTGTGCGGCGAAAAGATATGCCAGATGCTCAAGGAAAGCGATCTTGAAAACCTCGACGACCTCGCGGACCAGGTCATCGGGTTGACCGAGAAGAGTATGAGGGAGGAAATAGCAAAGATCCCCGACGGCATATACCGGACAAGGGGTGTCATCGAACAGATGAAAGGGAACGGCGATATCGTCATCGAAGCAAAGGTGGAGATAAAGGGAAGCGACATCATCGTTGACCTCGACGGTTCATCGGGTCAGGTCAATTGGGGCGGCAATGTTGTGTATAATTTTACGTATGCCTACGTCTTTATGGCGATCAAGAGCATGTTCGCGCCCGACATTCCCAACAATGAGGGATGCGCAAAGCCAATCATGCTTACAGCACCTGAGGGCACGGTGATCAATTGCAGGTTCCCTGCGGCAGTGGCCGCGCGGATGGGGGTCGGCCATTTTCTGACAGAAGTTATTTACCGGGCCCTCTCCGACGTCCTGCCCGACAAGGTGATAGCGGCGTCAGGCGGCACCCCGGCGGCGATGAACGTATTCTACGGAAAGAGAAAAGACGCCAAACCATGGCACAGCGTTATCATACGGGGAGGGGGCATGGGTGCGGGCGCACGCAATGATGGTAACTACGTCTATATTTTCCCGGCCAACGGTGCGAATACTCCCGTTGAGATTTTCGAAAGTGATACGCCGCTGATCGTCGAGAAACGGGAGATCCTCTCCGATTCGGGCGGAATCGGCAAAATGAAAGGCGGATTGGGGAAACGCGAGATCTTCAAAGTGCCCGATGACGAGTATGCGCCGATCCCGCCGGTCAACCTGGGGATTCAGTCAGGCCGGTATATTTATCCCGCGGAAGGTCTCTTTGGAGGCAAGCCCGGCGCCAGGGCGCAGTTCCTTGTAAATGGCGTTCCGGGGAATTCCTACGGGCTGACCCAGCTTGAGCCGGGCGATGTCGTAACGATCGACGCGCCGGGCGGAGGCGGCTACGGCAATTCCATCGAGCGCGACCCGGAAATGGTGCTCAACGACGTTCTTGAAGGATACATAAGTTTTGAGAGCGCCCGGTCAGATTATAAAGTGGCGATCGATCCGAAGACTCTTGAGATCGACGAGGAAGAGACGAAGAAGCTGAGATACTGAGAACGATATACCGCATCGCGGGTATGTCATGGGGAGGAGGACAGTGACTATGGAGCGGCCGTTTGACACAAAGGTGAAATCGGAAAAGGAATTGAAAGTTCTCCAGCTCGACGGACTGAAATGGACGGTTGAACATGCGTACAACGGTTCCGAGCATTACCGGAGAAAACTTGACGAGGCCGGGGTCAAACCCGGAGACATAAAGTCCCTTGCGGATATACACAGGCTGCCATTTACAACGAGCAAGGACCTCCAGGAGGGATACCCCTTTCCACTAAGGAGTGTACCCTTTGAAAAGGTCGTCCGTATCCATGCTTCGAGCGGGACAACGGGCAAGAGGAAAGTACTCTGCTATACCGCAAAGGACGTTGACGACTGGGCCAATATGTTTGCCCGGTGCTATTCGTATGCGGATTGTACGCCCGAAGACAGGATCCAGATCGCCGTGGGCTATGGCGTCTGGACGGCCGGCTGGGGTTTCCAGAATGGCTGCGAACGATTCGGCGCGATGTCCATCCCCATCGGTCCCGGGAACACGGACATGCAATGCCAGTTCCTCGAAGACTTCGGAACCACGGCCATGACCTGTACCGCCTCCATGGGGCTTTTAATGGCGGAACTCATTGAAGAACGGGGATTGCGCGACAAGATTGCACTTAAGAAGATGATCTTTGGTTCCGAACGGGCAAGCGACGCCATGCGGACAAGGATATCGGAACTCTCGGGCGTTGCCTACGACCAACTCTTCGATATTCCGGGAATGACGGAACTCTACGGCCCCGGGACGGGTCTAGACTGCCGCTATCATACAGGTATCCACTACTGGGCCGACTATTTTATCCTGGAGATCCTCGATCCAGAGACGCTCCAGCCTGTCCCCGATGGAGAGATCGGCGAGATGGTGGTGACCACGCTTCGCAAGGAGGCCGCCCCGCTTATCCGTTACCGCACGAGGGACCTGACGAGGATCATCCCGGGGGAATGCCCTTGCGGAAGCATGATGCCGCGCCACGACCGGATCCTGGGCCGTAGCGACGATATGTTCATCTTCAGGGCCGTGAATATCTATCCCAGTCATATCGACCAGATACTTTCCAATGTCAAAGACGTTGGCAGTGAATACCAGATCCTGCTCTTCAGGAAAGACAAGGGCGGCAAGGACCACATGACGATCAAGGTGGAGCGGGCCCAAGGAATTCAGAAATCCCACGATGCCGACAAGCACATCGCAAAGACCATAGAAAAAGAGGTAAAAAGACAGGTACTCGTCAGTTGCGACGTGGAGGTGGAGGATTACGGGTCACTTCCGCGGTCGGAACGCAAGACGAAAAGGGTTTATGACAATAGAGATGCGTAGAAAGTTACAAAGCAGAAAGGATCTTTAAAGGAGGGTATTGTGAAAGGTTACGAATATCATAAACCGCAAACGATCAAAGAGGCAATCGGTCTCATGGAGGGTCTCGAAAACGCGAAGTACATCGCTGGCGGCACCGATGTGATGGTATTGGTTAAACAGGGGAAACTTGCCCCGGCGAACCTTGTGTCCCTGAGAAATGTGGGCGAGCTCCTTTATCTCGACCTCCAGAACGGTGTAAAGATGGGGGCCAGGGTGACCCACACCGCAATAGCCAACAACGAATTTGTCAGGAAACGTTATTCGGCGCTGCCGGATGGCGCAGGTGTCGTAGGCTCCAGGCAGATACGAAACGTTGCCACCATCGGCGGGAACATCTGCAACGCCGCTCCGTCGGCGGACACAGCATGTCCCCTTCTGGTCCTTGATGCGAAGGTTGTCATCGTCGGGAAATCGGGGGAAAGACAGGTGCCCGTTGATGATTTCTTTCTGGGACCAAACAAGGTGGCCCTGGAGAAGAGTGAACTCGTCACAGGTTTTATTATACCTGCTTTTGGCGACAACACCGGCTCTGCCTACATAAAGCATGCGAGACGGCTGGCGATGGACCTGCCCGTTCTCGGCATAGCGGCAAGAGCGACCATAAAAGTGGGCGGGAGCGAAGCCAGATGCAAGGACGCCTTTGGCGCCGCGGATGATGCCTCCGGTATCATTGAGTGCCTGGAGGCTGAAGGGCTGGTCTTCGAAGATGTCCGGATCGCCATGAGCGTCGTGGCGCCGCGGCCGATGCGGGCAAAGAAGGCCGAAGAGGCCGTGAGGAGCAAGGCCATTTCTGAGAAACTACTAGAAGAGATAGGCGAGATTGCCGCATCGGAATCGCAGCCGCGTGACAGTATCCGCGGTGAAGCCTGGTACAGGCGGGAGATGGTGAAGGTACTCACGAAACGTGCTCTTCTCAGATCGATCGAGCGTGTGATCAGACCTGACAGTACGGCATTTCCGAACAGGTTATGGTAAGGGGGCTTACGATGAAGAAAGAGATGGTATTCACATTGAACAACGAGGAAGTTATCGTGGAGGTCGATCCGAAGTGGACGCTTCTCTATCTGCTGCGGGAGGTCCTCGAACTGACCGGCACAAAAGAAGGCTGCGGGGTCGGAGAATGCGGTGCATGTACGGTAATCGTCGACGGTGAAGCTGTCAACTCATGCCTGTACCCTGTGTTGGAAGCTGAAGGCAAAAAGGTGGTCACTATCGAAGGTGTTGCCTCGTCGGATGGTACACTCCACCCTCTGCAACAGGCCTTTATAGACAATAATGGTGTTCAGTGCGGTTATTGCACCAGCGGTATGATCATGTCCGCGAAGGCGCTGCTCGACAAAAAAGCCGATCCCACCGAGGAGGATATCCGGACCAGTATCGCAGGTAACATCTGCCGGTGTACCGGATATGTTCAAATCGTTGAATCGGTTCAGCAGGCTGCTGAAAGGATGAAAAAGTAAATGCATCATTGCATGAAAATGCAATGCTACCGCTGAGTCGTGCTCAGCTTGAGGAGGGGCAATGGAAAATTTGCTATACATAGGAAAAGACATTCCAAGGACCGCCGAGATAGATAAAGTGACAGGCCGGGCGGTCTACATAGATGAATATAAACGGCCCGGCATGTTGTACGGGAAGATCCTGTACAGCCAGTACGCCCACGCCCGTATCAAATCTATCAATACAGAGAAGGCGAAAAGACTTCCCGGTGTACGCGCTGTGATCACCGGATATGACATTCCCGACGTCAGGGTGGGTTTCCTCGGGGACCAGGCCGTTCTGAAACGTGATGTGGTACGACAGTTCAGGGATGAAGTGGCGGCTGTTGCGGCCACAAGTCCGGAGATAGCGCAGGAGGCACTTAAGTTGATAGAGGTGGAATATGAGCCTTTGCCCGCAATATTCGATCCCATTGAGGCCATGAAGCCAGACGCGCCATTGGTCCATGAGTCCGATGCAAGGGGCCGTCCATTGAGGAGCAACATCCTTCCACTGCCATGGAAATTTTCGGCGGGAGACGTTGAAAAGGCCCGCCAGGAATCCGCCCATATCGTAACCGATAGCGTGACAACTACGTGGATAAACCAGTGCTGTATGGGGACAAGCGGGTGTGTCGCTGAATTCGACAGCAACAATAACCTGACCTACTGCGGCCAGACCAATGTCATCTTCGGAGCCAAGCAGCGGATCGCGACCTACCTGAAGAACATAGGGCTTAAGGGAAAGAAGATAAGAGTCTTCAATCCCGTTGTCGGGGGCAGTTTCGGCACAAAGCTCGATACCGACATATACGAGTTTATTTGCATTCAGCTTGCATTGAAGACCCGTAAACCCGTAAAGATCAGGTTCACCAGGGAAGAAGAGTTCGCGGTGCTTCCTCCCAGGCAGGCTGCCCGTTTTACCGTTGAACAGGGGTGTGACAAGAATGGGCTACTGACATTCCGCAAGGTCGAGGCAATCCTCGATAACGGGGCCTATACTTCCTGGGGAGCCACGACACCATCTGTCATGATGTTGCCCATATCGTCCATGTACCGGGTGCCCAATGTTTCCTTTCAGGCCACCTGCGTGTACACGAACAACATCTACTCACAGGCCATGAGGGGCTACGGGAACCCACAGGCCGCCTTTGCGGTGGAGACCTCCATGGACCACCTGGCCGAAAAGGCAGGTATCGATCCAGCCGAATTCAGGCTGATAAACCGCAATCACCCCGGGGATGTCACCCCCATGGGACTCAAGATCACAACCTGCCCCCTGGAACAATGCATTACCACGGTGAAGGAAAAGATCAAATGGGACGAGAAGCGCGGTAAGAGAAACGGCCGCGGTGTGGGGATGGCTTCGTTGATTCACGTAGCCGGTGGGGCACGGGTCTACCTTTCTGACGGCACCGGTATCCGCATAAAGGTGAATGAGGACGGCGAAGTGGATGTGCTTTCCGGCAGCACCGACCAGGGCCAGGGATCGCCCACGGTCATTGCCCAGATCATCGCTGAGGCCACGGGTTTCAGGCCGGAGGACGTCAATATAGTCTTTGGCGATACAGCCCTTGGGCTTTGGGATGCCGGCACCCATGCCAGCAGGCACACGTTTGTTGCCGGAAATGCCGCCGTTCGCGCGGGTGAAATGGTAAAGCGCCAGATCCTTGAAATGGCGGTCCAATATATCCCGAAACTTCTCAAAAGGAGCTTGAAGCAACAAAAGAAGAAGAACCCCGATTTCGTGGAGCCAGTTCTTGATTATACGATGGTCGACAGTCCTGAAAAGCTTGACTTGAAGAATCGCATGATATTCCCCAAAGATGCACCGGACCATCCCTATTTCAGGACGGAGGTGGGCAAAATACTCACCAGCGGGCTTCATGTTGGTGTCGGGGAGAGCAAGGCGGTTGTGGCGGAGGTCTTTTGGGATCCGCCAACTGAAATGCTCAACGCCGAGATGAAAGGCAATTATTCATGCACATACGCCTTCGGGACCGCAGGCGTTGAAGTAGAGGTCGACAGACAGACCGGCGAGGTAAAGATCCTGAAGCTGGTTTCGGCGCATGATGTCGGCCGCGCCATCAACCCTGCGCTGGTAAGAGGTCAGATCTACGGTGCAGCATACATGGGCGTAGGTTTCGGTCTCACGGAGAGAGTACAGCTTGTCGATGGCAAGGTGGTGAACGCGAATTTCAGGGACTACAAAATATTGACGGCAAACGATGTGGTGCCTGTCGAGGCTGTTATTATTGAAGACCCGGACGCTGCGGGGCCTTATGGCGCGAAGGGCATAGGCGAACCGGGTCTGGTACCGACCGCACCGGCCATTGCCAACGCTATCTACGACGCGGTGGGTGTATGGATCAAGGACCTGCCCATTACCCCCGAGAAGGTGCTGGCCGCCCTCAAGGCAAAAGGTGATTGAGAGAAACGACCATATGAATTGTCCGGACATGAAAAAAGTAGGTTTTACGAGTGACAGGGATGCTTGAATGGAAAAAAAAAGGCTTATTTACCTGGATAATGCCGCCACGTCTTTTCCTAAGCCGCCGCAAGTGACGCAGGCCATGATCTATTTTATGGATCATGTGGGAGCAAATCCAGGGCGATCCGGGCACGCGCTGGCAAGGGAGGCCGGTCAGATCGTCCAGTCGGCCAGAGACGGCCTTGCACGCCTTTTCAACGTTGATGACGCATCCAGGATCTGTTTTACGTTGAATGTTACCGAGGCCCTTAATGCAGTGTTTCAAGGGTATTTGAACCACGGGGACCACGTGGTGACAACGGCAATGGAACACAATTCGGTTATGCGGCCCCTGGTCTGCTTGCAGGAGATGGGGTATATAACCCTTGATATTGCCCCATGTGACCGCAAAGGATTTCTCGATATCAGTGCAATGGCCAGTCTGCTGCGCAAAGACACCCGACTGGTGGTTCTGAACCACGCATCCAACGTATGCGGCACCCTGCAGGATGTGGCTGCGGTAAAAGCCGCCATCGGCGATGTCCCCCTCTTGCTTGATACGGCCCAGACCGCGGGTGCTTATCCCATTGACGCAAAGGCTCTGGGAGTTGATATTCTGGCTTTCACCGGCCATAAGGGGCTTATGGGCCCACAGGGGACAGGCGGGTTCTATGTGCGGGAAGGAATCGAGCTTAGACCTTTTAAACGCGGCGGAACAGGCAGCAAATCAGAAGACCTTCATCAACCCGATTTTATGCCTGACTCCATGGAAAGCGGGACCCAGAATAACGTAGGGATCGCCGGCCTGGGAGCTGCCGTAGAGTTTATTCTGGGAGAGGGTGTTGAGAAGATCCGCCGTCACGAGCAGGAACTGACAGGGGCGCTTCTCGACGGTATTTTTGATCTGCAAAACGTCGCTATTTACGGTCCGCTGGATCCGGCCAGGCAGACGGCGACGGTATCCATAACATTCGACAGCACTCTTGCGGAAAACTCGGAAGGTTCACTGGGATGCGGAGCGATCAATCTTGAATGGTTCAATGACAGCGTACCCATAGGCGAGGCAGAGGGCCGCTTCAGCAGCCAGTATAATATTCTGGTGCGTGTAGGGCTGCATTGCGCGCCGATGGCTCACCAGACCATCGGGACATTCCCGGATGGTACCGTTCGTCTCAGCATGGGGTATTTCAATACCCTTGAAGACATTGAACTGGCGGTGCAGGCCATCAGGCGGATCGCCGCAGCTTGAAAAAGCGGTCCGACCCCTGTTGTTCCGAGGTGTGTAAAGCATAATGGATGTATTGCGACAGGAAGACGAGACAGTGGCAACATCGACCTGGGAGTAAATCAGATGACGGTCATGGAGACAAAACGAAGATGTGCCTGTTAAGGAGGTAAGATGAAGATCGAAAAGATCGATCATATCTGTTTCGCGGTGAAAGACCTCGAGGAAACGAAGAGAGTATACAAGGAAGATTTCGGCCTTGTGCCGGCATGCGAATACACGGCGGATTCGGAGAAGATAAAGGTGTCACGGTACTACATCGGCGAAGTTGCTGTCGAGTTCATGGAATCGACGTCGCCTGACGGGGAGGTCGCCAAATTCATCGACAAACGGGGGGAGGGAGTCTTCCTGATATCATACAAGGTCGATGACCTCACGAAGGCAATGGACGAACTCAGGGAAAAGAAGGTCGATCTCATCGATAAAAAGCCCAGGGAGCTTTTCGGCACACGGTACGCTTTCGTACACCACCCGAACAAGCTTCACGGGGTGCTTACGGAGCTCTTGGAAGGGGATTTCGATATCAACAAATAAGGACGCGAATCGCCGGACAAATTTACGGCTTTGAAGTTACCACGATCTGAAGGAGGGAGAATGAAGGTACTGGTGGTAGGCGGAACAGGAGGCATGGGTCAGGGGGTTGCGAGAGACCTGATCAAACAGGAGCGGATAGAAAAGGTAACACTTGGAGACATCAATACCGATCCCGAGAGGGTGCAGGAGAAATTGCGCGCCAGCTCGAAGGTGTCCCTTGTGAAGATCGATGTAAACGATCACACCGGCATGGTTGGCGCGATCAAAGGAGTGGATGTCGTCGTCAACTGCGCGGGGCCCTTTTACAAGACCGCCGTTGCGGTGGCCAGGGCGGCCGTTGAGGCTAAAGTCGATTACATCGATATCTGCGACGATTACGAGGCCGCGCAGATCCTGTTCGCCTCCGATATCGATGCGGCAGCAAAGCAGGCGGGCATCACCGTCCTGACGGGAATGGGGTCCGACCCCGGAACGAATAACGTGCTCGTCAAGTGGTACGCCGACAGGCTGGATCGCGTCGATGAGATCTATCTGTACTGGGTCGTCAGCATTGCCGAACTCGCCGGTGCCGCCTGGGACCACAGTCTTCACATGGTCCTCGGGAAGATCCCCCAGTACATCGACGGCAAACTGGTTGAGGTTGACGGCGGCGGAGGGGAAGAAGTGGAGCATTTCCTGGACCCGCTCGGGGAATGTCTTATCAGCTATGTCGGCCACCCCCAGCCGATCACGATCCCCCGCTATATAAAAGACGTCAAGACGGTGGTCATAAAGGGAGCCCTCATCCCTGTGTGGGTGGACCGGCTTATCAAGGAACAGAAAGACATGGGCCTTCTCGGCAACGAGCCGGTGGAGGTAAAGGGGACCAAAGTGGTGCCCTACGACCTCACACTAAAGCTGTGGAATACCATCCCTGAAGGCAGGGACAACGGCCCTGCCGCATCGGGGCTCAAGGTGATCGTGAAGGGCGAACGACAGGGAAAACAGGTGACCTACACCGCCGATATAGTCGGCAGAATGGCCCCGGGAACGGGTCTCCCCGCATCGATAGCGGCGCTCATGATGGACGCGGGCGAGGTTACCGTGAAGGGCGTGGTGGCACCTGAAGGCTGCATTGACCCCGACCGGTTCCTTGCGGAATTGCTGAAAAGGGGCGCAAGGATACATCAAACAGAGACGATTCGGTCCATGTTCGCGCTTTAACCCGTCAAGGGTTCCCATAAGGAGGATTCATATGAAAGAGGTCCCGAAATTGAACATAACGAAAAGCATCCAGCTTTTTGAAGAGGCGAAGACCCTTGTTCCCGGCGGCGTCCTTGGAGCGAGAAAACCCGGTGATTTTATCATGGGTGAATATCCTATCTTTCTCGAGTACGGCAAAGGTTGCCGTCTCACCGATGTTGACGGAAACGAGTTCATCGATTTTCTCTGCGGCTACGGGCCGATCATCCTCGGCTACAGGGAGGATGAGGTCGATGATGCCGTGTACCGGCAAATAAAGGATAAGGGGTTCTGCTTTACCCTTACCCAGCCGTATCAGAATGACCTGGCAAAAAAACTGAATGCCCTTGTACCCTCGGCGGAATTGAGCATTTTCCTCAAGACCGGTTCCGACGCGACAACGGCGGCCATTCGTATCGCCCGCGCCTACACGGGAAGGATCAAGGTCATGCGCTGCGGATACCACGGCTGGCATGACTGGTGTGTCGAGATGAAGGGCGGTATCCCCGAAAAGTTTTATGAAGACGTCCATGAATTCCCTTACAACGATCTCGACATGATCGAGGACCTGATGAAGAAACACGGAGACCAGACGGCGGCCATCATCATGACGCCTTTCGGGCATCCCCTTCACCAGAAGATGCAGGTGCCGAAACCGGGTTTTCTCGAAGGTGTGCGGAAGCTTGCGGACAAATACGGGTCAGTTCTCGTTTACGACGAAGTCCGCACCTGCTTCAGGCTCAGAATGGGCGGCGCACAGGAACTCTACGGAGTCACCCCCGACCTGACGGTTCTCGGAAAGGGTATGGCGAACGGATATGCCATCAGCGTTGTTACCGGGAAAAAGGACGTAATGATGGCGGCCGCATCGAAGCTTTTTATTTCGTCCACGTTCTTCCCCAATAGCGAAGGCTATATCGCCGCCCTGAAGACCATCGAGATCATGGAGCGCGAGAAGGTCCTTGACAACATATGGGATAAGGGCGGCCGCCTCCTCACGAAGATCCAGAACATCATCGACAAATATCCGAATACCGGCGCCGAGTTGACCGGTGTGGCGCCGATGTTCCTGGTCACCTTCACGAAAGGCGACCCTGAAACACAAAGAGACCGGCGCACCGATTTCTACACTCAGCTAATCCGCAGGGGTTTCTTCTTCACACCGCATCATCACGCCTATATCAGCTACAGGCATACCGAAGAAGACCTTGACATGACGGTAAAGGCACTCGATGAGTCGATGGCCTATGTGAGTGAGAAATATAAGGGGTAGGGGGTACATTAATGAAGGATGATCTGAATATTGTCGGCAAAAGGGTTGTGCGAAGCGACTCCCTTGCCAAGGTTACCGGCGAGGCACGCTACACCGCCGACCTCCAATTTCCCAATATGCTTGTGGCAAAGGTGCTCAGGAGCCCTTATCCGCATGCGAGGATAGTCGGTATCGACGTCTCCGGGGCCCTGAAGGTGCCTGGAGTGAAGGCGGCTATCAGCGGTTTTGATTCCTACGGAGTGAAGTGGGGCGTCTTCAGGTACACACAGGACCACGCCATGCTCCATACCGATAAGGTGCGGTATATCGGCGAAGACATAGCCGCGGTTGCGGCCGTCGATGAAGAGACGGCGATAGAGGCACTTTCACAAATCAAGGTGGATTACGAGCCCCTGCCTGCCGTTTATGACCCGATCGAATCAATGAAGGACGGCGCTCCCCAGATCCATGACCAGTATAAGAACAATATCAACGTTCATATCCATATCGACGTGGGCGAGGTGGACAAGGCCATGGAGAAGGCCTTTCTTGTAAGGGAAGATACCTTCACGGCAGCCGGAGAGGCCTATGCGATGATGGAGCCCTATGCCGTCGTCGCCTCGTACAAGAACGGATACCTTGACCTCTATATGCCCAACGCCGGGCCCCATGTGCGTGCTAAAGCGCTTTCGAACATGCTCAAATTGCCCCTCAACAGGGTACGGATACGTCACATCAATTCCGGGGGAGCATTCGGAGGACGCTCTGAGGTTGCGCCGGGTGACCTTGTGGCTTCACTTCTGGCCATCAAATCCGGAAGACCGGTGAAGCTTGTCCTCTCCCGCGAGGAGAATGCAACGAGCTCGCGGCAGGTTCACGACATCATCGCCACCATCAAGACGGGGATGAAGAAGGACGGTACGATTCTGGCAAAGGACTACAAGGTGATATACGACGGCGGAGCCTACAGCTCGACGGGACCCATCGCCACCTCCATCCCTTTTTATGTCTATGAAGAATGCTACCGTTTTCCCAACGTCCGCTATAACGGCTACCGGGTTTTCACGAACAAGGGGATCCGGGGGATGTACGGGTGTCACGGAAGGGCATTTTTGGCCGGGAACGAAGCGCAAATGGATGTCATGGCAAAAGAGCTTGGCCTCGATCCGATGGATGTTCGGCTGAAAAACGGTCTAAGGGCCGGTGAAGTTACGGCTACGAAATCGAAGATTACAAGCTGCGGTCTAAAGGAGACAATACTGGCGGCCGCGGAAAAAACCAATTTCAAAAAGAGATGGGCGAAGCCTTCGAAGCTCAAGGGTGTCGGCATGGGATGCGTCGCTATCATGTGCGGTTTTCCAATGGGGTTCAGATCGGGTTCTTCCTGCTATGTCAAGATCAACGACGACGGTCAGGTAACGCTCGTGACGGGACTTGTAGATAACGGGCAGGGAAACGAATCGATGGTCATCCAGGTCGCCTCCGAGGTCCTTGGTGTTCCCATGAGAGATATCAACCTCGTGTGCGCCGATACGGAAGTGACGAACCTGGACCCCGGTGCCTATTCGCAGGCCGCCGCATTCGTGGGGGCCAATGCCGTCAGAGTTGCCTGCGAGAACGCCCGCAAGCAGGTAGTCTCCATCGCCGCAGAAAAGCTGGGGGTGAAGGAGGCCGACATCGGCCTTAAAGACGGTGCGGCCTATTCCATGAAGGATCCCGACAAGAAAATGCCCATATCCTGGGTCGTGCGGGAGGCGTTCTTCAGGGGAGAGCCGATAGTGGCGACGGGCTCGTTCTTCCCCAACATAGACTTTGAGAGGGAGTGGGTGACAAGACCCTGGGGACAGATGGCCGGTACATTTTCCTTCGGGACCTCTGTGGCGGAAATAGATATCGACGCCGAGACCGGCAGGATAACCATCCCCCGTTTCACGTCAGCCCACGACTGCGGGCGAGCCATCAACCCGATGGCCGTGGAGGGCCAGATGGAAGGTTCCATCCAGCAGGCGGGCGTGGCGGCGATCACCGAAGGCAACCTCTGGGACAAGGGCCACCTTCTGAATCCGGACCTTCTTGAATACAAGGTGCCGCTGGCGTGTGATATGCCTGATATGGATACGATCATCATAAGTTCCCGGGACCCTGCAGGGCCATTCGGCGCCAAGGAAGGCGGTCTCACCGTCCGCATGAACGCATACAGCGCCGTCGCCTGTGCCCTGACAAATGCCACGGGCGAACTTTTCACGGAGCTGCCGCTGACGCCTGACAAGGTTATGAAGATTCTGGAACGGAAGAAGGGGGTGAAATGATGGTCCTGCCAAAGTTTGAATACAAGAAAGCGCGGAGCGTGGCCGAGGCGGTCACTCTCTATAAGCAACAAAAAGGCAAGGCACGGTATCTTGCCGGCGGAACAGACCTGATCCCGCTTATCAAACATAGACTGACGACGCCGAGGACCGTAATTGACCTCAAGGGGATCGGGGAGCTGAAAAGCATTGATCGACGGGACGGGTGGCTGACGGTAGGCGCCAACGTTACGCTCTTCGATCTTAAGAACGATCCCGTGACGGGCAAATACTTTCCCGCCCTTTATGAATCGCTCGACGCCACGTCATGTGAAACGCTCCAGATGCGCGGCACTATCGGCGGCAATATCCTGCAGGACACACGCTGCCTCGAATATAATCAGTCTCTTGAGTGGCGCACGGCAAGGGGTTTTTGCCTGAGGATGGGCGGCAGCGAGTGCAACGTCGTCAAGGGCGCCAGGACCTGTTTCGCTAATTATTGCAGTGACAACGCTCCGGCACTCATCTCCCTGTCGGCAGAAGTGACGCTAGTGGGCTCTGAGGGCGAGCGCACGGTAAAGCTGGGTAACCTGTTCACCGGCGACGGCGTAAAGCCTTTTGCCCTTGAGGCCGGAGAGATCCTGACGCAGATACTCATACCGATGAAGAAGACGAAAGGTGCTTATGAGAAGTTGCGCGTCCGGGATTCCATAGACTATCCCCTGGTCGGGGTAGCCGTCAGCGCTGCAGGCGCCAAAGCCAAAGTCTGTGTGGGCGGCGTGGGGCTTGCGCCTCAGGTGTACGACCTTAAGAACGCGGGCGATGCGGCCGCCGTCAAAGAAGTTGCGGACAAGGCGTCCACGGACTCGAGGCCGGTCGCGAACGCCACACTCACGCCGGCCTACCGGAAGAAAATGGTCGGGGTCCTCTTGAAACGGGCCGTCAAAAGAGCACTCGCGGAGGGGAAGTGATGAAAACAACGAAGGTCAGTTTTCAGATAAATAACGAGAATGTCACCCTTGAAGTGCGTCCCTATGAGACACTTCTGGAAACTCTCCGTGAACGGCTTGTCCTCACCGGGGCGAAAGAGGCGTGCGGTATGGGGGCCTGCGGGGCATGCACCGTCATAGTCAACGGAATACCCCTGAGATCTTGTCTCGTGCTTACCCCCGAGGTGGAAGGCGCGGATATCACGACGATAGAGGGTTTGAGGCAGAACGGAAACCTTCACCCGCTGCAGGAGGCCTTCATGGAGAAGGGGGCAGTCCAGTGCGGTTTTTGTACGTCCGGGATGATAATGACCGCCAAGGCGCTTCTTGACAGGAATAAGAAGCCGACAAAGAAAGAGATCGTAAGGACGATCTCCTCCAATATATGCCGCTGCACGGGATACAAGAAGATCGTAGAGGCGGTGGAGGAGGCGGCAAGAAAGACCAGGTAGACAAATAAATGATTACTACCGCCTGGAACCGCCCGGAATACAAGAGATGGTTCCAGGCGGTTCCGGCTGTCTTTACGCCCCGTAGGTTATGATGTATACTATGTGGCAGAGAGACGATCCGGAGGTGCAAAATGAAGATAAAGGTTAAAGTCGATTCAAACCTGAAGATCAAGAATGTTTTTGAACCTCCCCTGGAACTCGAATTGAAGGATGACGAGAACACTTTGAAGGATGTCCTGGGAAAGCTCGCCGAAAAATATCCTTATCTGAGGTTTATCGAAAAAGGTGAAATGGGCGACGACCTCAGGCACCTGTACGTTAACGGACAGAGCCATTTTTCCTTCTCAGAGGGACTGAAGAAAGAGCTCACCGAGGGCGATACCGTCCTGGTGGAAGCATACATGGATCCTCTGGCAGGGGGATGAAGAGTACGGGTAATGGGTAATAGGAAAAGCGGTCAAAAACGGTTGACCCATTACCCATTACCTGTATTCCTTCGCCTTTCCCATAACCTATAACCTATCACCCATTACCTATCTTTTTCATTACCACCCACAGTCCGCCTTCCGTTATTATCCCGGCATTTTCGGTTATATTGTTTGTTTCCAGGTCTCGTCGTATCCTGTCGACCGCAACCTCCGTCTTGCCGATCAGGAGATTCAGTTTCCGCGAACGCTCCGCTATGGGGCGGATTACCTGGGCGGGCGTATATTTACCGAAACCGCCGCCGGCGAACATCGTCCCTCCCGGCTTTAAGACGCGAAGAATGGCCTGATAATCGATCGTGAAGAATGAAGGGAAGAACAAGGCCCCTCTGAAGACCAGAAGATCGATGCTGTTGTCATCGACGCCTGTCAGTGTCGAGCTTGTCATCACCGTGTCGATCGTCCCGGTCATATCCCGCTTCTTTATCTCTTCGGCATAAAAGGCTTCCATGGAGGCGGGAAAGGAGGCGATGAGGAAGGAGGTGCCGATGTGCTGCCTTGCGAGGTCGTAGATCACTCCGCAGAATGGTCCTGCTTCAAGCACTGCGCCATCGGTTCGGCCGTATACCTCGGCGATGTGCCGGGCCAGATAGGGATAGACCTGTTCCCAGAGAAGGTTGATTTCGCGCACCAGGGAGAACATGTCTTGAGTATACCAGAAAAACGTCTTGTGAACCGCCCTAAAGACGGCCGTTCCCTTCTTTTTCTTCCCCTGCGAGATGTTTCAGTCTTTTGAGGTTTTCGGGAGTGAAATGTCCATCGCCATAATAGATCTTCTCGTACTCACGGACAAATTCCAGCGAGGTGCCCCTCAACTCTTCGTCGGGGATACGCGACAGGAATTCCTCAAGGCCCTCCGATTTCTGTTTTTTATAGCCCGCGGCATTGAGCCTTTTAAGGAAACGATTGAGAAGCGCCACTTCAGGCGGCTTCACCGACCTCACGAGAAACCAGGCCAGAACGATCAATCCGAAGGATATAATAGAGATCCCCGAATACTTCAACACCTTTTTCTGGTGCACGGAAAAGGAGATGGACGGCCTTCTTAATTCGGACATGAGTGTTCTGGTGATGGATATCTGTCTTTCAAGATTGTAGGTAAGTACAACCCCGTACCAGTAGTAATTTATGGTATCGAAAACCATCCTGAGCCGCAGGAACATACCGTCCCCCGAAGTCGCCGAGAACGCCTCCGCCGATGCCGGTGTCGGATCGTATCTAACCCATCCCTTACCGGGGATGTGGGCTTCCACCCATATGTGGGCATTTTTCTGGGGAACGAGATAATACTTCCCCATCTCATTGTAATATCCGCCGCGGTATCCTCCGACAAGGCGGGACGGGATATCGTTGACACGCAGCAAGACTGCCATCGCCGATGCGAAATACTCACAATTGCCGGATGGGGAATCGAAGAGAAAACTTTCCAGGGGGTTCTTTGAGAGTGGCAGGCCCTTGAGGGTGTAACTGTACCGGGAAGAACCGAGATGGTCCAGCACTCGCCGCAGTGTGGCTGTCTTGTCCCCCCGGACAGCAAGGCTCTTTGCAAGCGAAACAATCAGCGGCGACAGATCGCCCGGAAGCTGGAGATAAGTTTTCAGATCGATACTTTCTTCGGGTATCACGGCGGAAACCATCGACAGGCTGGCGTAACGAATCCTTCTTTCAACAAATCCCGGTATGGTGAATGTAAGATCATCATTCTTCCTTACCCTTCTCAAGTCCATGTAAACGGGTTTATCGAGAGCGAAGAGACAGGAATTCTCGTAGGGTTCGAGGTAGATTGTCTGGTTGACCGGTTTTCCGGTGATGGTCCCTACACCGGCGTTTGAATAAAGACCCTTTCGAGTACCCTTCCTCCAAGATATACCGTCAAAATGATCGAGGGTAATACCCCTCCAGTAAAGAGACCCTTCATCGATCCTGTCCATGGTGGCCCGGAAGACAACCCGTTCATCTTCCTGGATGTCCGAGACCTGGCCGAGCCTTACGTTATCGGTAAATCCCGATCGGGCCTTATCGGCCCTGTTGAGAAAGGTCAGGATGGGATAACTGGTCCGGGGTAGTATTACAAACATGACTGTGGAAAGCGGGATGGCAAGAAGCGGTATCCAGAGGCACCTGGCGATCATTGTCCTTATCGTTCGGTTCGTGAGCTCCAGGTTCGGATCCTGGGAATAGAAGGTGAGGAATATGAGCGACAGGGAGAGGAGGATGAAGAAGACGAGGAGATATGCGACAAAGGCCATTCCCAGGGTCATAAGACCCAAACCTGCGAGGACGAAGAGCGCGAGCGCATATATCTGCATGTAATCGCGCACCTCTTTGCGTTCGAGGAACTTGATCCCCATGAGAACAAAAAGGGCCTCCATGATCTGCCCTATCAGGTCCTCGGTGCCGATTCGAGCGAAGAAATAGAGGATGACGACAATGGAGAAAACCGTGAGGATCCTTCGGGAGATGGAGATCTTCTTGAAATCAAGCCAGGCCGAAAGGCCCATGGCAGCAAAAAGCAAAAGAGGATAGAGAAATGTGATATGGCCCGAGACGGCAAAGATGCAGAGTGCCCCGGTAAGGTACGTAAAGACATCGACAACGGTACGCACCTTCAACTGTGTAAAACTAAGCGCGATCATTTCTTTTAGTAAGGAGTGAAGAGTAAGGAGTAAGGGGTAGAAACCATAAACCTTATGCTCCTTCCGTCTTTCACTCCTTACTCCTTACTCCTTACTCTTCACGGTTTCATAGAGCGCCAGCTCTCTCAACATATTCATCCTGTGTATTCCCGTCATATCTGGCGGATACATCCGCCCATTTATTTTGAGTCCGACGGGGACGTTGTTCTTCAGAAGCTGGACGATCGTGTAGGCCACACAGGAAATGCGCTCCTCGATGTCTTTTATGAAGACCTTTTCGAATTCGATAACGACCGGTTGGTAGGAAAGCGACGAGTGTTCTTTTGTTTTCAGCTTGCCGGTCTTGGCCGTAGCCTTCCAGTGGATATACTTGATAGGGTCTCCGCGTACATACTCCCTGATGGAAACGATATCCGCATCGTAACCGATCTTATCTGATACATTCTCCCCTCTTGATTTGCCTTCTTTGTGGTAAAGGCTTGCCAGATCACAGGCTTTCAGTCTCGGCAGGACTGTGATCGTGTAGGTCCGATTCAGTCTTTTGAAGCGGGTAAAGAAACTGAAAGGGAACGGAGAGTAGACATGGGGATCCTCAATGGTGTGGAGACCCCGCTCCTGAAAGGTCACGCTGGCATACAGGGACGAGGCGCCCCTGCTCGGTGTAAAAGGAAGAAGGGCCGAAATCCTTTCCGCGGTCAGGCCGATGAGGAAGGCCGGCAAAAACCGGCGCCGGTTTTCCACGGTTATCTTAACGGGTATCTGGCTCCCCGCGTAGACCTCCTGGGGAAACTCGATCGCAAGGTCCAGTTTTGAAAGGTTGGTCTTTCCGAAGATACCGGAAATGCTCATGAAACTGAGCAGGGCCGAAACAACGAGAAAGACAAGGTTATTGTTGGTGTTCGCCGCCGCTATACCGAGAAAAATGGTGAGCGCTATATAGATGAAGCCTGCCTTGGATATCTTGATTACAGGGGTGTGGGGACGACGTCTACGATTGATCGTACGATCTCCCTTTTGTTGAGGTTCTCATACTCTTCCTTGAAGATCACGCGGTGAGGTATTGTGTATTCAACGAGGTCTCTTATGTCCTCGGGTATGACGAAATCCCTGTCGTGGAAGAAAGCATTGGTCCGTGCGGTATTGACAATTGTCAGCGCCCCCCTCGTGGAGAGCCCGGCCGAGAGATATTCGCTTGTTCTTGTTTCCTGTATGATGGAAAGTGTGTATTCGAGGATTTTGTCGGAAACATGGATGCTGCTGGCGATTTCCTCCTGGATTCGGAAAACTTCTTCCTGACTGACGACGGGATCGATATCGTATATGTCCTCTCTCTTGCTGCCGATCTTGAGGATTTCCTTCTCGGCCTGCCGGGACGGATAGCCGATACTTATCTTCATCATGAAACGATCGAGCTGCGATTCGGGCAGGGGGAAGGTCCCGAACTGCTCCGCCGGGTTTTGGGTGGCTATGACGCAGAAAAGCCGGGGAAGTTTGTACGTCTTGCCTTCGATGGTGACCTGCTTTTCCTCCATGGCTTCGAGAAGGGCGCTCTGCGTCTTGGGGGTTGCGCGGTTGATCTCGTCACAGAGGACAATATTATTGAAAATCGGTCCGGGGTGGAAATCGAACTCTCCCGATGTCTTGTTGTATATTGACAGGCCGGTGATGTCCGTGGGAAGGAGATCGCTTGTGCACTGGATCCGGCCGAATGTAAGCCCGAGCGACTTTGCGATCCCAATGGCGAGGGTTGTTTTTCCCAGGCCGGGAAGGTCTTCTATAAGCAAATGCCCCCGGGAGAAAAAGGAGATAAGGGACAGGGCGAGGGGTCTTTCCTTCCCCTGAAGGTATACGGAGAGGGAATCGGTGATGTGCCGGATCTTGTTGACGTCCAATCGAATGGCGAGATCTCTGCCGTCCATGCACTCCATTGTAACACACCCGGAAGACAATCGCCAATCAAGAAGATAATCACCAATGACCAAATTCCACTGACCAAACAAACTACAGTAAGCGATTTAACGGTAACCAGACCTAAGGTTCACGCTCTCTCCCTCTTTCGGTCATTTGTGACTATCTTCATGGCCTCTTTCTTGACAAACCGGGGTAATTCAGATTGAATAGAAGCATGCAATCCCCTCCTTGTTTTCCGGCATTCAAACCTGTTGAGCTCGAGGACAGGCGGGTCATCACCGACATCCTGCGGGGATATCGGCCCGTCACATCGGAACTCACCTTTACGAACCTTTTTATATGGAGGAAGCATTTCGACCTTCAATGGTCGGTTCACAAGGATTGGCTGTGCATCATCGGCAAGGAGGACATGTGCCCGAGGTTCGCCATAGGACCAATCGGCCCCCCCGGGCGGACCGATACGGCACGGCTCCTTCTGGAATGGCTTAAAGGACAGACCAACGGGGATTCCGAGCCCTGCATCGAACGTGCCGACGAAAGGCTTGCCCTCGAGTTGTCGGATGTACCCGGGCTTATCGTGGAGGAGACGCGGGAACATTTCGACTATGTTTACCTGACGCGGGATCTCATAGATCTGGCTGGAAATAAGTATAGAACGAAAAGGAACCATATCAACCAGTTCCATCGTGCCTGCGGGTCATACACATATGAAGAACTTGATGAAAGGCACGTGGAAGCATGCCTGGCCCTTCAGGAGAGATGGTGTCTCCTCAGGCGGTGCAAAGAGGACCTCAACCTGCAGGGTGAATGGGACGCGACAAAAGAGATCCTCATGAACTATCGTGCTTTGGAAATAGCGGGCGCTGTCATAATAGTTGCCTCCGAGGTGAAGGCATTTACGCTCGGTGAATCCCTGGGCGACGACATGGCTGTGATCCATATAGAAAAGGCCGATCCTGAAATACCCGGTCTGTATCAGCTTATCAACCAGCAGTTCTGCGCGAGACGATGGAACAACGTAAGATTCGTCAATCGGGAGCAAGACCTTGGGATGCCTGGGCTCCGGGAGGCCAAGCTTTCCTACAACCCCGACCATTTCGTCAAGAAATACAGGATAATGCTGCAAGGGTGACGGATAGAAAATGACAGACGGAAACGAAAAGGGCAGAGGGGCCGTTGATCTTTCCGCCGAGGAGATGCAGCGGTATTCCCGGCAGATGATGATTCCCGCAATCGGGCGCACCGGGCAGGAACGCCTCAAGAATGCAAGGGTGTGTATAGCCGGCGCCGGAGGGTTGGGATCCGTTTCAGCATATTACCTTGCCGCCGCTGGAGTGGGGCGCATCCGGATTGTTGATTGTGACAGGGTGGAGTTGTCGAATCTGAACAGACAGATACTCCACTTCACAGACGACGTGGGTGAGCCGAAGGTTCTGTCTGCCATGGACAAGCTGGAGAGACTCAACCCTCATTGCAGGGTCGAGGCTATCCAGACGAACATAGATGAAGGCAACGTCTTCGAGGTGATCGGCGATTGTCAGGTGATCATCGATGCCCTCGACAACATCAGGACGCGAAGAGCCCTTAACCTCGCATCCGTGAGGAGTCAAATACCCCTGATATACGGAGGAGTGGAGGCCTTCTCTGGAATGGTGTCCACCTTCATATCCGGCAAGACCCCCTGTTTTGAATGTCTCTTTTCCCATATCTGTGAAGAGGAAAAGACAAAGGGCGTACTGGGCGTCCTGCCGGCGCTCATAGGATCGATACAGGCACTGGAAGCGATTCGGATCATCCTGGGCGATCCCCCGGGTCTTGCGGGGACGCTCCTTTATTTCTCAGGCACGAATATGTCTTTCCAGAATATTGCCGTGGAAAAGAATCCTCTCTGTCCGGTTTGTGGAAATCCTGTCCAGTAGAAGTAGACCCGTTTCTGTCGACCGTTTGTATCATGACCTCATGAACCCTGTCCTGTTTCAGGGCGATCCATAGTCTAATTCCTTCCCGATTCGCTGATAGCAATAGTCGAAACCACCGTGTCATAGCCTGCTGATGTCATTATGTGACGTGATTGTCCCATATCTGATTCACAGCAACCTCGCCGCGGGTAGACTACCTCAAAACTAAACGGAATGTTTCTTGAAAGTAGGGAACGGCTGCCGCGAACTGTTCTGAGGTCAGGCTTTCAGATTTTCCTTCCCGTGAAATCAAAAACAATCCGATCGCCGGAGGTAACCGTGGAAACGAGGAGATATCTGTTCAGAACCATAGCATTAAGGCGTGCCGTTTTGCTGCTGGTTGTATCGACCTTTCTCTTTGCCGGATCGTTGTGTCCTGGTGTCAACACGGCTTTGGCCGAAGACGTTACAGTACAGATCAACGAAGGTGAGACACGGACCAACGACGGGGGTCTCCAATGGAAGAACGGCAAACTTACTGTCATAAACTCGGGCATTGTGAAGGCGACGGGTCCGGACGTTGTTCACGGTGTGTCTGTAGAGAACGGAGGCCTGGATGTCACCAACAACGAGAATGCCCAGATCATCGGAAAGAAGAATGGCGTTGCGACCTATGGAACCAGCAGCGGGACACGAGTAGAGAACAAGGCCGGGGCCACAATAGAGGGCGGTGACTTTGGTGTCATATTTGCCGACACCGGGGGTACCGTAGCAAACAGCGGCAACATCACAGGCGGGGTGTACTCGGGCGTATACAGCGCCTATGAAACAAGCGTGACCAACTACAAAGACGGAAAGATCACCGGGGGCGAGACCGGTGTGGACGTCAGGGCCGGTAGCTTCACCAACTCGGGCACCGTCACCGGCGGCACGTACGGAGCCAGGGCACTGGCCGTCCAAAACCAGGCAGGTGGTGTCATCGCGGGCAGGGAAGGCAGCGGCGTGCGGCTCACAGATGGCGGAACCGTTAAGAACGACACGGGCGGTTCCATCGCCGGTGATAGGAGTGCCATCGTGATGGGTAACGGCACCGTCACGAACACAGGCACGATCGGCGAGGTAAAGGACGGCACGGGTACGACCACGGTGTCGTCGAAGCAGGGCATCACCATCAACAACAGTTCTACCGGTCAGACCGCAAAGGTCACCAACGCCTACGATTCCGCGACGGGCAAGGCCGGTGAGATCAGGGGTACCCAGCACGGCATCCATGTCACGTCGGGCAAGGCCGATATTACCAACGAGACAAAGGCAACGATCACCGGAGGAGAATCGGGCATCCATCATGAAGGCACGGGCACCGTCACCAACGCGGGCACCATAACAGGACAGCAGACCGGCATGGCTCTCACCGGGGCCGTCGCCGCCACGAACAAGATCGGCGGTTCCATAGCCGGTGCCGACAGCGGCATCGCGATGAACCACGGCACCGTCACGAACACAGGCAC
>DIFE01000012.1 GCA_002418985.1 Deltaproteobacteria bacterium UBA5756
GTTGCAAGCACTGATTCAGGATACTTTATCGACAAGCTTTTCATGGGAACCTCCCGAATTAATGAATATAATATCACATTTATCCAATTTATGACCACATGCATTCAAATTAATCGGGATATTTATCTTGCTTGAGAAACATTTTCACCCATCCAAAAGTGATGCTCAATAATAAGAAAACAAAACAGGGGGTGAACAATATGGGACGAGTCAAGGTTTAGGCAATACTGAGCAAGCACTTCTCCAACGAGGAGGCGGAGACCATCATGAATTACATCGACGAGAAGGGGGTCGGTTTTGGCAATACCGGGGTACATACTTTCGATGCACAAGAACCCATCACCCTTGTCGAGCGTCAGGCTTTTTTAAAGCTGCCTCTTGAGGAGCGAAGGAAAATTATGGCCAGACAGGCCGAAGAAATGTCAGCAGAGTACGAACAAGGGGAGGTGGAAGACCTTGAGACTGGAGCGGGCTCGCGATTTTTGTAGTGATTCTTTGCACTAAGCAACGTAAAGTGTTTTTTTGTGCAAATAGCAAATACAGAGGATTAGGTTTTTCTATAACGTCGATGCTATCGACGTGTTATCGCCAGTATTGACACCGTTTCTTGGGTACCAGCGCACCTTTATGTAAATAAATGATAGTATATATTATTACTTGATTTAGGTGAATATTTATACAGCTTGTTCTTGACGCTACTGTAATATAATGACATATTGTATAGCATGACTAGACAAGAAGGCACAAAACTACAGTATTTGATGAGCTCTTTCCCGAAAGGACTGGTTCTGACAACAAAGCTGTTGGCAACCAATGGTTTCAGCATGCAATTGCTATCACAGTACAAGAATTCCCACTGGCTTGATTCCCTGGGAGAAGGCGCCTACCAGCGCAGAGGAGAGAATGTTGACTGGAAAGGGGCGCTTGCGGCCATGCAGGAACAACTGGGGTTTTTTGTCCATTGCGGCGGAAGGACCGCGCTTGTCCTTCAGGGTTACGGGCATTTTACAGAATTTGGCTCACATCCGGTTTATCTTTTCGGTTCCCCCGGTCTCAAGCTTCCCAGATGGTTTGAAAAGCATGACTGGGGTGTTCCCATAGTGTATAAAATGACAAAGCTTTGCCCGGTAGAAATATCAGAGAGCTTTGTCGACTTTCCCGTCGGAGAGTATTCCATACGGGTTTCGTCACCTGAGCGGGCGGCCATGGAAATGCTCTATCATGTTCCGGCAAGGCAGGGTTTTAATGAAGCCGAGCGTATCATGGAATCACTCCTGACATTGCAGCCTCCTCTTGTCCAAAAACTCCTTGAGGCCTGCACATCCGTAAAGGTGAAGCGGCTTTTCCTGTACATGGCCGAGTCAGGACATCTTCCGTGCCTCGAAGAGATCGACGTCAGCAGGATCAATCTGGGAAAGGGAGACCGTACCGTTATCAAGGGCGGGCGCCTCGACCCGAAATACCGTATAACGGTTCCACATAAGGAGGCGGGTTGATATGGAGGATACAGTTTACTACCGCCAGGCAAAATTGCTTCTTCGGATCCTGCCCGTTATTGCCCGTTACCCGATATTTGCCCTGAAGGGCGGCACGGCGATCAATTTCTTCATTCGTGATCACGGATGCTTAATGAGGAAGAGAAATGAATGAGTTGCACAGCAAATGGAGAACTGCGGAACTCGCAAAGACCTTCCTGGAAGGCGTTCGAGGCGCTATCCCCGCGGCAAGCCTCCAGTTGGAAGTGCTCGGCAAGATTGTAAGTGAGTGGTGTCCTTCGCCACGCGAGATCTTAGATCTTGGATGTGGAGACGGGGTTCTTGGGCGTACGCTGCTTGCGTCGCATCCGGCAGCCCATGTAACATTTGTTGATTTCTCAGAACCTATGCTGGAAGCGGCAAAGAGACAGATCAGCCACAACCGAAGGGCTACAATCGTTAAAGCAGATTTCACAACCCCTGCCTGGGTGAAAGTCCTTGGGACCAAAAGGCCTATTGATATCATTGTATCGGGTTTTGCCATCCACCATCAGACTGACAACCGAAAGAAAGAACTCTATTCTGAGATCTATGGACTTCTTCGGGAGGACGGGATTTTTCTCAACCTTGAGCACGTCAGCTCGGCCACGCCTTCGGGGAGTAACCTTTTTGACAGCTTCTTCGTTGACCACCTGTTGCGTTTTCACACGGACACGAATCCGAATAAAACGAGATGCGAGATTGAAGAGGATTATTATCAGCGGCCTGACAAGGAGGAGAATGTCCTCGCGCCTGTTGAAATGCAATGCGAGTGGCTTCGCGACATAGGATTTCAGGACGTGGATTGCTTCTTCAAAGTTTTTGAACTGGCTCTCTTTGGAGGAAGGAAATCATCCAACAAGTAGGTGCGCCTGCCGCGGAAGATACAGTGCACGTGCTGCTGCCGCTCTCACTTGAGGAACCACTGATGAACCAGAGCGCCGACCAGCCAGATACCAAAGCTGGCAGCGAGGACCACTGAAAGGGGGAGGTTCTTCTTGAAGCAAAGGAAGGCAACCAAAAAGAAGAGGATGCTCGGGAGAATACCCCATAGCGCTCCTTTGGTAAACTCCTGCATGGTTTCCGGATTGCCGTTTGAGTCGAGGTATATCCAGATGAGGATCAGCGCTCCCGTCAGTGGCATCACCCCGATCAGACCTGCAGCGGATGGCAGTTTCTTCCCGATTGTCGTGGCCACAAGGATGATAGCCACGCTTAAAGCTGCCTTGATTATCATCTGCATGCCAGTCCTCACTTTCCTCTGACGTTCCTTTCTGCGAGAATAGCATAGAACGGTGCGATTTGGAACAACTGGTCGTCTGCACGTCGTTTGACGATAGAGAAGCGGCCCTTGCGACAATCGGCGTCAACGAATGTAGCGGGTGGTGGATTGCGGGCTCGGAACACGCCTGCAATAAATAATCAATATGGTAGTCTTTTGATTCTTCAGACTCATTCAGACTGCTGAAAAACAAAAGGAGGCAATCATCATGGCACGATTTATCGTTTCCATTATCAACAACGAACGAAGTTTTTTCTCTATCATCTTATTTTTTATGGGGATGGTGATCATCTTCTCCGGTTTATATCACTATGTCTTGCCTTCCCCCGCACAACCCGCCCTGATGCACAGTCTGAACAAACAAACCCCGATCACGTACCTGGATTCTTTTTACTTCAGTGCGACGACACAGACCACCGTGGGATATGGGGACATAGTCGCAGTGTCCCGCCCGGCTAAGATTGTCGCGCTTGCGCAATGCATGTTCGGTTACTTCTATCTTGCCTTTTCGGCTGCTATTTTTGCGTGCAGGGGTATAATCAGATCGAAGAAGTTTGAATTGCTTCTCCACGGCTACAAGAGACTCCTCAACGGGGCAAATGAATATAACAATTAGGGCTCTGAGAACGGTGATGCCGGCCCCGGTGAAATGCCTGGTTTCCCGAGGCGCCCGGCAATGTCGGCAGCTATTTTCGAAGCGGTCTGCGTGACATTTTTATTCATGTCCCGGCCGGAGAGCACGAATTTGGCAGCGGCTACATAAGGGTTCATTGTGATGGCGGCGCCCGGCAGTTTGCGGCTTTCAGCGTTGGTGTCAAGCTCGTAGAACGGTTGAGGTGAGCCACGCACAAGGTCATCGACCGCGACCATGACTTGCAGGTCCGTCTGGCCAGAGCCAAAGCCGATAACCGCGCGACGAAGGCGGTTGCCCTCATCTACCTGGGCGAACACCCCCCGAACCAGCAAACCCTCGGATGGCTCCGCCATGCCGGCGCTCAAACGACTCGCCTTGAATCCAAGTTTACCAAGTTCCTTCACGAGCGACGTGGACATGAGATCAACGAGTTCACGCACCTGGACTGCCGGATCCTTCTGGCCCGTACGCGCCTCCGGCAGGATATTGGCGAGAGCTCCACGCCCCTGCCGTCGCGACTGCACCGGACCTGTCGCGGATTGCACATCCCCAACCTCAAGATCGAAGTCCATCACGTAGATAACAGGGGGCGTAGTCGCGGGTCCGGCGCCTGCATCGCGCTGGCCGGAGACCTTCGCGCCTCCGAAACCCAAGAGCATGAGGGAGAGGCACACGATCGCAATATCTGTTGCGACACGGCCAAATCCAGCGGGGCAGAAAGTCTTTCTGTTTATCATGTACGATAGTTCCGTTTTTCAATTTTTCTCTGAAATCGTAATCTTTTACAACATCAAAAAAGGTCTGACGGCCCCGAGGCGCTTCAGTAGACAATCTTGAGTCCGGGACAGTGGTTTTTGGCCCATTCGAGGTATTCGGGATTGCATAAGCCTCGGGCCGATCTTTCCACCAGCGGCATACAGTTAACGCAACCCTTGGAGGGACAGGCATAGTCCTGATCTTTCCCGCTTTTCTCGCCAGGAGTAGTCACCTGCTGGTCAGAGTCCGCCGCCAAGCCCTGCATGCCAAGACCGAACAGGGCTGCACCTGCTAGAAGTACTACAAGTAACTTCTTCATCCTGTTGTCTCCTCAAAACTATTTGTTCGCGGACCATGGCAGGTTTTCGGCTCCATCCCTTCGCCTCGTCAACGACGGGTGAGGAAATCCACCACGTCCAAAATCCATGGTCGCAAAGCTCACGTTTTCCGGCATTGCGAGTTCAGCTGCACTGATCTGAGAGCTTTCTTTTCTTGAGTTGCCCCATGACCGTTAATTCTAGCATAACTCATGATGGGTTTAAAAAGTAAAGGCAGCCGCCCGCCCGGAAACATATAGTTGCCGGACCTGACCCAACATACCCAGCAAGTGCGGAGGTGTTTATCCTTCGATTCGTTCAAACCGAAATGCGGGCCTTAAGACGAGGATCAGGAAGATTGCAGCAACAAGCAGCAGGGAGGCCAACCAGCATGCGCTGCTGAAGGAACCCGTGTTGTCTTTCAGAATGCCGGTGATCCAGGGGGAAAGGGTGCCGCCGATGAAATTTATCGTACAATTGAGACCGAAGGCCTTGCCAAGTGACTCAGTCGGGGCAATCTCCGAAATTATTGAAAATAAGGGCGCCCAGAGGCCCCAGAGAAAGAAGCCTCCGAAGAATATCAGAATTCCGAGGACATATTCGGATACGTGCAGGTGAAAAGCAAACCCGATGCAGAAGAGCGTGATCGCTGCCAGAAGGAAATTCAATACCAGGACTGCTTTTCTGCCGACTCCCCTGTGCCAGAGTTTGTCACTGGCCCAGCCGCTCAGCATAAGTCCGGGAATAGCCGAAAGTCCAATCATGCTTGAATAAAGCGCGGGCCTCGAGTGCCCGGCCAGGCCAATTTCCTTGAACATCGCGGGACCCCATGCCCCGAGCATCCATAGCCCGTAGGTCGCGGCTATCCCGGCCAGATATATCATCCAGAGGTCAAAGGTGAGGAAACTGGTTCTCGAGTGCGACTGAATGGCCGCACCGGGCGAAGCATCCGGAGGGTTGACTCTCGAGTGGACCGGCTCCCTGATCGTCTTTTGTATAAGCAGCGCGGCGACAAAGGAAGGAATTGCGTAGATAACGAACACCCATCTCCAGTTCAAGTAGTTACATATAATTCCCGCAAAAACTATACCCAAACACATGCCTACGCCGAGCCCTATAAATGAAACGCCTTGTCCCAGGCTGGCCTTTTCCCGGGGCGTGTAAAAAGCCACAACCGGACGATCGTTGCTGAAATAGGTCCCCTGAACCAGGCCGGTTGCGAAACGCAGGGCAACTAGCGCAACGAATGAATGAACGAAACCGGTCAACAAAGAAGCCATGCCCCAGCCAAGAGAACAAATCACAAGGACCTTTTTCCTTCCGATCCTGTCCCCGATAAATCCACCGGGAAGACCCATCATAGCGTAAGCATAAAAAAGGGCTGAAGCTATCAAACCCCCGCTCGAATAGTCTATCGAAAGGTCGTTCATGATTGGGACCAAAACAGGGGAAAGACCGGCACGTACCATATAATTTGTGATCCATGAAAACATCATCACGAACCAGACGGTATGGTAATAGTGCCAGCTCATGTCGCTAATCAGTGGAAGTGCTTGTATCTGTCGACGATCGAAGGCAACACACCGATCACGGAGTCAATATCCCGATTTGTTGTGTCCCTGCCTAAACTCAGACGTAGCGCCCCCCGTATCAGCTCGTTAGATAACCCCATCGAAAGGAGCACATGCGACGGCTCGGTACGGGAAGAATTGCAGGCGGAACCGTTCGAGACGCATATTCCCTCCAGTCGGAGCGCGATAAGCATTGATTCGCCGCTGACGCCCGCGACGCTGATATTCACATTGTTGGGAAGCCGTGTGACGGGATGGCCGTTCAGGTGCACACCTTCGATAGCAGAGATCATTCTTTCAATCAGATTGTCGCGCATTACTGAGATGGTGACTGCGTCTTCAAGCATCGTCCCGGATGCCACCTCCACCGCTTTGGCGAAACCGACAATCCCCGGTACATTTTCGGTGCCTGCCCTGTAATGTCTCTCCTGTTCGCCGCCGTGAAGGGTTGGAGCTATTCTGACACCTTTTCTGATATACGCTATACCGACTCCCTTCGGGCCATAGAGCTTGTGCGCGGATGCTGAAAGGGCATCAATGCAAAGATCGTCGACATCTACCGGGATATGTCCCAGTGTCTGGACGGCATCCGTATGAAAGAGGATTCCCCTGCACCTGGCTATACGACCCAGTTGGGCAACAGGTTCTATCGTACCCACTTCATTATTGGCATGCATTATCGAGATCAGAATGGTCTTGTCCGTGATCGCCCGGACCAGATCATCGGGGTGGACGACACCGTGCTCGTCAACGGGAAGGTATGTCACTCTGCAGCCATTTTCGCCAAGAAACCGGCACGTGTCTAGTACGGAATGGTGCTCGATGGAACTCGTAATTACGTGATCACCTTTTTGCCTGTTGGCGGTGACTATCCCCTTGATTATGACATTATTTGCCTCGGTTCCACCGCTGGTAAAGTAAATCTCTCCCGGTGAAGCACCGATGAAATCCGCTATTCTTCCCCTTGCATCCTCGAGAGCTGCTTTCGCCTCATATCCCCGGGTATGGATACTGGAGGGATTTCCAAAGACCTGAGAAAAGTAGGGGAGCATTGCATCGAGCACATCGTGATGTACGGGAGTCGTAGCCGCATGGTCAAGATAGATGACATCCATGGTATCTCCCAAGCCTTCAATCCCTTAGGAAAAATCGACAGGCATGAGGGGGCAATGCTCCAGATCCCATTCCCGCTTGGGAACCAGGTAGTAGGTCACCCTATCCCATGCCTGTCCTCTTTCTGTATCCTGGTCCGACGTGCTTTCGAACTCAAGATCCAATCTCATCCTCTCCAGGTCCTGTTTCGTCCCAGTCTCTATAGATTCTTCGAAACCATTCCTGTTCCTGATCAAATTGAACTGCTCAATGGCAACATCCTGAACCTTCACCTTATATTCCTTCGTGCCTTTTGCTCGTCACTGCTGCGAAAAACTCCTCTGTTTGTTCCTTCGGCGGAGCGGGGGTTAAGTAAGTAACGATGATAAGCGTAAGAAAACCAGCAATAAGAGCGAACATCCCTGGAAGCATTCCCATCGCAAACGACTTCGGGAGAAGACCTATCGGCAACGCGATGGATATGAACTGCGAAACCAGGATAGACGCCAGCGCTCCATATTTGTTGCATCTCTTCCAGAAAAGAGCGGCCAGCGCGGGAATGATCATGCAGGCAAAACCACCAAAACTCCATTCGATAATACTGATGATGCCCTTCGGTTGCGCCAGGGACAGCACGAAGGCGAGAACGGCAAAGGCAACTACGAGAATTCGGCTTAACGCAACGTCGCGCTGAAGAACGGTCTTTACTTTTCGTGCGGGGACAAAGAAGTCTTTTGTGAGCATCGTTCCCACGGTAAGCAGCTGGGCATCCACCGTAGACATATTGGCGGCAAATATGGTTGCGCCGAGTATTCCCGCCATCCAGACAGGGGCTGTTTTTACGAGGATCATGGGCAGGATGTTATCTGACGCCGCCCCCTGGAGACCGGGCACTATGAGCCTGCTCCACATACCGAGGTAGCCCATGAAGAACCATATGAACAATCCCGCAATTGGATAGATAATGATCGTTTTCTTGAGATCGGAGGCACGGTTCCCAATGAGAAGTCGGGAAAAGACCTGGGGAAACATCGGCACTGCAAGAGACACGATGACACCGTAACTGAAGAAGGTTAGAATGGGCATCTTCGACCTGTTGAGCAACTCCGGATATTTTTCTGCTATCTGCCTCGTGACACTACCAAAACCATCAAAGATTGATACCACGTAGAAATAGATGATCGTCGCGCCAATGATGAAGACGAGCGTCTCCAAGATATGCGTCCACACCGTGCCGCGCATCCCTCCGAATGCCACATAGAGCGTAACGATAGAGGCTGTAATCAGAACGCCCGCCCAGTATGGAATATAGCCCTGTGTGAGGCCGAAGAATGTTCTTCCTCCACCTATAAAACCGACCATGATATAGGGGACCACATAAAAAAGGAGCAAAGCGCTCGAAAGGTAGCGAAGGGGATTGCTTTTCCACCTCTCGGCAAACAGATCGGAGATGGTCATGATGCCGAACTTCTTGCCCAGCATCCATGATCTGTGCCCAATAGTATAAAATAATAACGGGGTAAGCCATGCCCAGGCGCTGGCGAAATACGCCCAGGAAACCCAACCCTTGTGATAGGCAAGACCGGGGCCTCCGATCAGCGCTACAGCTGAAATGTTCGTAGCGTAAACGGCGCAGAAAAGGGAAAAGAACTTAAATTCCCTGCTGCCCATGAGGTAGTCTTCCGCCGTTGCCTTGCTGCGACTGTAACTCAACATCCCGAGGAAGAGACAAAGGAGCATGTATGCGCCAAGAATGGAGAGTATGATGATATTATTGGTTGGCATCTTGTCCCCCCTCCTTTTCGTCGCTGTCTTCCCAAACATTGTAGACGGTGTATACAACAAGGGCATAGCCAGCAAGCCAGATAAGGAGCTGATAGATCTCCGGCCAGGATAGCCAGTTAAATAGTAATGGCTTGAAATCCTTTCCCCACCACCAAAAATCTGCACGGATCAACATAAGAATCACAGCGAGGGCATAAACGATACGCTCCTTGGTTGTTCGTTTCATAGACCACCCCTATATGTTTTGTTTTGGGCGCCATAAGCCACTCAATGTTCTTTTATTGTATCCTGCCAATTTCGAACCAACCCATCCTGATAAATCCACGATTAGATCCTCACACCCACCTTATATCCTTCGTGCACCGCCGTGTGCATCCAACGGGGTAAAACGCTGTCCCCCACCAGGTAAACCTCATCGGTAAGATATTCCAGTTCCGTAAAAAGTCCCTGAACCGATCTCCGCGGACCTGCGACAATGACAATGTCTGCTTCAAGAGGAATCGTGTCACCCCTGGCGTTGGTGACCGTAACACTGGCGTCTTTGATCTCCATGACCTTTGCTTCTGTCAGGACCTTGATGTTGAACTCTTTTACCCAGGCGGCATGCCTCCACTTGAATGTGGTGCTCACGTCCGTGTCGGCCCGCCTGTCTCCCGTTATGACCCACGCCTGATTTCCCTGGGCTGCAAAATGTTCCGCCGCGATCAACCCTACCTTGCCCCCCTCAATGACAACAACCTTCTTCCCGGTGACCCTCGGATTGGCTTCAAGGACATCAAGGGCCATTGACACCAAAGGCTTTTCGATGCCGGTTATGGCCGGCTTCCCTATCGTTGCTCCGGTAGCTACAACCACGACATCCGGCGACTCTTCCTGGCAAGTCTGCTTTGTGAACTCGGTACCCAGGCAAACCTTAATATTGCGCTTCTTCAGTTGATTCTCGTAATACCCGATGAGCTGCAGCAGATTCTCGCCTCCCTTGACCTCTCTTGCGGCAGAGATCACCTGCCCTCCCAATCTCTCCTTTTTCTCATACACGATGACTTCATGTCCCCTCTGAGAAGCCGTGACGGCGCATTCCAGACCGGCAATACCTCCGCCGGCGACAATTACCTTTTTTCTTCGCGCGGCGGTGGTGATGTGATATTCCGGCTCCATCTCATGGCCAAGAACAGGATTAAGCGTGCATATGTACGGCTGGTTTGCAAAAAGTTTGGCGAGACACATGAGGTCACCGATACACGGTTTTATCTCCTCTATCCGGCCGCCTGCCGTCTTCTGAAGGATCTCCGGGTCCGTCAGTCCGGGCCGGCATATTTCCCAGAAGTCAATCCAGCCTTCCCCTATTGCCCGTTCGGCTATCCTCGGGTCCGCCAGTCGTGGACCAAAAGACAGGGGAACCTTCGTGATGCGTTTCTTTGCGTTTGCAGCAAAAGGTATCCAGTGATCATAAGGTACGTCCCTTCCCAGTGCGCCGCTCCGGGACTCATGCCAACCGATAACCAGGCTGATCAGGTCGACACCGGCTGCCTCGGCCATCTCCATGAGCAAAATACATTCCTCATTGGTATTGCCTCCATATTCTTCCATTAACTCTGTGGCATTCAGTCGGACTGAAACGAGGAAATCGTCGCCGCAGGCCTTCTTGATGGCCTTCACGATCTCCACCATGAGTTTGCCTCTCTTTTCGGCGGATCCCCCCCATTCATCCGTGCGCCTGTTGGTATAAGGGGAAAGGAAGCAGGACATGAGATATCCCATGAAACTTGCCGCCTCAACGCCGTCAAAATTTGCCTTTTTTGCGCGGACCGCCGCATCGGCATGATCTTGAATCGACTCGTAGATCTGGTCCACGGTCATCTCCCGGGGAGGACGAAAATGTTTCAGCGTTTGTTCCACGGCTGACGGCTGAATGCAATAACCCACATCGATCCCGCCATACCTCCCTGCGTGAAGGATCTGCTGTATGGCTATCCCACCGGTCTTGTGGAATATGTCAGCCACTTTGCTCAACCCCGGGATGTACTTGTCATCACTTATACTGACCTGGCTCCAATATGCCTTTCCGAGACCGAGCTTGTCCGGGTAAGCACCCTGATTGGTCACGATCCCGCATTCCATGTTTGCGATCACCCTGTCCCGTGCATATTCCCGCTCGCTGTATGTTCCGTCCCTGTTGTTGAAGTTCGACACACAGCATGCCGCCCACTTCACCCGGTTCGTAGTCTCGAATTTACCAATTTTACCTTTCGAAAATATATTCGGAAAGTTTTTCTGCGCGACTGATACATCCATAGATCCTCCTTCACTGGGTTTTGAGACATTGTTGCAATGCATATGCCAGCAATCACGACATTAAAGTGCCATGAATTCATGACATTACGTGCTGTCCTCCTTTAAGAAAACCGGTAAACAAAGGAAATGTTTTTTCCGAATGGAAAGATATTTTCCCATCGGGTCCTTTAGGCTTGTTACTTTTCTTCCCGGCAACAAATGTGGAGGTCTTGCTAATAAAACATCCCGCTGATAAACTGAGGTTGTGGCAAGTCTTAAAGAAGTTCTGACAGAACACAGGCAGGAAATTGCCGGCAAATGGGGCCCCAGGCTCCATACTACAATTGGTTCGAAATACAGAACCCGGCCCTCAAACGAACTGCTCCTCCTGACCTCCGAAGCAACGGACGCAAACTATGAAGCACTTATCAACAAGGATTTCTCGAAGCTTGACAGCTTTATTGAGAAGATCACAAAACTGAGGCTGGAGTCCGGGTTTAAACTTTCTGAAGTTCAGAAGGCCTTCGATCTCTATCGCATGATCGTTACCCCGATCATGACCAGAGAAATGGATGGGATCGACCTTTCACGCGCCCTGGCGAGATTAAACGTTATCCTCTCTTACACGATCACCCATTTCAGTGATTATTTCCAGTCGCTGCATGAAAAAGCAGTCAGGGATTATGCGCAGACACTCGAAATCGAGGTTGCAGAGAGGACGCGGGAACTTTCTGAATCCGAGGCAAAATACCGTGTTCTGGTGGAAGACATCAATGATGGTTACTTCATAAATCACAACGGCAGGATAGTATTCGCCAACAGGTCCTTCTGCGAAATGCATGGATACACTATAAATGAAGTGATAGGCAAACCGTACATCAAGTTCGTTGCACCTGAATCGGTCGAAAAGGTATGCTCCTTTTATAATAAACGACTGCAGCACGAACACGTGCCCGAACAGTATACTTTTTTGCGGCTCCACAAGAATAATACGGGACTGCCGACGGAAAACAAGGTCAAGCTCATATATTATGCAGGGAACTACGCAGCCGCGGGAATCTGCAGAGATATCACGGAAAGGGTCAAGATGGAAGAGCGTATTCGCGAATCTGAAAGTCTGGCCCACATCGGTCAGCTTACCACGTCTCTGGCCCATGAGCTGAGAAACCCGCTTTCTTCGATCAAAATGACAATCCAAATGCTCCTTGAAACGAAGAGCTTCGATAGAGACAACACCAAGGCGTTGGAGATATCCGCGAAGGAAATCATCAAGCTGGAAAGGACCCTGTCCGAAATGCTCGATTTCGCCCGACCGGTAAAGCTGGAAAAGGAGCTCATCTCCATGGACGAAGTAATCCAATCCTGTCTCGATGTCCTTGACGCAAGGATCAAGGAACACAGGATAACCCTGCGGCAAAAAACCATGAGCCACGTTCCCGCCCAATGGCTGGATCGCGGCAAAATGGAGCAAGTCATCATAAATATCCTCTTAAACTCTATCGAAGTACTGCCCCGAAGGGGGACCATATCAATTGCGGTCAGGCTGCACGATGGAGATAAGTCCGAGGCGTCAGTTGAGATAAGCGACAACGGGCCCGGAGTGCATGATGACGATCTGCCATACATTTTTGATCCTTTCTTCAGCAAGAAACCGGGCGGTACAGGGCTCGGCTTATCGAATGTGAAGAAAATCGTGGAGGCCCACGGCGGCAAAGTGGTGGCGTACACGAAGCGAAAAAGGTTCTGTCTATCCTTTCACGTACCTCTGAAGGTGGGCCATGAGTAAAGGAAAAATCCTCATCATAGACGATGACACATCGCAACTTGAGCTGCTCAGGATCTTCTTAAGCCGAAAAGGTTACATTGTTCATTGTGCATCGACCGCAAAGGAAGGACTAAAAGACGGGAATCGTTTAAAACCCGACCTGGTAATCCTTGATATCCGATTGCCGGACATGGATGGGATAGAGGTACTTCAACATTTTAAAAAGGACAATAAAAAAATAAACGTAATAATGATCACCGCCTACCATGATATGGAGACAACGGTCAAGGCAATGAGATTCGGAGCATATGATTATATAACAAAGCCTATCGACGTTGAGGAATTGCAGAAGGCAGTCACCAGGGCGTTTACGTTCGCAAGGGCAGGCGAGCTTGAGGCGAATGCGCAGGGCGAAGCCCACCTGCAGAAGGGATCGCTGATAGGGGCCAGCAAGTCCATGCAGGAAATCTTCAAGGTCATGGGAGTGCTTTGCCAGAACAACGTGACGGTACTGATCGAGGGCGAAACCGGGACTGGGAAAGAACTGATCGCACGGGCGATCCATTCTTACGGGCCGAGGAAGGATCATGCCTTCATGGCAATCGATTGTTCAACTATAGTAGGCACGCTCCTGGAAAGTGAACTCTTCGGGCATGAGAAAGGGGCTTTTACCGGTGCCGCGTGTATAAAGAAAGGACGATTTGAACTGGCGGGAGATGGCACCGTTTTTCTTGACGAAATAGGTGAAGTGCCGATCGAATTGCAGGCCAAGCTCTTGAGGTTTCTTCAGGAAAAAGAATTCCAACGGATAGGTGCGGAAAAGACCCTGAAATCAAAGGCAAGGGTCATCGCAGCGACAAACCGTAATTTGTGGGAAATGGTACAGGCACACAGTTTCCGCGAGGACCTGTACTACAGGTTGAGCGTCGCAAAGATATATGTGCCACCCCTGAGAGAACGCAGGGAGGATATCCCCCTCCTCGTCAAGCACCTCTTGAATAAGGTCAGTTCTGAACTTGGCAAGAGCACACTGCAGGTCGAACAGAACACGATTATCAGAATGATGGAGCACGACTGGCCGGGCAATATCAGGGAGTTGGAAAACATTCTCCTGAGCGCGGCGGTTATGACACAAGGCGATATTATACCGGAATATGTTATAATCCCCCTTCTCACAAGAGAGACGGACAAACAGCCTGGAGCAGTGCCTCACGGAAGCCTTCAGGAGGTTGAGAAGGAGCACATCAGCAAGGTCTTGAACCACACGGGCTGGCATGTAACAAAAACCGCACAGATCCTTGGCATATCACGCCCTACCCTGAGGGCCAAGATAAGGCAATACAAGATAGAACCGAAGTAGCAATGCAAGAGTGCGTGAATGCGGGGGTGAATCAATGATCTATTACCTGATTGAGAATGAAAACGGGTTTGAAACACTCGTCTTCGAAGGAACCGAAGAAGAGGCCCGGCGCGAGAAGATACGCTTTGAAGAGAATTGCGATTCCGGCGCGTCTGAAGATAAAGAGCCATGGCCGCGGACCACATACTACATTTTACCGGAAACCGAATGGACAAAGCCGATTGGATGTATGCATTGAGGAGAAATTCGACTGCGGGAGATCAAGCGTTGGAGCTTATGAGATGGAGTACCCGGACTCTCGTTCGCCGAGTTCCCGGAACATGCGGGGACGACATGTTATCCCATCCAGGGGCTGATGCTCATAAGCAGGCAACGTGATTCTCCCGCAGGTATAATCATCCTGTTTCAATACAGGGGTTATTGTTTCTGCACGGCTCCCTGTTCCACCTCCAGTTTCTTTACAATGTCTTCCCTCAGATCGCGTTTGAGAATTTTACCGGCAGGACTTAAGGGGAACTGTGACACGACTTCCATCCTCTCCGGGAGCTTGAACTTGGCAATGTTCTTGGTCAGAAGGAAGTCTATAATCTCCTTGAAGGTAATTGTCTGGCCCTCTTTAGGCATAATATAGGCACAGGCCTTCTCAAGAAATACGGGGTCGGGCATCGCCACGATCGCCACATTCCGCACCTTGGGATGAGAGAGAATAAGATTTTCCACTTCTTCAACATTGATCTTCTCCCCACCGCGATTGATGACATCCTTCTTCCTTCCTTCGGTAAATATATAGCCTTCCTTGTTCATTCTAACAAGGTCGCCCAGCTTGTAAAAACCGTCTTCGGTCCACGCAATCTTGTTGTGATCCGGGGCACGATAATAACCACGTATCGTGTAAGGTCCCCTAACGGCCAACTCACCACGCTCACCGATGGGCAGTGTCCGGCCTTCGTCATCTATCACTTTCACCTCGTCAGCGGGGGACACGGGCCTCCCGGAGCTCGTCATTATCATATCCTCCGGGTCATCCAGTCGCGTATAGTTCAGCAGGCCTTCGGCTGTGCCGTACACCTCCTGTGGAGTACAGCCGAATTTTTCCCGGACACCCTTGCGAAGCTCCGGGGCCAGTCTTGCTCCCCCGTTCTGGACGGTTTGCAGCGACGAAATGTCGTAGTTCTTTGCTTCATCGCTATTCAGCCACATAACGATAAGCGGAACAGCGGCCGCGATGACGGTGACCCTTTGTTCCTGGACAACGGAAAATACACTGGCGGCATCCATGTTTGATGAGATCACCACCTTCCCGTGATGCAGCCATGTTCCAATCATGCCATAGGAGCCCAGGGAGTAATTATGGGCTATCGGGAGAACCGCAAAATAGATCGTATCGCTGTTCACACCCGCAAACCGGGCGCTCTGCCATGCATTGTAGACATAGTCGTTGTGGGTCCTCGGAATCAGTTTTGGCAGGGCTGTAGTCCCGCCTGAAAGATGTATGAGGGCAACATCACAGGGATCGGGCCGGTACTTCTTGAGGTAGTCCGTTGAAAATTCCTGTTCTATTGGTGTTGAAAGAAATTCGTCGAGCGAATGCATCCCGTCAGGCACAGGGGAACCGGCCACGAGCACGATTTTAACTCCAGGAATCTTCTTTTTTAATTCCTGCGCCATCCCGGCATAGCTAAAACGCCGAAATTCGGAGGGAATCACATAACCCGCCGCGTCGCTGTGTTTGAGAAAGTACCCTATCTCCACCTGCCGGTGAGGAGGAAGAGACATTATGGGGATCACGCCCACTTTGATCAAACCAAAAAACGCATAGACAAACTGCTCGATATTGGGCATCTGAAAAACGACGCGATCTCCCGGCTTAAACCCCAGCTTTGAGAAGTGCAGGGCAAGCCTGTCGATCCTGTTTCCCATTTCCCGATAGGTAATCGTCTTCTGATCGCATGCCAGCGCCACCTTATCGGGGACCGCATCGATAGCCTCATCCAATTTTTCAGTAAGCGTCTTGTCTTCCCAATATCCCTCTTCGCGATATCTCTTAACGTATTCGGGCGGCCACGGAGTGAATCCTTCAAGCATATCGACCTCCTTATATGTGACATAGATTTTTGAATGACCACCCAAATGCAAATACTATGCCCCCTGACCAGGAAGAGAACTCCGGGACGTAAATCGAGGCCCTACAAGCACATATGGTAAATCCATTCCCGTAGAACATGAAAAAATGACTGGTTAGAAATTTTCCTGCTGTAAAGATAATTGCCTTGTTCCTGAGAGTCCTTAGGACTGTTCTTCTGGCGAGCCGTTCCTGGGGTGCGGTGTTTGTTACCTTCCCATATCCCGGGGGTCTGTCGATGGCGGGGCGACGGGTCCGCCTGGCGCGGTTCCCAATGTCTTGTCAAGCCACGACCCTGAGCTTTTTTGCGGTGTCTGCTGTTGGCTGGCGCGGCCTTGCGGCGGTTGTTTCTGGGCTGGCGGTTTTACCGCCGTGCCTCTTTCAGCCGGAGCCGCGTTCTTCACGGGCTTTGCTGCCTGGGGTGGTGCCGCGTGGGTGGGTGACGCAGAGACAGCCGCCGGTGTCTCCGGGACAGTCTTCCGGACGGGGGCTTTTTCTGTCGCGGTATCGGCGGTTGTGCCAGGTGCGGCAGCCCGGCTTTTCCAATACCAGTAGCCTCCAGCCACGGTGATGACACCAAGGATAAAGACAACGGCCGCGATTACCAGGATGAGGACCTTCCTGGAGGATCCGGGGGAAGGATCGCTCACGGGGTTGCGTTGAGGTGTCTTCTCCCGCATAGGGGGCTGCTGCAGGTTCTGTGTGGTCGCGGACGGCGGGAGCGATACGTTGTGAACCTCCCGTGGAGGCGCTGCGGGAGCAGCGGCAGGAACGGGGGCCTCAATGAGAGGATGTACGGTCCACGCCCAGTTGATCAGCGAACCGATCCCTTCGGGATCCGCACACCTGATCACAAGATCGGCGCCTCCTCCGGGATTTGTGACAAGGCATGCAGAACCTTGCCGGACTGCAAGACCGAAGGAAGGATAATCCGGCGCCCCGCCGGTCAATACCTGGATGATAAAGTATCTGTCGTATTCGTTGAGAAGGAGGTAGAGCTCCTCGCCTTTCTCTTCAAGAAAAATGAGGGGGTCAGCGTCATCCATCATCCTGATGAAACCATTGCCGGCGAGGTAAGCGATCTCTTCGGACGACACCTCTTTGCCGTCAAGAAATGATTTCAGATGAGACAGGGTGATGAACGAGGCGGCTTTATCTACCCGGGAGAGTTCGCGGCAGAGCACGGCGATGGCCGCCAGGGTCTTGAGGGATTCCTTTCTGATCGACAGGAGCGGCAGTTCCTTTTCGCTCGTGACCGATGCGGCAAACGTCTGCCTTGTCCACCCGATGAACTCTTTGGGGGACTCTTCCTGTGAGATTGTCACTCCCGAATCCCGTTCGCTCCAGCGATACCAGGATCCATCGCCCGCCAGAAGCACGTCCTGGAGAAAGGCATCCCTGGTGAGTTCGATGAAGTAAAAGGCCCGTTTCGGATTGAGGACGGCCTTGCTGACCGCCGCGCCGAGCGCGACCGGACAGGACGCGACAGCTCCGGCATAATGAGGCGCCAGGGGAGATAGGGGGGAATAATCGGCACTGCCTGCCAGGGCGGCAAGGTCGTTCTGCGTTAATGATATCCGGCCATCTTTCGGCGCATCCGCGAGCGGCTTGCCGCAGAACATGCAGAACCTGTCCCCGTCGCGATATTCGGCTTTACATTGCTGACACTGCGCCATCTATGGTTTCCTCAATTCTTTCAAACGATCCGTGATCTCCCGGCGCTGATCCTCCGAGAGCCCGGAACTGGTCAGTCTTTTCTCAAGGGCCTTCGCCTGCCCGTCCTTTACGGCGTCCTTTACCTCGGTGCTGTTGAAATCAAGCTTCCCTGCGTCCTTGTGATCGAGTTCTCCCGTATAGGAATCGAATGCCTTGTCGGTGATGATTCTCCAACCTTTGGCGGGCGTTATGTCCTTCCCCACGATCGGCTCCGAATACTTGAGGGCCGTATTGACCACCTTCATTACCGGGTTTTTTTCCATGAGGGTGTTCACGCCCAGATCGACGCCGTAGTGGGTCACCGCCTTGGTCACCGCGAGGGCACGGCTGTTGCCGGCAGCCATGTAGCCCTTGGCGTCGCCATGGATGGTCGTGCCCGCGTCGAGCACCTTCTTCGCCGTTTCCAGATTCTTCATTGCCCCGGCGCCGGGACTCGAACCGTCCTTTTCCCATCCTTCGCGCTGTGCCTTGTCTATCTCCCCGAGACGTTCCGAAGGATCCCCTGTGATCGTATCGACGGTATCCTTGATATCATCGTGGACTTCCTTTAATTTTTCCAGGTCGTCGACGAGACCGTCACTTCCCTTGACGCTCTCCATCAGCTCTTCCCTGAGGGCGTATTTCTCGTAGTAGGTCAAATGGGGTTGATTGGTACGTTCCAGTTCTTTCCCGAGATTTTTCAGAATGGACTCTTTGTCGCCGACAGCGGTGCCGTCCTTTGTCTCCACCACCATGGTGTCCACGAGGTCTTTCATATCATTGTATGACTGTTCGGTGGGCGCGTTATCGATCATCCACAGATTGATGGCGATGCGGTCCGTGTCCGATATCGTCCCGGCGGCCCTGTCGGCGAGCTCGGCCTTCACCTCTTCCCCGAGGTCCTTTCTCGTATAATCAAAGGACCGCTCTTCCATCTGCACGTGCTCGATGGGCTTCTGGCCCAGTTCTGCGAGGTTCTTGTCATAATTGTCGATCTGGCGGCTGAGCCTCCCAACGGCCGCCTCGGCATCGCGAACCACATCGGCTGCCCCTTGCTGGCGCGCCGCCTCGAGGCGCTGCTTCTGGTAGTCGAGATCGGTCATGTCCTGATCGCGATAGGTCTTTATGAGATCGATCTGATAGTCGTTGCCTGACGCGGCCTGTGCTTCACCGGGAACGGGTTCGGTCTCACCCCGGATGATTCCCGCAAGTTCGCCGAGTGCCTCCCGCGGCCTGACGCCCTGGGCGAATCCGGTAAGGAGCGTCCCCACAGCCGCGGCGGCAGCCGCGGCCCC
>DIFE01000049.1 GCA_002418985.1 Deltaproteobacteria bacterium UBA5756
GGTGGTGGTGGTGGTGGCGGGGGTGCTGCCATCACTGGCCTCTCCTGCAGAGGTGGTGGCGGTGGCGGTGGCGGTGGCGGAGGAGGGGGTGCCGCCATAATCGGCTTCTCCTGCAGGGGCGGTGGCACCATCATCGGCCCCTGTGGCTTGAAGGCCCCGATGGGAGGCGGAGCCTCCATGGGCACGGGTTCCGCTGCTTTCGCTTTTCTGGCCGGCCTTTCCTTCAGGCTTCTTTTCTGTACCGCAGGCCCTGTCATTTTAAGGAAACGCTGTCCGATCTGCTGAACAACATCGCCGGTAATCACATCAAATTCGTTGGTTTCCCCTGCCTTCAGACACAATTTGGCTATCTTGTTGATAAGTCGGGGCACGCCCTTTTCCGAATACTGATAGAGTCGCTGGATCGCGTCATCCGTAAAAATATTTTTTACGGCACCGGCCATTTTCAGCCGCGTATCGACGTAATTTCTGACGAGATCTTCGCTCTCCATCTTTTCTATCCGGTTGTACGTACCAATACGCTGAAAGAGGTTCGCCCTCTTGGGATGCTCAAGCCTCTTGGCCAATTCCATCTGACCCGCGAGTACTATCGTAAAAAGGTTCCTCGTATCGTCCTGCATATTCGTAAGCAGACGCAGACTCTCAAGGTTCGTGGGGGAAATGGCATTTGCCTCGTCGATAAAGACGAGGACCTTTTTTCCTTCATCGGCCGTTTCAAAAAGCAGCTTGTTAAAGACCTCGAGAAGTTCCGTTTTGCCTCGGATCTCGCATTCCTTGCCCGTCAACTGACCGATGATCTCCCTCAGGATCTGGACAAAGGACATGTCGGGATTTGTCACGAAAGCAATTTTATACTTGCTCTGGTCCAGCGAATCCAGGATCAGACGCAAAGATAACGTCTTACCGAGACCTACATCACCCACGATTACTGTCAGGCATTCATTCCCTTCCTCGATTGCGAAGAGCGTCTCGGCGACGGTGTTTTCCACTGAAAGATGAGAATCGACATACATCGATGGGTCCGGCACATTGTCAAACGGCGGTTTTTTCAGGCCCCAGTAATCGGTGTACATGTGTTGTTTCCTCCTTCTGTCAGGCAACAAACCTCTTATTGTTGATCCCTGCCAACTCAGGTTGGCTTTGTGCCATTACATCTGCAAACTGCCGCTCAGGTAGTCCACGACATCTTCAAGGAGAAATCGCCTGAGTTTTCCAATTTTGTAGCTTTTTATCTCTTTCCCCTTCACGAGGCGGTAAAGCATACTTCTACTTATCTGGAGCATTGTGGAAACATCGTTCGGATTGAGCATTCGTGTGGTGTAGACAGGCTTGAAATGGAAATTGAATGCCGTACTCCCGTCGGCCGTCTGTTCCATGGACATTTTCACTCCGTGATGTTTGCCGCTGAGCAGGTCCTTGATGCAATTCATGGACTGCACGATCTGGGATTGCTGGGGACTGAGTTGAATGGAAAAGATCTGTTCCTCCTCTCCGGCTACTTCTTTGAAGATGAGGTGATCTCCGTCCTGGATATTAAAGCTCTCGGGAGAGGCGATCAGGGGACCGCTCGATACCTCAGGCAACTGCTCTATTTCGGCGACTTCCTGGTCGCGGACGGGGCTTGTGACGGGCGGAGCTGTGTGAATTTCAACAACAGGATCCTGTGTCGTTTGCGCCGTTGCCTTTCTCCTTTTGACTATGCAAATCTTTTCCATGACTCCCCTTTATTTAAGGTGATTTATTATATGTCCTCAGTATCGCCGTCTTTAAAAAACGCTTTACTTCACTGTTAAAACCGATATTTATGTGCATTCTATATTAATTTACTTCTAAAACAGGATTGACTACATTAGAACTTATTCCAAAAAAGGTGTCAATCAAATTTCCACAGGCGAATCGCCGGTCGTTTCCGCCCCGGCGACATCCCCGGGTTCACCAGCCTGACAGGCGCTACGAACCCGTTACCGGTGCACCAATCTTTCGGGTATACCAGACTCGAACCATTTGCTTGAATTGTCAGTGATTGCGCCACGGCGGATAAGCTACAAACCGTCTCATTCCCGGGCCCGGCAAGGCGAGAACCACGACCGGCTGAAGGAACAAAGAAAGATCTTATCGTCTTCATGATCCCGCCACCTTCCAGGAAGGTCATACAATTACTTACTTATAAGCTTGACTCACAATATAAAAGATGTGACAGCCTCTGTCAACGCATTTTTCCTTGCGTCCCGATGACCGGCTTATTGCTTTTTTCTTACATTTGAGTCTAAAATGGAAACTGTCAAAGGCCGCAGGCAATAAAGCTACTATGAAAACCACAACCTCCACCTCAGACCAGAAGGATTCCGCCGTCAAAGAGATCATACGATCACTCGGGCTCGTCTTCGGCGACATCGGGACGAGCCCCATATACACCCTCACCATCATCTTCATACTCCTCAAACCCACCGAAGCAAACATTACAGGTGTCCTCTCGCTGATCCTGTGGACACTCACGGTCCTCGTGAGTGTCGAGTACGCCTGGCTGGCCATGGGCCTCGGCGAAAAAGGTGAAGGAGGCGCTTTCGTCCTCAGGGGCATTCTGGTCCGTCTCCTAAAGAAAACCCGCTCCATGGTCTTTGTCACCATTATTACGTTTATCGGCATTTCCCTCCTGGCGGGAGACGGCGTGATCACACCGGCCATCAGTATACTCAGCGCCGTTGAGGGTATACTCCTCATTCCCGGGTTCAGCGGGACGAAACAGACAACGCTCATCGTCATCGCCGGAATCATTGCAATCGTGCTTTTCGCTTTCCAGAAGAAAGGCACCGACAAGGTTGCCGGCGCCTTCGGCCCCCTGATGCTTTTGTGGTTCCTGGCTATTTCCATATCCGGAGTCCTGTCGATCATACAAGCCCCCTCGGTCCTCAAGGCTGTGAACCCCTATTACGCCGCCAGATTCCTGTACCAGAACGGGATTGCCGGTTTCTTCGTCCTTTCCGAGGTGATCCTTTGCGCCACAGGAGGCGAGGCATTGTACGCCGACATGGGGCATCTCGGAAGAAAGCCCATCATAAGGGCCTGGTATTTTGTCTTTGTCGCCCTGGCGCTGTCCTATCTCGGCCAGGGCTCTTTCATTTTGAAACACCCGGAAGGTACGACGAACACCCTCTTCGGCATGGTTCTCAGCCAGTCCGTCGTCCTGTACGTACCGTTTCTTATCCTTAGTATAATTGCAACGGTCATTGCATCCCAGGCCATGATCAGCGGCATGTTTTCCATAGTCTACCAGGGGATTAATACGCGGCTGCTTCCCATGTTCAAGGTCGAATACACGTCTCCCAGGCTGCGCTCGCAGATATACATCGGTTTCGTCAACTGGTTCCTCCTGCTTTCCGTACTCTTCATCATGTTCGAATTTCGGGAGTCTCACCGTCTCGCCGCTGCATATGGCCTGGCCGTCACAGGGACTATGGCCCTTACCGGGATCATGATGACGGCCATATTTCACCTCCGGCGGGAAAGGTTCAAGATGATCGTCTCCCTCCTCGTGACAATCGTCGATCTTGTATTTCTGCTTTCCAATATGTACAAGCTGCCCCATGGCGGTTACTGGTCGATCATCATCGCCCTCATTCCGCTTATCATCATGCTCATATACACGGGAGGGCAACGCAGGCTCTACCGGCGCATACGGCCATTGCCTCTGGACGTCTTTCTCGAGAGTTACAACCAGGTATACCGGGAACTGAATAAGATCTCCGGAACGGCCCTTTACTTCGCCCGCGACCCCCGGATGATACCGCCGTATATCGTCCACACCATGTTCCGAAACAACATCATCTATGAATCGAACATAATTGTCTCAATAAAAACCCTGGACCAGCCGTTTGGGTTAAAGAGTTCCTTTAATGAACAAATTGCCGACGGGCTTGAGGCCTTCGAGATTGAGATGGGATACATGGAGGTTGTAAAGATTGAGGAAATCCTCCAAAGTGCCGGGATTAACGAAAAGGTCATTTTTTACGGACTGGAGGAAATTTCCACGGACAAGCCCCTGTGGAAGATATTCTCCACACTCAAGAAACTGACGCCGCCTTTCATTCAATTTCACGACCTTCCGCTGAACAAGCTCCATGGGGTGGTTACCCGGGTTGAAATGTAAAGCCATCCGGGAGAAGACTAAATCCGGAAGCCGGGCGGGAGGAACTGCGTTTTCGGCTATATCTGTTGCAATCTCCCGCGATAATGTATAACATGTCATCCATCAGGCGTATTCCATGTCCAGAAACCCTTTCATCCCTTTGCGGCTTTATCTTGCCAGGCGGCTGACTCCGGCGCGCACGTTTATTCTCGGGTTCATCTTTGTCATCCTCCTCGGCACGGTACTGCTTTATCTGCCCTCGAGTTCTTCCCAGGGACAACTGAGCCTCATTGATGCCCTCTTTACCTCCACGTCGGCGATGTGTATAACGGGTCTTGCCGTGATCGACATAGGCAAGGACCTGTCCCTTTGCGGTCAGACTGTAACCCTTTTCCTCATGCAGGTGGGCGGACTCGGCATTACGACATTTTCCGTCTTGTTTCTGGGAATGATGGGGTTTGGGGTTTCCGTGAAGAGCAGGGATATAGTACAATCAACCTTCATCCACACCCCGGGAGTCGATTTCTTCCATATACTCAAATCCGTCTTGTTCTATACCGTTATTATTGAAGCCACAGGTACGGCACTGCTCTTCCTGTGCTTTTTCGGTGATGCCGAAATCGGATCCGTCCTGTGGCGAGCCTTCTACCATGCTGTATCTGCTTTCAATAATTGCGGATACTCGATCTTTTCCGACAGCCTGATGTCATATCGTGACCACCTGGGGGTTAACATCATAATAACCCTGCTCATCATCATCGGCGGAATCGGATTTGTCGTCATTCATGAAGTCGTCGACCATGTCAAGGGCCGGAAGAAGAGGCTTTCGATCCATACGAAGATCGTCATCATCACTACCTTTGTCCTGATTGCAGCGGGGACCATACTTATCTATGCCCTCGAAAGGAACCACCTGATGAAGGATCTCACTGTCCTGTCACGTTTTCTCGTTGCCTTCTTCCAATCGGTCACCGCGAGGACCTGCGGTTTTAATACCGTCGATGTAGGCACACTCACCAACGACAGCATCCTGATAATCATAATCCTCATGTTCATCGGAGCCTCTCCGGGTTCCACGGGCGGAGGAGTGAAGACTACAAGCGGCGCCATACTTTTCCTGCTGATCTGGAACCGCCTCAAGGGAAGCGAACACGTCAACGTATTCAACAGGACCATCCCCCAGGAAACGGTCACAAAAACGATCTCCATCATCTTCGCCTCGGCCTTTTCAATAGTGCTCATCACCTCGGTTCTCCTTTTGACCCAGTCATCCGCCTTGCCGCCGGACAGGAGCCGCCATTTCTTTCTGGAATATCTCTTCGAGGCGGTTTCGGCCTTCGGGACGGTCGGCCTCTCCATGGGCGTCACGCCCCAAATGAACGTTACACAAAAGATTGCCACCATTCTACTCATGTTCGCAGGGCGCGTCGGTCCCCTTACGCTGGCCCTCGCGTTGACACTGGCATCACGCAAGAAAAGCATAGCCTACGCCGAAGAAACGGTGATGGTCGGGTAAGGAGAAAATAGTATGAAAAGGGTTGTCGTTATCGGTATCGGGATTTTCGGTTTCAACCTGGTCAAGGAGCTTTACGAAAGCGGCATCGAAGTCATTGCCATCGACAAGAACAAAGAGGTCGTACAGGAGATAGCAGATTTCGCCACAAAGGCGATCGTAAGCGACGGTCTGGACAAGAACATAATTGAATCCCTGAGCCTGAGGGAGAACGACGTGGTCGTCGTCTCCTTCGGCGAAGATCTGGCGGCAAGCACCCTGATCACACTCCATCTGAAGCAGCTCAGGATCAAGAATATCATAGTCAAGGCCCCGAACACGGAATATAAACAAGTCCTGGAAAGTGTAGGTGCCACGGAAGTCATCATCCCGGAAAAGGAGATGGCAAACAAGGTCGCGAAAAGCATCGTATCCCCGAATATCCTCGATTACATTCCCCTGGCCGAGGATTACATTATCGGTGAGATCGCCGCTCCGGCAAACTTTCAGGGCAAAACCCTCGCGGAAGTCCACCTCAGGAGCCGGTATAATATAAATGTTATTGCCATCAGAGATACACTGACGGATACGGTCAAGATGGTCCCTCCCAACTATGTGATAAAGGATAGTGAGATCCTTATCGTAATCGGCAAATCGAAAGACATCGACAGAATCCAGTAGCCCGCCCTCGGAGAACGGGCCTTTTCAATCCCGCCTTTCACGGGTGACAGAAGGACCGAAAAAACTTGACACACAGTACCCCATCCATGTAACAATACTTCCACACTAACATCTGGCCAGCCAGACACCCCCTGTCGGCTGGTACGACATAACCTTTTAGACAAAATGAGGAAGGAACTGCGGTATGGTATCCCTTGTAGATAAAATAGTTTCGCTGGAAAAAGAGGCTGACAGCATTGTAGATGAGGCGCATACCCGTTCCAAAAGTATCCTCAAATCCGCAGATGAAGATTTTGCACTGTATCGTGACCGGATGACCGCCGATATCGAGGCGCGACTCGCCCTATTCAAGGCGGAAACAGAAAAGCACTTCGAAGAGTCTCTTGCCGGGGCGTCTCAGAAACACGCGGAAAGGCTGCGTGCCCTGAATGGATTGGGGGAAGAATTTACGGTCCTCCAGGTAAACAAAATCCTCGACAGATTTCACAACTGGTAGACAACTGGTAGACAATGGCGATTGATCCGATCAAGAAGCTGACAATCTTAAGCCCCAGAAACAGCAGCAAGCGGCTCATGCGCACCGTCAGCGCTCTTGGTATCATTGACGTCATCGACGCCGGTGAACAGCTCGAAGACAAAGCCCTCCACATGCGAATAAAGAGCACCTCAACGGAAGATGTCGATGATGTGCTGCGCAAGATCGAAGCTGTCCTCAGCCTCCTCAAAGCCTATGCCCCCGAGGAACAAGGGTTCTTCCAGGGGCTCACGCCTGTCCCCCAGATAATCGACAGGGAAGAACTCAGGAACGCGACGGAGAATTACGATCTGGAGGGGCGATCCCGGCAGGCGAGCGAACTCGATGAGATTCTAAAGCGCAGCGAACGGGCAAAGACCGACATAGAAAACCGTCTTGCCGCACTCATGCCCTTTGTCGATCTTCCGTTCACGATGGAAGATTTCCACCGCCCTCGCAAGACCTGTCTTCTCTTCGGCTATCTTCCTCGAAAACACCTGGAACATCTGGGCAGACCAGTCTCACCGTGGCAGGATATCGCCTGGGAGATCATCGACGGCGAGGCGTCAGGCGGCGCGGGGTCTTTCCCCGCCCCTAAGGACCCCAAAGTGGCTCAAACCATTAAGGAAAACGCCAGAGTGCTCGTTGCCGTCCTTAAGGATGACGCCGACGACGTGAAGAACGCTCTCTCCCGGCTTTCCTTTGTCGAGATAAATCTTCCGGACTTTTCAGAAACGATAGGTGACCACGCGAAAGGGCTTCAGGAAGACCTTGCACAGCTTTCCGCCACAATGGCAGAGACAATTGCGAAGGTGGAGACCCTTGCGCCGGAGCACCGTACACTGATAACCCTCAAGGCATTCTGGACGGCGAACAGGAATGAGTGCCTCGCACTGACAAAAACGGTTGGCGGGAAATGGGTACACCTTCTCACGGGATACATACGAACACGGGATGTCGACCGGTTCCAAACGACGTTCGCGACAGAATTTCCCGAATCCGCCATTGTTCTTGAGGACCCGGCTCCCGATGAGGATGTTCCGGTAAGCCTCGCCCTTCCGAAAGCCATGCGCCCGCTCTCGTTGCTCGTAGAGATGTTCGGGTTGCCGCCATACCGAAGCTTCGACCCGACGCCATACCTTCACGTCAATTTCTATCTCTTCTTCGGCATCTGCTTTTCCGACGTCGGTTATGGCCTGATGCTCATCGCCACCTCCCTGTATCTCATAAAAAGAACGAAACAATACCAGGGGGTGGCCGATTTTGGCCGTATCCTTCTCATGGGAGGAATAAGCACCGTCATTTTCGGGGCTTTGCTGGGTTCATGGTTTGGAGATCTCTATCAACCGAAATATCTTGGGGAGAACAATCCCCTTCTGCGCCTTCAGTCGATCTTCGCGATTCTCGACCCGGTAAGCAAAACGATCCATGCCCTCCTCATTGCCCTTTTCATCGGCGTTCTTAACCAATTTTTCGGGATCGGGCTCAGAATGTACGGTGCGCTCAGAGAGGGCGACTGGAAGAGTGCGCTTTTTGACGGCTTCTTCTGGTATCTGACGCTTCCCGGTTTGCTCATACTTGTAAGCAAGCTCTTTGTCAACACGCCCCAGCCCCTCTATCAAACGGGCATCGCATTGTTCGGCGCGGGGGCGCTGGGACTCATCCTTACCCAGGGGCGCGATCAGAAGAACCCCGTTGCGAGGATCCTCAGCGGAATGGTCAGTCTCTACGGGATCGTGGGGAGCTACGGCATTACAGCCTTTATCGGCGACACCCTCTCCTATTGCAGGCTGCTCGCCCTCGGACTTACCACATCCATAGTCGGCACGACCTTCAATATGCTCGGCGGTCTCATGAAGGACATTCCCTACGTCGGGCTGTTGCTTTTCGTTCTCATCGTCGTTGCAGGTCATCTCTTCAACTTCGTCATCAGCCTCCTTGGCGCCTTTGTCCACTCCATGCGTCTCATATTCGTGGAGTTTTTCGGGAGATTCTATGATGCCGGGGGCCGTCCCTTCCGGCCACTCGGATTTGACTCACCCCTGTGTGAAATGAAAAAGGAGGGTACACGCAATGGTTAACCACAAAAACTTTGGAGGAAGAATACAATGAGCCCAGAATGGATCGAGATTGGTCGTGGTCTTTGCTACGCGGGGGCGGGACTCGCCTTCGGACTGGCGGGAGCCGGTTCGGCCTGCGGCATAGCCATTGCCGCCCACGCAGGAGCAGGCGTTATGCGCGAAAAACCCGAGCTCTTCGGCAGGATGCTTATTATGATAGCCTTGCCGGGCACTCAGGGATTTTACGGGTTCATCGCCGCCATCCTCATTATGACCCAGACGGGTCTCATAGGCGGCGGTCCGTTGAAGATATCACTCGGCTCGGGCCTTGCGCTGTTCTTCATCGGTCTTGGTGACGGTATCGCCCAGCTTGTCTCAGCCATCAAGCAAGGGGAGGCATCCGCCGCAGGCATCGCACTCATTGCAAGGCGCCCCGAATCGGCAGGACGGGCAATCCTCTTCCCCGCATTCGTCGAGACCTATGCGGTGGTCGCCCTGCTGGCAACAATCCTCTTCATTATCTTCCTGACACAACCCTCGGTGCTTCAGAGCGTAACAGGGTAGAGCCGGATAAAGGAGCCGCACGGGCCCATGAGTTTAGAAAAGATCAAGGAAAGTGTGTTAAAAGCATCAAGAACAGAGGCGGAGCGTATCAATTCCGCCGCAGAGAAACAGGCGAAAGAAAGACTGGAACTCAAGAAGGAAAATCTGCGCCGCGAATTCGAGTACCAGTTCCAAGCGCGCTCCCGCCTTATTGAAGAAGAGTATTCGAGGAGGCTCGCCCACTTTCAGGGAACCTCCGCGAAAGAGTTTCTCGAAGCCAAAAATGCAACACTTCGCGCCATCTTTGACCGGGCCCGCCGGAAGGTGCTATCATGGTCCCCCGATGAATACGGACACGTGATGAAAGGCTTTCTCGAAAAGATCAGCGCCGGACGCAAGGGGCGGATAAGGATCCATCACGACGACACGGAGATCTTCCGCGGACTTCTCGAATCTGTAAACGGCGGCCGTGATGAAGCAAGCCGGATTGCGATCGATGAGAACACCCTTCCCGATCGAGGAGGCTTCATCTTTATAAGCGATGATTTTGAGGTTGACGCTACCCTGGGAACGATACTGGGCGACATAGAGCAGTCGCTGCTTCCTCAGATGTCACAGGACCTTGCGCATATATGAAAGCATCCGCAGACTACATGACACCCTTTATAAAGAACCGTCCCGAATGGGGTTTTGTGGGGGGCAGAATAAGTGCTCTTGAAGAAAAGCTTTTGCCCAGGGAGTTCTTTCCTTCCATTATAGAGATGCACCACACAGAGGATATATTCCAGCATTTTCAGGGAACCTTGATTGAAGACTACCTGGACCCGGGAATCCCCTGGGATGACTTCAGTGCCGTAGCAGACGAGTGTTTCTATGACCTCGCCCTATCCTTGAGAGAGGATTGCCCCTCGCCCGTACCTGCAGACCTTTTCCTAATCAAGAATGACTACCTGAATATTAAAAGCGCCCTTTCGGGTATGGAAGGCACGCCGTTTACACCCGGCACCGTTTCGGCGGAAAAGATAGACTCCGTTTTCAGCGGCGAGTATGCCGACCTTCCCCCCGCCTTCAGAGACCGGATCACCGGTGCCGCGATAGATCTCGGCGAGCTTGATGAATCCTTGTCTGACATATTCGTCGACGGGGCATATCTGCGCCACCTTCTCCTTATTGCCGAAGGGATAGACAGCCCGCTCATCCACGGCTGCGTTCGGAATCGCGTCCTCGGCCATGCCATTTCCTCCATGTGGCGCGTCATCAGGCAGGGCAGAGATCTCAAGCAGGTTGTGGATTACCTCCTGCCCATGGGCGACGAGAATCCGCTCATCATGGAGATGGCTGCCGCACAGGATCCGTCCTCATGGCCTGAGATGGTGGGGGGCGAGATTGGAAACCAGTTGTCCCGGGCGCTTCAGATGCCCTTTGATGAACAGGTTTCGACTTTTGAACTAAAGGTCGAAAATTTAGTCGTCCACATGGCTTCGTATGCCCGTCTGGAGACATCGGGACCCGAACGCGTCTTCGCCTTTCTTGCAGCGCTCGAGGCCGAGATGCAGAACCTAAAACTCGTCGTTACCGGGAAGATCAACAGACTGGACGACGACGTTCTAGCCCAGCGTCTGAGGTACGTCTATGGCTAAGGCCTGCATAGTCGGGGAAAAACACCTCATCCTGGGTTTCAAGGGTATTGGATTTGAGGTCGTTCCGGTGTCGGACCCCAAAGACCTGGCTGAGGAGCTTTTTATGCTCACAAGAAGAAGCGATGTCGGGCTCATTCTTGTTACGGAAAGCATCGCCGCCGAATCACAGGGGGTGATCGAGGAATTCCGTTCCCGGAGCTCCGTCATCCTGACTGTCGTTCCCATGCACGAGGGTGGTCCCCGGACAGCTTACAAAGAGATGAGGAAAGCCATCGAACGTTCAATGGGGATAGACCTTTTTAAGAAAGAGGAAGCAACGGAAGAAAATGAGGGATAGAGCATGGATGGAATGAAGGGAGAGGTAATAAAGGTCTCGGGGCCGCTGGTAGTCGCTAAAGGCCTCACAGGGGCACGCATGTATGAGATGGTCCGCGTCGGGGAGCTGGGGCTTTTCGGCGAAATCATCGAAATCAAGAGAGACGAATACTCTATACAAACCTATGAAGAGACCGAGGGACTCGGCCCCGGTCAACCCGTTGTTCGTACCGGCGAACCGCTCAGTGTCGAGCTGGGGCCCGGCCTCATCCGTTCCATTTACGACGGGATCCAGAGACCCCTTGATGTCCTCGCCAGAGATTTCGGTGAATACATTGTCAGGGGCACTCAGCGGCCCGCCCTTGACAGGTCGAAGATATGGGATTTCGTACCCGTGGCCCGCACCGGAGATACGGTCAAGGGAGGGGATATCCTCGGGACCGTTCAGGAAAGCGCCCTTGTCAGTCACAAGATCATGGTTCCTCCGGGACGCATGGGCACCGTCGGGCGAATCGGGCCTGTCAGCGGCAATGTGGATACCGAGGTAGCCGTCATCGAGGGACCGGGCGGGCCTTTTGGCGTCACGATGATCCAGAGATGGCCCGTGCGCGACCCTCGTCCCGCAAAACGAAAGATAGCCCCCACCCAGACAATGACTACGGGCCAGCGGATCATAGACATGTTCTTTCCCATCGTGAAGGGCGGAACCGCCTGCGTTCCCGGGCCCTTCGGCAGCGGTAAAACGGTGGTCCAGCACCAGCTGGCCAAGTGGGCCGACGCGCAGATCGTCGTGTATGTCGGCTGCGGTGAACGTGGAAACGAAATGACCGACGTTCTCATGGAGTTCCCCCACCTGAAAGATCCGGCGACCGGGGAACCCCTCATGGAACGTACCGTCCTCATAGCCAATACGTCCAACATGCCCGTCGCGGCGCGTGAAGCCAGCGTTTTCACCGGGATATCGATTGCGGAGTATTTCAGGGACATGGGCTATTCCGTCGCTTTGATGGCCGATTCGACAAGCCGCTGGGCGGAAGCCATGCGCGAGATCTCGGGCCGTCTTGAGGAAATGCCCGGCGAGGAAGGGTATCCCGCATACCTGGGTTCGCGCATTGCCGGTTTCTACGAGCGGGCCGGCGCGGTCATCTGTATTGGTTCCGATGACCGTCACGGGGCAGTTTCCATAATCGGCGCCGTCTCTCCTCCCGGCGGAGACCTTTCGGAGCCCGTTGTGCAGACCACCCTGCGTGTCGTCAAGGTGTACTGGGGACTCGACGATAAACTGGCCTTTGCCCGGCATTTCCCGGCGATCAACTGGTTGGCGTCTTATTCGCTGTACCAGGAGATAGTCGACTCCGACGCCGACGACACGGTGGACAAGATGTGGTCCGTCAACAGGAGGCGGGCCATGACCATCCTCCAGAAGGAAGCCGAGCTCGACGAACTGGTAAGGTTGGTGGGCATCGATGCCCTCTCCCTTGAAGACAGGCTCCTCATGCAGGCGGCCAGAATGATCCGGGAAGATTTTCTTCACCAGAACGCCTTTGATGACCGGGACACGTACACGTCCCCCGGAAAGCAGTTCATGCTCCTCAACCTGATCCTGCGCTACTACGACGAGATAAGGACCGGACTCGCCGACGGGGCTACGCTCGATGCCCTTTTGAAGTTGAATGTGCTTGACGAGATAACGAGGGCAAAGCTCATCCCCGAGGATGATCTGGAACGGTTCAGATCCATTGAAAGCGACATCGTGAACAGCATCCGTGCGCTGGTCTGGTAATACGATTAAAAGGTAGGAAACGATGGGAAACATCATTCGGGAATATAGGACAGTAAAAGAGATCTCCGGGCCCCTCATGCTTGTCGATGACGTTGAAGGCGTGACGTATGGCGAGCTGGCAGAAATCAAGATGGAGGACGGAAGCATCCGCAGGGGCCGCGTTCTGGAAGTACACGGCAGGAAAGCCATGGTCCAGGTCTTCGAGGGCACCCGGGGACTATCCCCGCAGGACGTCAGGGTGAAGTTTCTCGCAAAGGGGATGGAACTCGGTATGTCCATCGACATGCTCGGCCGCGTCTTTGACGGTTCCGGACGGCCGATGGATGACGGCCCGGCCATCATCCCGGAAAAATACCTCAACGTCAACGGGAACCAGATCAATCCCTACGCACGGGACTACCCGAACGAATTCATCCAGACAGGAATCTCCACCATCGATCTCCTGAATACCCTCGTCCGTGGTCAGAAGCTTCCTCTTTTTTCCGGGTCCGGTCTTCCCCATTCACGGATCGCCGCCCAGATAGCCAGGCAGGCAACTGTCCTCAAGACAGGTGAGAAATTTGCCGTCGTCTTCGCCGCAATGGGAATCACCTTTGAGGAAGCGGAGTTCTTCATTGCCGATTTCAGGAAAACGGGGGCCATCGAGCGTTCCGTTCTCTTCATAAACCTTGCCGACGATCCGCCCATCGAAAGACTCACGCTCCCGCGCATGGCCCTTACAACCGCCGAGTTCCTTGCTTTTGAAAAGGATATGCATGTCCTCGTGATCCTTACGGACATTACGAACTATTGCGAGGCATTGCGGGAGATTTCCGCCGCCCGTAAAGAAGTTCCGGGAAGGCGGGGCTATCCGGGCTACCTTTACACCGACCTTTCCACGATCTATGAACGTGCAGGCCGCATCAAGGGAAAAAATGGCTCCATTACCCAGATACCGGTCCTTACCATGCCTGAGGACGACAAGACCCATCCCATTCCCGACCTGACAGGATACATCACCGAAGGCCAGATAATCATCCTGCGCCCGCTCCATACCCAGGGTATTTATCCACCCGTCGATGTCCTTCCCTCATTGTCACGCCTCAAGGACAAGGGAATCGGGGTCGGAAAAACGAGAGAGGACCACTCCGACGTCATGAACCAGTTATACGCCGCTTATGCCCAGGGCAAGAATGCGAGAGAGCTCGCCGTAATCCTCGGCGAATCGGCGCTCACCGAGGAAGACGTCCTTTTCGTGAAATTCTCCGATGCCTTCGAGGACCGTTTTGTCCGTCAGGGCGAATACGAAAACCGTACCATAGAGGAAAGCCTCCGCATAGGCTGGGAACTCCTCGGCATGCTGCCGCCCAATCTCTTGAAGCGCGTCCGTGACGAGTTCATCGAACGCTATTACCCGAAGTCTTCGTGATCCCGGAGGATGCCCGTGAAACTTGCCGTAAACCCGACACGAATGGAACTCCTGAAGCTTCGAAGACGCCTTGTCGTCGCCCGCCGGGGCCACAAGCTCCTCAAAGACAAACTCGACGGCCTGATAAAGGAATTCATGAACATTGCCCTGGAATATCGCAGGCTCCGCCAGATTGTCGATGACGAGCTGCCCTACGTCATGAAACTCTTCGTCCTCGCCGAGATCACTTCCTCGAGAGCCATCACCGAAAACGCCCTGGAATCCGTGCAGCAGGACCTTGAGCTCATTGTCCGCCCCTTAAGGCTCATGGGTGTCGGCATCCAGAAGCTTGAGATCACTTACGGTGAGGCAACCGGGCGTTATTCCCTCGTGCACACCTCCGCGGAGCTTGACATGGCCATCGTCAAATTGCGGGAATTCCTTCCCATGTTGCTTTCCATGGCTGAAACTGAGGATAAGGTGCGCCGGTTAAGCAAGGAAGTCGAAAAGACACGCAGGCGCGTAAACGCCCTTGAGTATTCCTTCATCCCCCGCCTTAACGAGACCATCCGGTTCATCACGTCAAAACTCGAGGAGATGGAACGTTCCACCACGAGCTCTCTCATGAAGATAAAGTCCCAGCGGCTCGCCCGGGAAGCATCGCAGGATATCTGACAAAAAAACTCCCCGGCGGTATCATTCCCACCGGGGAGCGGTAGTGTCACGTTGAAGCTATTTGAAATCAAAGTGCCCGAATCTCGGCAACATCTGGTACTGTATGTCAAATTCGAGGGGAAGGTCAGCCGCGATGGTCTTTGCCTTCTCCTTGATGCTCTGCGAGTCGTCCGTCTCGTGTACGAAACCCCTTATGATAAGCCCATACCGGGGCATCCCCTCTTCTTTAGGCATTACATCGAGGTAGGAAACGGTAAAGGAGGGATCGGTCAGGATCGCGGCCTTCACCTTTGCCGCAATAGCCCTCAAATTGAGGATATTCAATGCCTCCCCGGTTTTCAAAATTTCCTTCTCCGCAAGTCCTTTTTTGATCTCGTCTACGATCTCTTGCTGAGTCTGTGTCGACGTGTTGAACACGTTGTCAAACTCCTCTGCATCATCCCATTTCTTGCCGTAAATGATATACATGGATCGGGACATGTCTGCATCCACCTTCTCGATGATCCAGCGCGCCGTGTTCTCATTGATCACCTGGTCACCCTGGACCCTGTTTATACGGTCCTCCATGCTGCTTTCTATACGGACCCTGAGGACGTGAGGGACACCCTTTAAAAGAAAAGTGGCGCCGGTGCCGGCTATGATGACCCTGTCCTTTTTCGCATATTCATAGAGCATGCTCTGGATAAGGGCGACAAAGGCCTTGAAGGACCAGTCGTTTCGCTCCCACACGTTGGGATAATGCTCGTCGAAATCCTTTGCATAGGTCCCCCACCGTGGCCCCTGGGACGAAATGTCTTTGAGCATGGTGGCGCGGTCTATATATTCATAACCGAGTTCCTGGGCCACCTGAAGAGCGATTGCCCTCGCCCCGCCTCCGAACTGCCGTGATATAGTCAATATTGCCATGACAACACCCCCTTACTTTGCGAATGGGAAAACCCATATAAGCATGGCCGGAATATAGCAGGAAATGAGCGAAATAATTACGTATGGGACCGTCATCGCGAGGAACGATTTCAGCGGTATCTTCACCTGATCCTCCTTCTCCGCAAGGTTCTTCGCCACGAAAAGCGCCGGCGCCCCCGCGATGGTCAGGTTGCTGCCGAGGGTGCCTGCCCAGAGCAGCATCCAGTAAAGGGGCCAGGGGTTCATGCCCGTATCCTTCGCAAGGTCACGGATGACATAGAGCATGGTCAGGATGTACGCGTCGTGCTCCACAATGCCGACGATGGGCGCGGTCACCCAGAAAAGGAGTGTGCTCCCCACCACGAGACTCTCTTTGATAAGAGGCGTAATAAGATTCGATACGAGTTTGATGACCCCCGAGTGCTCGAGACCGCCTACAAGGGCGAAAAGGGCGACGTAAAAAAAGACGGCCCGCCAATCAAGCTCGGACAGGACGTGCTCCAGGCTGGGGATCTCCAGCGTGAACCGGTCTTTGAAGATCTCGAAGATAAGAATGAGCGCGATTGCCCCCCACATGGCGATAAAACCGAGATGATAGCCGAAAATGGGGCGAAGGGCCATTGCCACGATGGTCAGCGCGAAAACGGCACAGACCGTGATGGCGAAAGGTTTATCCTTGATGTGGTCCAGGGGACGTTCGTCCATGGAGGCCACGTCCATAACGACCCCCTTGTACGTCCTTTTGAACATCAGGTAGAACACCCAGCAGACCACCGCATAAGAAATCAGAAGGATGAACAACGATGACGGTCTGCCCAGGTACCAGATGAATCCGCTGAATTCGATACCCGACACGCTGTGGAGCATCTGGGGTGGCAGGTCGCCGAGAAGCATGGCCGTACCCATAAAGTTCGCACACAGGGCCAGGAAGAGCACCGGACCGAAGGCCTTGAAGTTAAACCTCCTGCACGCATGGAAGATAACGGGCGCGAACATGAGGACGACGACCACGTTGTCGATCAGCATCGAGACAAACCCGGCCAGGGCCCCGATGGCGGTCACGAAGAGGGCCACATTCCCCTTGGACAGTTTGAGGATGGCGGCAGAGAGAAAGTCGGGCACCCCCGATTTTCCAAAGTACCCCGAGATGATCCAGATGCTGAGCAGGATGATGATGACGTTCCAGTCGACGATCTTGAAGGCATCGAGGTCGTTCATGATCCCGAAGAAGATCATGAACAGGATCCCGAGAAGCGCCGCAAGGACACTGTCGATCCAGCCGGTGATAACAAGAATGATGCTTGCGAGAAAGATCACGAGTGATGCTGTCTGTAGAAAATCCATAAGCCTTGAACCCCCTTTTTTCGTGTGCATCATCAAGCAAACTAAGGGTGGGTATGCCCCTTAGTACCCCGATAGCCCAAGGTCTGCACGTTATTTGATTGTCACGGACACTGAGCTACTATATAACAAGTCACTTGGTCTAAGCAAGCACTATTGAGGGGAAACAACTGCGATCTTTACCGTATCCCGGAAGATTAGTTTTTTCATCCGCCGTGGCAAAGATGTGTACAAAAAAAGGGCCGGACAGTTACGACTGCCCGGCCCCGATCCTACTGTTTAAGCTTCTTGCGCCTTTGTAGTTTAGATGATACCCATTCCGTGGAGGACGGAGAGCATAACCGCCGCCGCCATGACAGATCCGACCTGCCCTCCTGCGTTCGCCCCCATGGCGTGCATGAGGAGATAGTTTCTCTTGTTATATTTCAATCCTTCCTTCTGAGCAACCCGGGCGGCCATTGGGAAAGCGGAGATACCCGATGCCCCGATAAGAGGGTTGACCTTTCCGCCGGTAACAACATAGAGGACCTTGCCGAAAAGGATTCCAAAGACCGTGTCAAGGCATATGGCAAGGAGTCCGAGGATGAGGATGATAAGCGTCTTGGGCTGAACGAACACGGGACCGCTCATGGTGGCGCCGATGGCAATACCGAGGAGCAGCGTCACGATGTTGGCCAACTCGTTCTGCGCGGTATTTGTGAGCCTGGGAACGACTCCCGACTCTTTCATGAGGTTACCGAGCATGATCGTGGCAAGAAGGGGAAGACCCTTGGGAGCTATAAGCCCGCCTACGATCGTTATAACGATGGGAAAGAGCATCTTCGTTGTCTTGGAGACGGTCTTCGCATGCGTTTTCATAACGGTCTGACGTTCTTTGTTGGTCGTCAGCATCCTCATAATAGGCGGCTGAAGGACCGGAACGAGCGCCATATACGAGTAGGCCGCAACTGTCACTGGCCCCAGGAGGTGTTGAGCGTATTGCGAGGCCACGTATATGACCGTCGGTCCGTCGCAGGCTCCGATAATAGCGATAGTAACGGCGTCCTTATAGGGAAAACCCAGCGCCAGCGCGAGAAGCAGGGTAATGAAGATTCCGAACTGGCCCGCCGCACCGAGAAGGAACGTGTAAGGGTTCTCGAGAACAGGACCGAAGTCCGTCATCGCCCCGATGCCTATGAATATGAAAAGCGGGAAGAGTTCCGTGATAACCCCCATATCGTAAATGATACGAAGGAACCCCTCTTTGTCCATAAGTCCCGCAAGGGGGATGTT
>DIFE01000101.1:0-7252 GCA_002418985.1 Deltaproteobacteria bacterium UBA5756
GGGGAAGTAGGTGGTGGATTTGGGCAGGATGTGCCGGCTTTCCCTTTCCCGGGGTAACATGTTATAGTGACTAAAACACTAATGGAGGGCGCCATGATAATCGGCGAGATACAAAAAATAGGTACAGACAAGATCATCGTGACGGTCAAGGAGTTTAAGGGAAAGACCTATGTCGACGTGAGAAATTTCTTCGAGAACGATCAGGGCGAAATGGTGCCGACAAAAAAAGGTGTCTCCCTGACCCCGGAAAATCTCGACGAATTGATCCGACTCCTCGGCGAGGCCAGGAAACAGCTGCCTAAAGAGACGTGAGATAAGGCCGTTGACGCATCTCTTCCAGGGAGGCAAAACGGTCGGGAAGGCAGGGGGAATACGTGGAGCTTTTTTCAGATGATACTGTTTTCAAGGGAAGGTCTCAGAAACCCCTTGCGGACAGGATGCGACCCAAATCGCTTGACGATGTTGTCGGCCAGGAGCATCTCCTTGGGGAGGGAAAGCTTCTCAGGGTGCTGATAGAACGGGGCGACATACCCTCTTTCATATTCTGGGGCCCGAGCGGCGTCGGGAAAACTACGATCGGGTGGCTCATCGGCAGGATCATGAAACTTCCCTACGTGTCCTTGTCCGCCGTATCCATCGGTATAAAAGAAGTAAAAGAGGTGATCCAGAAGGCAAGAAACCAGAGGATCATCCTCTTTATCGACGAATTTCACCGCTTCAACAAGCTCCAGCAGGACACGTTCCTGCCCCACGTCGAGAACGGGACCATCATCCTCATAGGCGCCACCACCGAAAACCCCTCTTTCGAGATCATATCCCCCCTTCTCTCCCGTATGCGCGTCCTCACATTGAAACCCCTCGTCGCGGCCGATCTCGTAAAGATCCTCGATCGGGCCCTCAGGGAGGATGAAGAATTGAAAGCCGCGAAGATCTCCATCGATCCCGAAACAGTCGAGGAGATCGCCTACCTGGCCGACGGTGATGCCAGGCGCGCCCTTAACCTCCTTGAGGTATGCTTCAAGATGGTCAGAGAAGGTTCTTCGGGCAGTCCTGTCATCGATCACGACACGGTCCGGGAGGCCTACCAGAAAAAGACAGCCCGCTATGATAAAACGGGGGAGATGCATTATGACCTCATCAGCGCACTCCACAAGAGCATGCGCGGTTCCGACGCCGACGCTTCCCTCTACTGGCTTGCCCGAATGATGGAGGGCGGCGAGGATCCCCTGTTCGTCATGCGCCGTCTTGTCCGCTTCGCCTCCGAGGACGTGGGCAATGCCGATCCCTACGCACTGACGCTTGCGATCAGTGCCACCGAGGCCTTTAAATTCATCGGACCTCCCGAGGGCTACCTCGCGCTTGCACAGGCCGTCACATACCTGTCGCTGTGCCAGAAGAGCAACGCCGTCTACAGGGCATACGGCGCCGCGTCCCGCGACGCCAGGGACCTTCCCGGATACCCCGTCCCCCTGCATATCCGCAACGCCCCGACCAGGCTCATGGATGAGCTTGGCTACGGCGAAGGATATCTCTACCCCCACGACCACCCCGAGGCACTCGTCAAACAGACTTACCTCCCCGAGGAACTCCTCGGCAAAGAATACTACCGCCCCACCGACAGAGGCGAAGAGCACCGTCTCAAGGCCTTTATGGAAAAAGTACGGAACTATCATAAGAAATGAAGAGAGCATAACCCCTTCCATCCCTTCGTCGCTCCAGCGCGCGGGCTGGAGTGATGGAAAACCTGAAACTGAAACGTGAAACTTGCAACCCTCTTTCCGCCTGGGTTATTATGTTCTTCCTGTTATGGAGATATCGGAAAATAATTTCATCACACTGGTCCGGAAATTCGCCGGAAAAAGTAATAGTATCGTCAGAGGTATTGGTGACGACGGCGCGGTCGCCGATCTTTCGGCCGGTCAGTACGTCTTCGTGCAGGATGCGATGGCCGAGCACGTTCATTTCGAGTTTTCCTTTATGGACCCCTATTTCGTAGGCAAGAAAGCTCTCTATTCCAATATCTCCGATATACTTGCCATGGGTGCGCAGCCCGTCTACTACCTCGTGACCGCGGGTATACCGGCGAAACTGTCGTCCCGGGACATGGTAAAGATATATCGCGGCATGAACCGGGCTGCCCGGGAATTCGGCGTTGACCTCCTCGGCGGGGATACCGTGGCCACCGCGAGGGACTTCTTTATCGACATTTCGGTGGTCGGGAAGCTGGCATCGGACAAGTATTTTGGCAGGGACAAAGCGCGATCGGGTGACCTGATCGCAGTCACGGGAAATCTGGGAGAGGCCGCCCTGGGCCTTAAAGTGCTCAAAGAAGGTACGCCAAAGAAAGGTATGCGAGGCTTCATCGACCGTTTCCTGAGTCCCAGGCCGCCCTATGAGCTGTGGAAGGAACTGGTGAAAAATGATATAACAGATGTCATGATGGACATAAGCGACGGGCTCGTCATGGACCTTTCGAGGATGATGAACGAAAGCAAAAAACAGGCATCGGTGTACCTCGAGAAGGTTCCCATGCCCGGCGCATTGCGAAAGAGCGGTCTTGAAGATCTTGCGTTTGCCGGCGGTGAGGACTATCAGCTGCTTTTTACCTTTCCACCGGACAAGCTGCCCGGGGTCGAGGGCATGATACAAAGAGGCGGCAAGATCACCATCATCGGCACGGTAAGCTCCGGAAGGGGCGTCAGGGTCTTTCGAAACGGGCTGGAAATCAAAACGCCGAAACAGGGCTACGATCATTTTGGGAGTGAAATTTGAGCAAAACCACCTTTGTCAGGGACATCACCGGTAATCAGCATGAGGTCAACGATCTCTTTGTGGTTACGAAAAAAGGTACCTACACGGCCAAGAACAACACCAAATACATGATGGTAGGGCTCAAAGACGCGACGGGGTCGATTGACGGCAGGATATGGGAACGCGTCGACGAACTGGAAGGCCTCTTTGAGAAAGGCGACATAGTCTCCGTCAGGTCGAAGGCCCGGCTGTATCAGGACCGGCTGCAGCTGCATATCACCGACATCAGGAAACTGGATGCCGATCTCGCCGTCTGCGACATAGCCCATTTCTATCCCTGCGGCGATAAAGAACGGAGCCTCCTCCAGGAAGAGTATGCGGCAATCGTCAAGGAAATAAAGAATCCTCATCTCAAAGAGCTTTTGAATACCTTTACCGGTGACCGGCAGCTTCTGGACAGGTACTTTTCCTACCCGGCCTCCACGAGCGTGCACCACGTTTACGTCGGCGGACTGCTGGAACACTCGCTCTCAGTGGCGAAGCTGGGCATGGCCGCCGCCTCTCTCATAGGAGGAGACCGGGATATCATAGTCACTGGCTGTATTCTGCACGATATCGGAAAGGTCCACGAACTGGACATACTGAGAGGCTTCAGATTTACCGACCGTGGGAGACTCCTCGGCCACATCACACTGGGCGTGATGATCCTCGAAGATCTTATTCGGCGCACTGACGGATTCCCCCAGGACCTCACCGATATTCTCACGCACATTGTAGTCAGCCATCACGGCCTGGAGGAATGGGGATCCCCTAAAAAACCGATGTTCCCGGAGGCAATCATCGTGCATCATCTGGACAATCTGGATTCCAAGGTGATGGGCGTCAGGGAACACATGAAAGACAACATGGCAGATGAACGCTGGAGCGACTACCATCGGCTATATGAAGCGAAATATTATAAAATAACATCAGAATAACGAGTCATTATGGAAGTAAGACGAGTCTTTGTCGACAAATTGAAGATCAAGAACGGCATGGTTCTCCTGGCGGGACCGATGCACAAATACATCATAGGGGTTCTGAGAAAACGTCCCGGGGACAGGATCGATCTCATCGATGGAAAGGGATACCTCTACCGTTCGACCATCCAGAGCGTCAAGGGGAAGGAACTCTATCTTCAGGTGGTCGATGTCGTACATAAACCGCAGGAAAAAAGGCCCAAAGTCACCCTGTGCGTAAGCCCCATCAAGGGGCCCAGGATGGACTGGCTTGTAGAAAAAGCGACGGAGCTCGGGGCTGAGAAGATCGTGCCCACCGTATTCAAGAGGACTGTCGTGAAGTTCAATGACCACGGGGGAGAAAAGATCGAACGGTGGAGAAGGATCACCGTGGAGGCTTCGCGTCAGTCAGGAAGGTTCACGATTCCCGAGATAGCCGAGCCGACACCGCTCAGGGGCATCGGCCCCGTGATCGGGGACGCGGAAAAACGCGTGGTGCTCTACGAAAAAGAAAGGCATACCACACTTAAGGATGTCTTTGGCTTGAAGACGGGCGATACCACCTGCATCGTTATAGGGCCTGAAGGGGGTATCGAAGAGACCGAGGCCGAGTGGCTGAAAGAAAACGGCTTTGTCGCCTGTACCCTGGGAGAGAATATATTCCGGACCGAGACAACGCCGCTCATCGTTCTGTCGGTAATCCTCTATGAGTACGCCAGGGCAGCGGGCAGCGATCAGTGACATCCAAACCGCGATCGTCGCCGCAAAAACGAGACAAAGGAGACGGGGTTATGGGCAGTAAGGGCAAGGCCGGTTGCGGATGCCTCCTGGGTATCCTCGTGACAATAATGATACTGGCCGGCGTTCTCTTCCACCCCGTAAGCCTTAAATTCATGGCGAAACAGTTCCGGTATGAGGACAAGATAGTCCCGGCTGATGCCATTTTTGTCCCAAGATTTCCTGAGGACCGAAACGGGGAGCTTTACGTCCAGGCGTTCAGGGAATATTTTGAAGGTAACGGCAAGACCGTATATGTTGAAGACGACAAAGTGCTGGGAGTAAACATCGGCGATCTTCTTTCCCGTATGGCAAAGGAGCGAGGCATCAAGGAAGGGGCAATCAAACCCGTTCATCCCGGAAATGACAGGGAAAGAAGTACGACGGTGCTCAATGAAAAGTTCAGGGCGATGGGCCTCAAAAAGGTTATCGTGATAGTACCCGGCTATGTCTCGCGACGGTATCACTATATGTATGACTCATCCCGGCAGGAAAGTGCCGTCCTTTACATGATCAAGCCCGTACAGGTCTCTTATTTTCGGACGGACGCGTGGTGGCGCGACGATCTTTCGCGGTCTCTCATGGCACGCGAGTTTTATGCCTCTTTGGTGTATTACTACTCGCTCCTCCGAAAAGACACCGCAAAATAAGCTTGAAACGAGATCACAGTCGATTTGACAAAATCACCTCTTTAAGGCAGGATACGCATCTATGACATCAGAGTGTCTCGATGGATGAAAAACGCGCTCTTATTGCCCTGTCACAGGTCAAAGGCCTCAGCCGCCTGGCAAAACGACGGATCTGCGATGCATATCCTGATGTAGACCGGCTACTTCATCCGGATACGGGCGGCAGGCAGGCGCCCGCCGGTATCGCGGCGCGCTTCGACGACTGGAGGGGGATCGACAGGAACTTGCGCCTCATCGAGAAGCTGGGCGCCCACGTGATCACAATAAAAGACCGTGAATACCCCGAGCTCTTACGGCACATACCCGACGCCCCGATCGTCCTCTATGCACGGGGCCCGCTGCAATCCGGCACCATGGCCCTCGCCGTCGTGGGGTCCCGCAAGGCATCCCCGGAGGGCAGGAATCTCGCCGGGAAGATAGCGGGGACGCTTTCCTTTGCCGGGATCACCATCGTCAGCGGCCTTGCCCGCGGCATCGACACCGCGGCCCATACACGCGCACTCGAAGGGGAGGGGAAGACGGCGGCCGTCCTGGGATGCGGAATAGACGTCTGTTATCCCCCCGAAAACGAGATCCTTTTCGAAAAGATCGCGGAACAGGGCGTTCTCCTCACGGAATACCTCCCCGGCGAGCAACCCCTGCCCTATCATTTCCCCGAACGGAACCGGATCATAGCAGGTCTGGCGCGAGGAGTCCTCGTGGTGGAAGCAACCGCCAGGAGCGGTTCACTCATCACTTCCCGGCTGGCCCTCGAATACGGCAGGGAGGTCATGGCCGTTCCCGGCAGCGTCTTGAGGACTGAGCACGCCGGCTCAAACAGGCTCATCAAGGAAGGGGCAAAGCTGATCGACTCGGTGGAGGACATCCTGACCACCTGCTTTACCGATGCACGCCTTCCTGCGCAAACGCCCATTGAACTGGACAGCGGTGAAAACAAGGTTTATTCTCTCATAGGATTTGAAAAAGTACACGCAGATGAGGTAATAGAAAGAAGCGGTATGGATACAAAGGCAGTAATGGCTGCCCTCACCCGGCTGACCATGAAAAATGTGGTGGCGGAAATATCGGGAGGCTACTTCATACGAAGATAAGTTCCACAAACCCCTGGCCTTAAGAGGCCGGTTTCTGAATAAAGGAGAAATGGATGGGAAAGTCACTGCTCGTAGTCGAGTCGCCGACGAAGATGAAGACGTTATCAAAATACCTGGGCAAGGATTTCGTCATCAAAGCAACGTATGGCCACATAAAAGACCTTCCAAAAAGCACCCTTGGTGTCGATGTCGAAGAGGGATTCAAGCCCCATTTTCACATCCTGAAGGGCAAATCCAAGGTGGTGGATGAGATAAAAAAAGCAGGGAAAGACGCGGAAAGAATCCTGATCGGGTCCGACCCTGACCGCGAAGGAGAAGCCATTGCCTTTCACGTGGCAGAGGTCATAGGAAAGGACGACCACATTGAACGCGTCCTCTTCCACGAGATAACCAAAAAGGGAGTCCTCGATGCCATGAGGTCGCCCATCAAGCTCGACACGGCAAAATACAACGCCCAGAAGGCACGACGGATTCTCGACCGCCTCGTCGGATACAAGATCAGTCCCCTTCTTTGGGAGAGGGTAAGCTATGGACTCTCGGCGGGCAGGGTGCAATCGGTGGCGCTGCGCCTCGTCTGCGACCGGGAAGCCGAGATCGAGGGTTTCGTCAGGGAAGAGTACTGGGTTGTCGATGTCGTTCTTGAGCTCCCCTCGGGAGAGACCTTCACCGCGACACTGGAACGAAAGGGCTCTGAAAAGATAAAGATACGCTCGCAGGAAGAGGCCGCCGCCGTAAAAGCGTATATTGCCGACAAGGAACTTGCTGTAACGAAGGTGGAACATAAGGAAAAGAGCATATCTCCCCAGCCGGCTTTCATTACGAGCAGGCTCCAGCAGGAGGCGTCGAGGATGCTCCGCCTCTCGCCCAAGCGTACCATGATGCTGGCCCAGAGACTTTACGAAGGGATCGACATTGGCGAAGACGGTCCGGTGGGGCTCATCACCTA
>DIFE01000101.1:7308-9669 GCA_002418985.1 Deltaproteobacteria bacterium UBA5756
TACCTCCCCGAGAAACCGAATTTCTTCAAGAACAGGAAGTCGGCCCAGGACGCACACGAGGCCATACGCCCCACGTCGGTATGGTTCACCCCTGAAAAGGTGAAACCTTACCTGGACAAGGAGCTTTTCGCTCTCTACGACCTTATCTGGAAACGCTTCGTATCGTCGCAGATGACCCAGAAAAAGGTCGAGACCAAAACGGTTGACGCTACCGCGGGCGATTATGTTTTCGTTGCACGCGGCACCACCGTGCTTTTCGATGGTTTTACAAAGATCTATGAAGAGATCGGAGAGGAGGAACAGACAGACAGTACACTTCCCGAGATCAAGAAGGGCCAAAAGGTGAACCTGAAAGATACGGTCATGGAACAGCGTTTCACCAACCCGCCCCCGCGCTATTCCGAGGCGTCCCTCATCCGGACCCTCGAAAGCAAGGGTATCGGCAGGCCGTCCACATACGCTACAATCGTCAGCACCGTGCAGGACCGGGACTACGTGACCAGGGAAAAGGGGAGGCTCACGCCCACACCCCTCGGCAGAACCGTGAACAAGCTCCTGGCGGAATTTTTTCCCACTGTGCTCGATGTCGGCTTCACCGCAAAGATGGAAGTCAGGCTGGATGAGATCGAAGACGGAAAAAAGGATTGGGTAAAGTCCCTCGAAAAATTCAACAACTCCTTCGAAGGCGAATTGAAAAGCGCCCAGCAGCAGATGAAGAGCCTCAAGAAAGAGGAGAAGGAAACGGACATCGTATGTGACAGGTGCGGTAAGAAAATGCTCCTCAGGTGGGGGAAAAGCGGCGAATACCTGGTCTGTTCGGGAAAGCCGGAGTGTAAGAACAAGAAAAACGTCAAAGTGGAAGCCGACGGTAAGATAACCATTGTTGAGAGCGAGGCGAAGGGGGTCTGTCCCGTATGCAAGGGCAATCTCATAGAAAAGAAAGGGCGATTCGGCCGTTTCCTCGCCTGCAGCAACTATCCCGAATGCAAGCACACGCAGGCGTATTCCCTGGGGTTCGGCTGTCCCGTGGAAGGATGCCCGGGCAAACTCGTCGAAAAGACTTCGAAAAAGAAAAAGAAGTTCATCAGCTGTTCCGAATACCCGAAATGCTCTTTTGCGACAAACCGGGAACCGGCGGAAGGCCCCTGCCCCGCATGCGGCGCCCCGACCCTTTTCTCCTTCAGAAAAAACCTCTTCTGCCTCCGCAAGGAATGTGGATGGAAATCACAATAATCGGGGGCGGACTCGCAGGGGTGGAAGCCGCGCACCAGATCACCCGTATGGGCGGGCAGGCGGTTCTTTACGAAATGCGGCCGCACGTAAGCACGCCGGCCCATCAAGGCGATTTGCTCGCGGAGCTTGTCTGCAGTAATTCCCTTAAATCCCTGGATCTCCTAAACGCCCACGGTCTGCTCAAGGAAGAGCTTCGCAGACTCGGGTCCCTTATCATAGGGGCGGCGGACGAAACGGCGATCCCCGGCGGCAAGGCCCTCGTTGTCGACCGGGTCCGGTTCGCACAACGGCTTACGGAATCGATCGTGAGCAATCCGGGCATCCGCCTCAAGCGCGAAGAGGTCCGCCGGATACCGGAAGGATTCGTGATCATCGCCTCGGGGCCCTTGACGAGCGAACGTCTTGCCGGAGAGTTGACGTCCCTGACGGGAGCCGATAACCTCGCGTTTTTCGATGCCATTTCACCCATAGTCGACGCCGCCACCGTCGACTATGATAAAGCCTTTTATGCATCGCGATATATAAAGGACGGGGCAGGTGACTATCTGAACTGTTCCCTCACGAAGGACGAGTACGACAGGTTCCACGAGGCATTGCTCAGCGCGGAAAGGGTCGATCTCAGGGAATTCGAGAAGACGTCCTACTTCGAAGGGTGCCTGCCCGTGGAGGTTCTCGCTGAGAGGGGGAAGAAGACGCTGGCTTTCGGGCCGATGAAACCTGTCGGGCTTGAGGACCCGCGGGACGGAAAAAGGCCCTACGCCGTCCTGCAACTCAGGAAGGAGAACGCCTCGGGAAGCATGCTCAATCTCGTCGGCTTTCAGACAAAAATGAAGTATCCCGAACAGGAACGGGTTTTCCGAATGATACCGGCCCTGAAGAATGCCGTGTTCCTGCGGCACGGAAGCATTCACCGGAACACGTACATCAATGCCCCCGTGTGCCTTACCAAAGATCTTCAGTTAAAGACGCAGCCGCGGGTCTTCTTCGCCGGACAAATTACGGGTGTCGAGGGCTACGTCGAATCGACGGCCATGGGGCTTATCGCAGGGATATCGGCGTTTATGGCCGCGGCCGGCACGAATTTTCATCCCCCTGGCCCGTCGACGTGCGTGGGGGCGCTGATCCGTT
>DIFE01000128.1 GCA_002418985.1 Deltaproteobacteria bacterium UBA5756
CGCGGGCTGGCGGATGGAGCCGCCCGTGTCCGTGCCAAGGGCAGAGGTGCAAAGGCCGGAGGCTACCGCCGCCGCGGATCCGCCGCTCGAACCACCGGGAATGCGCGTCGTGTCCCAGGGGTTTCTCGTCGTCTGGAACGCCGAGTTCTCCGTCGATGATCCCATGGCAAACTCATCCATGTTGAGTCGGCCGAGGTGAACAAAACCGGCTTCCTTCAGCTTCCGTATGACAGTCGCGTCATAGGGGGGTACAAACCCTTTGAGGATATTCGAACCGCAGGTGGTCTCGATGCCTTTCGTACAGAGGATGTCCTTCATGCCGAGGGGAATCCCGAGAAGGGGGGTATCTTCACCGCGGCCGATCCTTTCGTCGGCACTTCTGGCCATCTCCATGGCGTAGTCTTCTGTTGTCCTCAGATAAGCGAGAACTTCGCCGTCGTATTTTTTAATACGATTGAGATAATACTCCGTCAGCTCCAGCGAACTCACTTCTTTTTTCCTGAGCATTTCCCTCAGCTGTACAATCGTCAAATCGAGTATATGCACGTTATGGTCTCCTATAAGAATCAGGTTATGGGTAATGGGTTATTGGTAATGGGAAAAGCCTTAAAAGTCTTTCCTATCGCCTATTACCCATCACCTATTACCCCTCTTCACTCCACCTCAATGATCGGTGGCACCTTGAAAAAAGTGTCGATACGTTCAGGGGCATTGCCGGTCGATTCCTCCGCGGTGAAGGATTCCTTGACGACATCCTCTCTCATGACGCAACCGACGGGGACGGCATGGCTCGTCGGTTCGACGCCCTGTGTATCGAGGGCATTCAACGAATCCATATACTGAAGGATGCTGTCGATCTGGCCGGTATATTCGTCGATCTCCCGGGGATCGAGGTCAAGCCTCCCAAGATGCGCCACATACTCAACGGTTTCTCGTGTAATCTTCATATTTCTTCCACCTTACAAGTACATTTCGTAGTATTTTTGAAACCCGAAACCTCTCTATCCGCACTCCGCTACGGCCTTGATAATGTCTCCCCGTGTGACGATGCCCACGAGCTTTTCGTTGTCCATGATCGGTATCCTGTTGATGTGTTTTTCAATCATGATCTTAGCGACGAGGACAGCCGATTCCGTGGGTGATACGGTTACCACGTCTGCCGTCATTACGTCAGCCACGGATATATCACTTATCGCGCCCGATTTCAGGCCCTTCAGGATATCGCTCTGACTTATTATGCCGACGAGTTTGCCCTTGTCGACGACGGGCATGCCCGCAATCTTGAAAAGTTCGAGCTTGTTGAGAATGATATTCAGTTTCTCCGATGGATGACAGGTTACCACGTTCTTATTCATCAGCTCCACAACCTTCATAAATGACCCCCTTATTACATTGGCTGTCCGAAGAGCAGCGTTTCCTGTATCAGTTTCTGAAAGGCTTCGACTGATTTCATGGCCCTGCGAAGTCTTTCCTGTTCGTCGGGACCCAGCATATCGGGCCGCAGGAAATTCGAGCTCTTGCCGCCCTCGTCCCGGGAATTGATCTGGTTGATTATCCTGTACCGGACAAAAGTGAAATAAGCGTCGATCAGGGAATTCTCCATATCTTTCCTGATGATGTTACGTTCTCTCAGAATCCCGATGCGTTTGAGCGTGTTGGTTTCGAATATTCCATTGGACAACGAAAGCATCCTGACGGACAGGATGAGCGGTGACCAACCCATCACCTTTATGTTGAATCTGTCTTTATGTTCGCCTTCTTTCTCAACCTTGAATCCACCGAAGAAGGTGAGTGCGCTGGGCATGAGGACCGCCGACTGGACGAACTCCTTCATGACGTGTTTGCTGTTCGTGAGCATGGCGAAGAAATACTCGAGGAACCCGGCGAGCAGCGCGCTATTGCCCTTCACTGCCCGGGCGTCGGTGAGGATGATGATGTCCAGCGGCTCGAAGATGCCCCTGTTGTACGTGATGCGTTCTTCGATCCTCTTTTTCCAGTCCGGTACCGAGCCCCTCCAACGCGCATTCACGGGCATGACACCGCCCTTGCACTTTTCAAAGCCGACCTCGTTCAGTCTGTCCGAGGCCTTCCGGGCAAATATCTCAAAATATCCGTCAAGGAGCCTCTTCGGCTCAAGGGTTTCAGGAGAGACGGAACCTCCTGCCGCGCCCGCCATCTCCGTGTATCGCTGCCTGAGGCCGGGTGTAGCGAAATCATCATCGCGCTCGCCGTAGATCAACATGTTGTCCTGGTCGGTGACCATCGTCTGCTCGTCGCGGCCTTCGCTTCCAAGGCCTGCCCAGACGTATTCCACGGGAGGTTTTCCCAGTCCTTCCTCAACCATCTCCTCTTCGACAAGATCGAGGACACGGTTGGCTATCCGGTCCCTGATGATACGGAAGAGATTGTGGACATCCACTATTGTGTCTTCTTCAAGGAAAAAGTTTTCCACCCCCGAAACGGCCCGTTCATGGCATTCCAGAAGCGTTTCGTAAGAGGTGGCGTTGTGGATTGTCTCGATGACAAGAGCGTTCAGCTCGGTTTCGAAGACCTCATAGTCCTTCAGAACGGTCCGCAGCGTCTCGCCAAGCTCCGACAGGATACGGTAGCGGTCATGGCGCAGCATGGCCTTGTTCTTCATGTCCTCCTGGTGCTCGTTAATGAAGGACTCGATGATCGAAAAATTTAAAGGCATCAACTACCTCGAAAGGTTTTTAAGGACCTTTCTGCTCGTCATGAGCTTTTCTTTCTTTGCCGCCAGTTCGCCGTACTGCGCCTCGTTTTTGGCGATTACCTCAGCGGGCGCTTTCTGGCGGAACGCCTCATTGCCGAGTTTCTTCATTAATTTTTCACTATCTTCACCGATTTTGGCAAGCTCTTTATCGATCCTGCCCAGTTCCCTGGCGACGTCGATCAAGTCTTTGAGGGGAACGAAGACCTCAACGTCCTTGTAAACCCCGACGGCCGAATGGTCGGGTCCCTTGCCGTCGATGAAGGAGAGGTGCTCCACCTTGCCGAGTTCCTTGATGTAGTATTCGTAGTCCTTGAGGAAGACGGTGCTTTCTCCTGCCCTGATCACGGCTTCGATGCGGACGTTGGGTGCGATGCCTGTTTCGCCGCGAATGTTGCGGATGACATCTATGACGCCCATGATGGTCTCCATCATCTTTTCGCTTTCAGGATCGATCTCTGATTCGTCGGAGGCGGGAAAGGGTGCGACCATGATGCTCTCGGATTCCCTGCCGGGCAGGCGCTGGTAGATCTCTTCCGTTACGAAAGGCATGATGGGATGGAGAAGCTTCAGGATGTCCTGAAGGGTATTATAGAGGGCGGCCCTGGTGACCGCCGTGTCGAAGCGATCCACCTTGCCGTAGAGATTGGGTTTAATGAGTTCCAGGTACCAGTCGCAGTATTCATGCCAGACGAAGCTGTACAGGGAATTGGCCGCCTCATTGAAGCGGTACCCGGTGATGCTGTCGTGGACCTCTTCGATCACCTTCTGGGCCCGGGAACGGATCCACCGGTCGGGAAGGAACGACGAACCTTTGCCGTCATGGGAAGGCCTCTCCTCACCGGTAAAGGAAAGGGACAGCTTCGAGGCGTTCCATACCTTGTTGACGAAGTTGCGGCATCCCTCGATGCGTTCTTCGGACAGGAGGACGTCCCTTCCCTGGGCGGCGAGCATCGTCAATGTAAAGCGGAAGGCGTCAGTCCCGTATTCGTCGATGATAATGAGAGGATCGATGACGTTGCCCTTCGACTTGCTCATCTTCTTGCCTTCGGCATCGCGGACGAGGGCGTGGATGTATACGTCGCGGAAGGGCACGTCGCCCATGAACTTGAGGCCCATCATGATCATGCGGGCAACCCAGAAGAAGAGGATATCGAAACCGGTAATGAGGAGCGACGTGGGATAGAAGGTCTCGAGGTCCGGGGTCTTGTCCGGCCAGCCGAGGGTGCTGAAGGGCCACAGCCCCGAGGAGAACCAGGTGTCGAGGACATCCGATTCCTGCCGCAGGGCGCCGCCGCATTTGGGGCACCCGGAGGGATCGTCGACGGAGACGATCATCTCGTTACAGGCGGTGCAGGTCCAGACGGGTATCCGGTGTCCCCACCATATCTGACGCGAGATACACCAATCCCTGATATTCTCCATCCATTCGAAATAGACCTTTTCCCACATCTCCGGGATGATACGGACCCTGTGTTCGCGCACCGCTGCTATGGCGGGTTCGGCAAGGGGTTTCATCCTCAGGAACCACTGGAGGGAAAGGGCGGGTTCCACAACGGTCTTGCAGCGATAGCATTTGCCCACGCCCATGGCGTAAGGTTCCGTTTTTTCCAGGTATCCCTTCTCGTCGAGTTCCTCAACGATCTTCCTGCGGCATTCGAAACGTTCCATACCGCGGTAGTGGAGGGAATTTTCGTTCATATTGCCGTCTTCGTCGATGACCTTGATGAGTTCGAGGTTGTGTCTTTTCATGATCTCGAAGTCGTTGAGGTCGTGGGCGGGTGTGACCTTCAGGGCGCCCGTGCCGAATTCAACGTCGACGTAGCTGTCGCCGATGACGGGAATCTTCTTGTTGACTATGGGGAGAATAACGTTCTGGCCGACATACTTCCCGTACCGCGGGTCCTCGGGGTTCACGGCGACGGCGGTATCGCCGAGCATCGTCTCGGGTCTTGTCGTGGCAACGGTGAGGTAGCCTTCGCCTTCGGCGAGAGGATAATGGATATAATACAGGAGACCCTGCGTGTCTTCGTGCTCGGCCTCAAGGTCGGACAGGGCGGTCTTGCAGCGTGGGCACCAGTTGATTATGTAGTTGTCCCGGTAGATCAATCCTTCATTGTAGAGCCTTACAAAGACCTCGCGTACGGCGCGCGTGAGCCCTTCGTCCATTGTGAATCTTTCCCGCGACCAGTCGCATGATGCACCAAGCCTCTTCAGCTGCTCGATGATGGTTCCGCCGGACTGTTTTTTCCACTGCCAGACGCGTTCGATGAACTTTTCCCTGCCCAGGGCCTCGCGGTCCGTCCCTTCTTTTGCCAGTTCACGCTCGACGACGTTCTGCGTGGCTATGCCCGCGTGGTCCGTGCCGGGAAGCCACAGCGAATTTACACCGCACATGCGGAAATAGCGCGTAACGATATCCTGCAGGGTGTTGTTGAGGGCGTGGCCCATATGAAGAGATCCCGTAACGTTGGGAGGGGGGATTACCATGGAGAAATACTCGTCGGGGGAATTGCTTTTGGCCCTGAAATACCCCTTATCAAGCCAGTGGGCGTACCATTTTTTTTCTATGCTGTGGGGGTCGTAAACCTTATCCATCATTATGAGCTCCCTTTTCCATGTTTACCTATCAATGAGGATTGATGGCCATGATTCGTTATATTTTTGTCTTCCTATACCGGAATGCTCCAGGGCATGGGCAGGAAGAGTTTTTCAAAAAGACTGAAGGCATAACGGTCTGTCATGCCCGCTATAAAGTCTCGGACGCAGGTGGACGGATCATCGTAGAAATCCTCACGCCCGGTTTCTTTAAGGAATGCCGCGGGGTGCTTCAGAAAATATTCGTAGAGGTCCTCGATGATCCTGGAACACTTGATAAAATCGGAATGCACGATGGTGCTTTCGTAAACCCGCTCGTAAAGAAAACGGCGCATGTCCACGATGCAGGATTCCAGCTCTTCGCCGCATTCCAGTTCCATTTTTCCGTTTTCCAGCGTGCTCCAGATGACGCCGCGCACCATGGTGTCGATGCGATCGGATACACTGTGGCCGAGGCGGTCCGTTAGGTGTTTCGGAATGCTGTCTTCACTGATGACGTTGCCGCGGATGGCGTCGTCTATATCATGATTCAGATAGCCGATGACATCGGCGATGCGGACCACCTCCGCCTCTTTGGTGAGGGGTTTTTCATCGTCATCGCGGATGATGATATCGCCTTTTCCCTTGGAATGCTTGAGAATACCATCACGGACCTCGTGGGTAAGGTTGAGTCCCAATCCGTCTTTCTCGAGTATATCGACGACCCTGAGGCTCTGTTCGTAATGCCTGAAGCCGCCCGGATAGAGGGCGTTGAGGACCTCCTCGCCGGAGTGGCCGAAGGGTGTGTGACCGAGATCGTGTCCCAGCGCTATGGCCTCCACGAGGTCTTCATTGAGAGACAGGGCCCTGCAAATGGTCCGTGCTATCTGCGAGACCTCGAGGGTATGGGTCAGCCTCGTGCGATAGTGGTCCCCGGTGGGCAGAAGGAAGACCTGTGTCTTGTATTTGAGCCTTCTGAAGGACTTGCTGTGCGTTATCCTGTCCCGGTCATGCTGGAAGGCAGGCCGTATATCACACTCCGCTTCCGGGCGAACCCTTCCGCGCGTAGCGACGCTCTTCTGCGCGTACGGCGACAGGATCAGTTCTTCCCGTTCTTCCAGTCTTTCGCGGATATTCATTCGGTTGTTACCAACTCCCTAATGTAGCACAAAGGTGTAACAATATCAATGACCTGAACTTCGAAGTTCGAAGTTCAGGTCGGGTAATGGGTAATGAAGATAGGTAATAGGTAATAGGTAAAGATGGGTTATGGGCGCATCTGTCCAAAATAATGTAAAGGCCAACCTCCCTCCGGAGCCCTCGTCACTCCGTCCCCCCGTCCTCCACCGTCACTCCGTCCCCTCCTCACCCCGTCTTTCCGGCGAAGGCCGGAACCCAGAAGATACTATGGATAAGGAATCACCATACGAAGGGACATCCAGCTGTTCTCTTTAAACACCGCATGGTGCTTTATATACGTATACTTCCCGTTGTATGAGAGGTTTTCCTGGATTCCGGCCTTCGCCGGAAAGACGGACGGAGAGAACTGGATGACGGATGGACAAAGCCGGAAAGACGTATGGAGAAGTGTCGTTTCTATCACCCATTACCTATCACCCATTACCCGTAGTTTACCATCCTTGACAATCCCTTCATTCGCGACTATACAGAACAGTATAAATAAGACCGCGTCCCGAAAAGGGAATGGAGGTAGTGTAATGGCAGGAAGAAAAAGGGTTGCCGTATTGACCGGGGGCGGGGATGTTCCGGGTCTTAACGTAGCCATCAAGGCCGTTGTAGTCCGCGCCGCGGCGACTGAGCTTGAAGTTGTCGGGATACGCAGGGGGTGGATGGGCCTTCTCGGGATCAACCCTGCCGACCCGGAAACGGTGCAGCGGTTCTTTGTGCCGCTTAGCCTCGATAAGGTGCGGACCATTGACCGCACCGGCGGGACCATCCTCCATACCTCGCGCACGAACCCCGGCAGTGTGAATGCAGATGAAGTACCTTCTTTTGTGAATGAAAGCGACCGTGTCTCCACCTCAGGGGGTAAGATCGACTGCACGAGACATATCCTCAAAGTTCTGGAATACCTGTCGATAGACGCCATCATTCCCATAGGCGGTGATGACACGCTGAGTTACGCCAGCCGCTTGAACAGGGAGGGCGTCCAGATAGTGGCCATTCCGAAGACAATGGATAATGACGTTTTCGGCACCGATTTCTGCATAGGCTTTTCGACGGCGGTCACACGCTCCGTCGACGCCATCAATGCCCTGCGTACCACGACCGGTTCCCACGAGCGCATCTGTGTCGTCGAGCTCTTCGGCCGGAACTCGGGCGAGACATCGCTCATTGCGGCCTACCTTGCCGATGTGGACCGCGCGATTATCTCCGAGGTGCCCTTTGACGTGGAGAAACTCATTGATTTCCTCGTGGCGGACCGGTCGAAGAACCCTTCCAACTATGCCATCATGACCATCTCGGAGGGCGCCCATACGGTGGGCGGGAGCATAACAGAGACCGGTATAGAGGATGCTTACGGGCACAAAAAACTTGGCGGCGTGGGTTTTCTCCTTTCCCAGGAGATCAAGGAAAAAACGGGTATCAATGTCATCTACCAGCAACTCGCCTACATGATGCGCTCGGGCGCGCCCGATTCCCTTGACCGCATGGTTGCCGTCTCCTACGGCAGCCTTGCCCTCGACCAGATAGCAATGGGTCACAGGGGACGCATGGTGGCTCTCCAGCAGGCGATATACACCACCGTCCCCCTCGACATGGTCATTGCCGCAAAAAAACAAGTCGATGTAACGGCCCTGTACGACGTGGAAACGTACCGTCCCAAGGTGCGGGACACGCTGGGAAAACCGATGTTTTTGTATTGAGAAGATGGGTGATGGGTAATGGGTTATAGATAATGGGAAGACGTGATGTCTTTCGCTGATATCCGTTGTCCTCGCCTCCGCCTGGAGGGAAGGCCGACTGCTCCCCTTCCACGAGGGTTCCCTTGACACTCTCCAGAACATCCATAGATTACTTCATCAGGACGGCGCTGTTCGCAAATTGACACGACGAAAGGAGTAAATACCATGGATGAAGAAAGAACGGGAAGACCTCCCAAACAGATTACCGGCAGCGGTATTACGAACCGTGATTGGTGGCCGAACCAGTTGAACCTGGATATGCTGCACCAGCATTCTTCGAAGTCCAATCCGATGGGCGAGGGCTTCAACTACGCCAGGGAGTTCAAGAGTCTCGACCTGGAGGCCGTGAAGAAGGACCTCCGTGAAATGATGACAAGGTCGCAGGACTGGTGGCCGGCGGACTTCGGCCACTACGG
>DIFE01000059.1 GCA_002418985.1 Deltaproteobacteria bacterium UBA5756
GATCAGGCCGCACTTTGCACGCCTTCGGCGGGAATTCACTATTGATGTTTGCGAGAGGTGGTTATCGTTGCGGGACAGGTTTGAGCGAAGTATCATGGTTCTTTAACTTCCCGCGTAGCGGGATCGAAGATTCCCGGGAATTTCAGTATTCTCAAATTCCCGGGAAGTCTTTTGGCTTCCTCCCCAGCCTCTCTTTATTGCCTCCAGCGAACCCCCAAAGGGGGTGACGCGGGCCCCGTTTGTTACGGGGTAAACGTGAGAACAAGGTTTTTAAGGTCGTTTGCTACGGGATAAAGGTGAGACAGTCTTTTGGAAATGGGGGATTTGGGCAACAGGCTGTGAAGACTTGAAAGGAAGACGAGGCCGCATTTATGCGACGGATTGTCGATCGGCCAGGTCCCGAATGTTGCAAAAGACGGTTACACATATGATAATAACTGCAGGATCAGCTTCATACTCGTGAACTTTGGAACCGCAAAACTGTCTGTCGGAGGATATCATGCCCCTTGCTTTTCATTCCTTGAGTCATGGAGAGGTAGCGTTCGGTTTTTTTAATATCGACACGGACATGATGCTTCTCGACGTCCATTTTTTCTTTGCCGACGGTCTGTCGGCTGCTGTAGGCGATATGGCATCGGGCCGCGATGATTGTGCCACCCGCGTCCGGCTCAGCGCCTACACCCTCGATGCGGCGATGATCGGTAACCTCATGGGGGCGATACATGGTATCGATCTTCGGGGGTTTATCGGCGAGGTTTACAGACGCTTCCCCTTTCCTGCGGAAGAGGAGAAGTTCAGGCAGCAGCCCGAAGGTTTTCAGAACCGTGCCGTCATCGAGGAGATCGTGAAGAAATATGCCGGTGTGCGGCCCATCGATATTCTCGCGGACGGTATCCGTAATACCGTCGATTTCGGAGGCTACCTTTTCGACAGGGAAGGGTTCCATGCGCTCATCCTCTATCTCTGGGAGGGGGGTTACCCCCGGTGGAGGGACGGTCTCCGGCCCGCATATGTGATGGAGATGAAAGAAGCGATCCGGAAGTCCCAAAACCGGCTCTTCACCGGCTTGAGTGCAAGACTGGAGGAGCTATGAATCCAGAATCGGTAGTGAGGAGGAAGGAGGGAATGTTTTTACCCTTTACTCCTGGCCCCTTACCCTTTACACTATAGGACGATGGAAGAAAAGAAAAACAAGGAAGAACGTTATAACGAAGCGCGCATTCTACACAAATCTCTCGACGAAAAACTTCAGATGCTCCAGGCGAAGCCTTACCTCACGGAGGATGAGGAGCTTGAGATCAAGCTCCTCAAGAAGAAGAAACTTTACTTCAAGGATATGATGGAGAAGATCAGCCAGGAGACGTAATCGTCCCGAAGACACGTGTCTTCAGCCTGACTGGCCAGGAGGAGGGATTTTTAAGTTTGCGCCATCTCAGGCGGATGAAGTCGATCTCTTCCCTGCCAAGGGTGGTCTCTCCGTAAAATTCCCTGTTGAATGCTCCCGCGATGGATTCTATTTCGTGTTTAAGTGACGGAAATATTCCTGCGAGCCGGCAAGAGAATTCCGATGGCGTCTCGCTCGGGTCCGGCTGTACACCGCTTCGCTGCGACCAGATAGTCAGGGCCCGGTAAAAATCTGCCGCCGTGGCGTATCCACCGAGAAATCTCCGCGCTTTTCCAGCGAGAAGTGCGATAAGACCCCGAAGTAGCCGCGCCAGATCGGAAAGCGACCGGCGTTTGACATCGGAGTGGTCCCGGGCTGTGCGCGAAAACAGCCATCTGACGGCATAAAAAACCGCGACGGCGGTCACGACGAGTATGGTAAGGCCGAGGAATGTCCCGAAGAGCCATGCCAGTACGTTGCTCACGACCTCAACCCACTGCGTGTTGTCGGATTGAAAAAAGGAGCCGGCACCGCTTCCCGAAGAGCCCGATGGACCATCGCGCATCTTTGCCTGCCTGGGCATATAGAGCAATCTGATAAACCACAAAAAGATGGAGCCCAGCGAAGAAGCCCCGCCTTTTAAGAGCCCGTAGCCGGTCCCGGCGGCCCGTGCCAGCGGTTGCTGAAAAAAGACGGCGACGCTCATCACGCAGAGGAGAACGGCACTGATGAAGCCCATCACGACACCCAGCCTTCGCCGGCCCGAAACAAGGCCACCCGGCGAGGGTGCGCCGTTTGCCCGGGTCATCCCTATGGCGACAAGGCCGAAGAAAAAGAAAACACAGGCCAGCGGTCCCGTCAGGTTATCCCCGGTGGATGGATTACCCTTCACCACAAGGGCCAATTCGATGAGGAGAATACCGAAGAATGCCGCAAGGCCAAGATCGAAGCGGGAACAGATCTTCTCATGTGTCTTTGGTCTGGCCGCGAAGAAGGCACCCCCGAGCCAGATCGCCGAGGTCCAGAAGATGGCCGCAACCAGCGCGAACCAATCCATGGCGCTGTGCCGTGCCCCGAGAAATTCCATGAGCCACCGGCTGTTAAAGAAGGCGCCCGTGGTACCGCTCATGATGTAGATTGTCCTCAAGACAGCCGATGCAAGTCCCGTCGCCTGCAGTAGTCCGATCGCTATGACACGCAAGCCCCTGCCGGTCGAGATGCCGGTGAGCACCGCGGCGGCTGCGAACATCATGGCGGCATCGGCAAAGGGGAAGCCGTCTCTGCCTGCTGCGATCATGGCGAATATCGTCCACGCGTAAAGCCACGAGAAGTCCATGACGGCGCCGCTTACGAAAACCAGTGTCTTTTCAAACCGCCTCATGCCCGGTCGACCCCCCCATCATTGCCCACGAGAATATCATCGATGGCGCGGATTGAAGTCCGCCGCGCTGAACGTGGAACAGTTACCCCATCCGAAGAGGGTGCGCCTACATAGTGGATGACGGGCACGCGCCGCCGCTTGAAATACTCTTCTATGGTTCCTGATTCCTCACTCATCCGATGGGAGAAACACAGGCAGGTGACGCCGTAAGGAAGCCCGCTCATGCCTCTCATCCCCTCTATAAGGTCACGGCCCTTCTCCATGCGGATCCTCGCCAGGATCTCGAGGATCGAGGGCAGGTGACCCGGGTCTCTTCGTACGGCCCTGAAGAATGTCTCTCTTCCCCTCAGGGCCGCGTCGGTGATGAAACCCGTTGCGACGCCCTCTGTGTCAAAGAGGGCGGCGAGAGATGCCACCGCCTCCAGGCTGCGTTCGAATCCTTCAGAGTCTCCCGATCGTGCGAACTCCTCCACCGCAAAGATCAGGAGGACCTTTTCCTGCTCTGTGGGCTCAAAGACCTTTTCCTGAAGGACATGTCGCCGGGCGCTTGCCTTCCAATGTATGAATCTGGCCGGCCGACCGAACTGGTAGTCGTGGGTCCCGAGTATGTACACCGGATCGCGCACGGGGCTTTCGTCCCCGGGGATTCCGAAAAAATCGCGGCGAATGATTGAAAAAGGCTTGAGCGGGACGAGCCTCGGATATACGACGATCTCATTATGACTTTCGATCTCCTGCGTTTTCGGGAAAAAACCAAAGAGATCGCCACAGGTGAGGCCGACGGGTCCGGGCCGATAGATGCCGCGCCGCGGGGCCGTCAACTCCCAGTGGAAACGGCCGCTGTCATGCCACAGCAGGCTTGATTCTCCTTCAAGGCTGGTCTCAACGTCGCTTTCGTCCCGGCGAAGACCGTTGAGAGGGATATTGATCTGAAACCACAAGGGAAAGAGGGTGTTGTTCTTCAGGGTAAGGCCGAAATCGATGCGGTTTCCCGGGAAAACCTTGTATCGGTCCATGGTTGTGTGACAGAGCGTGCCCCGGCGGCCCAGTGTTGTCCAGAGCTTCGCGGCTCCGGCGACGGCAACGACGAGAAGCGTAAGTATCGTCAGGTCCCGCTGCTTATAGACAAGGGCGGCTATGAGCAGAAGCATTGCCAGGATAATGAAGGGAAGGGTTATGAAAAGGCTCGATACCCGCCGGTTTATGTCTTCCATGATCGATGCTAATCCCCGGCGTCCGTCACCGGAACAGGGGTTTTTTCGAGAATCTCCTCAATCACCTGCTCCTGCGATCTGCCCTGGAGACGCACCTCCTCGTGGAGTATAAGACGGTGTGCGAGGACGGGGGCGGCGAGATATTTGATATCGTCGGGAAGAACATATTCACGCTGCCTCAGGATAGCCATCGCCTGTCCCGCCCGCATGAGACCAAGCGATCCCCTGGGGCTTGCGCCGAGATGACATGACGCATTGTCACGGGTGGCACGTACGACGTCTGTTATGTACTTCCTCACATGTTCGGACACGCGAATTCCCTTTCGGACCCCCTGTAGTCGGGAAACCTCCTCGGGAGCCGCAACGGCGTCGAGTACCTGCAAGGGATCGCTTTCCTGAAAACGCTTCAGGATCGCCACCTCTTCGTCCTGTCCCGGATAACCCAGGTGAACGCGCAGAAGAAAACGGTCGAGCTGGGCTTCCGGCAGAGGAAAGGTGCCTTCAAGATCGATGGGGTTCTGCGTGGCCATAACGAAAAAAGGATGAGGAAGGGGGTATGTCTTTCCGTCGACGGTTACCTGTCTCTCCTCCATGCTCTCAAGGAGGCTCGATTGCGTCCGTGGTATCGTGCGGTTGATCTCGTCCGCCAGAAGCACATGGGTCATCACCGGCCCGAACTGGAAGACAAACTCACCCTTGCGCTGATCGTAGACATTGAAGCCCGTGATGTCCGACGGCAACAGGTCCGGTGTGAACTGAACCCTTTTGAAGGACGCCCCGATGCTCTTTGCCAGGGATTTCGCTATGAGTGTCTTGCCGACACCGGGAATGTCCTCGAGAAGCACGTGACCGTCGGCGATGAGTGCAACCATGAGAAGCTCGATGGAGGTCTCCTTTCCGACAATGACACGGGACATATTACCGATGATTTTGTTACAGAGATCGTAGGGCATGGTCGACTCTCCGGGGCAGGGGGTATGGGGGAAGCATTTAGAACGCTACAAGCATAACACAGGCGACCCTTATTGTAAAAGGTTGGCCCGATGTTTTATGGCATGAATATTGCTTTTCTTATCTTCAGAGGCAGGAAATGCTGGACAGGATACTCGTAAAGGAGATCATAAGCGTACTGATGGGAAGCGCCGTTTACCTCGGCCTGACAGTGCCGGAGAGGCTGAACATCGTAAAACATTTGCTGCAGCGTATGGCTCCGCAGGATGGTTCGGCTTTCCTTTCAGGGTCCCGGCCAAAGAAAGATGCGTAAAGTGCACCGTCCTTCTTTTCAGTACGTTTCGTCCCGTTTTGCAAGACTGAGGAAAGAAATGTCGATTTCGCGCCCTCGGAAGAGACACTATTCATCGTCAGTCATTCGGGTCGCCAGGAAGTCTTCCATCGCTTTGTTGACCTCGCCGGGTTTTTCGATCATCACCATGTGACCTGTGCCTTCGATAAGCGCGAGACGCGCCCCGGGGATGGTTTCTGCAAGATAGCGGGAGTACCTGGGAGGCGTAAAGCGGTCATCTGCCCCGCAGATTACGAGGGTCGGAACGCGGATCGCCTCAAGGGATCCCATGACATTGAAAGAGTCGCAGGCGGTAAAGTCGTCGAAGATGGTACGGGCATCGTTCTTCATGTATTCCGCAAAGACCCTTTCCTTCAAAGCCGCGGGCATCGAGGCGGAAAACGCTGTATCGACGACCATTCGTGCTGTCTTTTCCTTATCTTCAAGGACGCCTTCGAGTATCTCGGGATAGACCTTGAGACGCGCCCCGGTCCCGATAAGGATGAGGCCTCTGAGGAGCCCGGGGTAAGAGATGGCCATCCGCATGGCAACCGCCCCTCCCATGGAATGGCCGGCAATATATGCCGGACCGATTCCGTTATTCTCCAGGGTTTCTTTCACCACCCGGGCATAGGCCTCTATGGAGCCTGACGATTTTCCGTCCGATCTGCCGTGGCCCGGAAGATCGATGAGGACTATCCGGTTTGCTTTCTCAAAATATGCCTTCTGAGCGAGCCAGGTAAGCGTGGAACCACCCGCGCCATGAATAAAAACCATCGGTATTCCCCTGCCGTATGTCTCGATGTTCATGTCATGATCTCCTGTCGCCAATATTATATACGACGCCGTTTACATTTCCTTACATTTTTTCTCAATCGGTAAGCGATATGTGGGTAGCTTCAGTACGAGTTCACATCTTTCTTGTAGTTTCGGCTGCCCGCGTAACTGGTGTATGATATATTCAGATATGCCTTGTGGAGCTGAAACTGTCCATGACCGGAGGTATTGATGAAGGTGCGTTTCTGGGGAACGCGGGGGTCGCTGCCGGCGGCTGCGGACACCCTGAGCCTCAAGCCAAAGCTGTTGGAAATCCTCAAAAGGTCACGCAGCCGGACCTTGATCACCGACCTCGATATCGACCAATTCCTTGATAAAGACTGTCCTTTTCCCCTGGCGGGCTTCTACGGGACAAATACCAGCTGCGTGGAGTTGCTGGGCGGTACCGGGTATGTCGTGTGTGACACCGGGACCGGCATCAGGGATTTTTCCCGTCATTTCGCCGCGTCGGCTGCGAACGTTCCCGAGCGTCCTCAGAACGTTTTTCATATCTTCATTTCCCATCTTCACTGGGACCACATCCAGGGTTTCCCCTTTTTCATGCCCTGTTATGCACCAGGCAACCGGATTGTCGTCCACGGCTGTCATTCCGGCATGGAAAGGGCCTTTTTGTATCAACGGGAATATGCCAACATTTCCATGCCCATAAGGGCGGATATCAGCTTTAGAAAACTTGAGCCGGGAGAGCAATATGATATTGCCGGCTTTCAGGTGCGACCTATACTGCAGAACCATCCGGGCGATTCATACGGTTACCGTTTTGAAAGACGGGGGAAGAGTGTTGTCTACTCCACGGATTGCGAACATCTCAAAGACGTATCCGAGGCGGACTACAGGTTCCTGGACTTTTTCAGAGACGCCGACCTGTTGATAATGGATGCCCAGTATCCGCTTGTGGATGCGCTGTCCGTAAAAGAGAACTGGGGCCATTCGAACAACATGGTGGCGGTCGAACTGGGCGTAAGGGCCTCCGTAAAGCGGCTGTGCCTCTTTCACAACGAGCCCACCGTCGACGATGGCGCCCTCGAAACCTTTCTCGACAATACCAGACGCTACCTTGCGATCTACGACCCCGACAGCAGGATGGCGGTGGATCTGGCGTATGACGGGATGGAAATGGAAGTCTAAACCCCGAAACCGTCTTTACAGGTAGTAGTGCTTCAAGGGTTTCAGGTCCTGTGAAAATTCGTAGATGAGCGGTTTGCCGGTCGGAATCTCCAGGGCCGGGACGTCCTCGTCGGGGATAGTGTCGAGGTGTTTAACCAGGGCGCGGAGGCTGTTGCCGTGCGCCGCGATGATGATTTTTGCGCCCCTGGCAAGCACGGGTACGATCGTCGTTTCCCAGTAGGGGAGGACCCTTTTGGCAGTATCCTTAAGGCTTTCGGAAACGGGCAGTTCTTCCGGGGTCAGGGCGTCATAGCGCGGGTCATTGCCGCAGAAACGCTTGTCCTTCCGCTCAAGGGGAGGAGGCGCTATGTCGTAGCTGCGGCGCCAGAGCCGTACCTGCTCTTCACCATACTGTCCCGCTGTTTCCGCCTTGTTGAGGCCCTGCAGGGCCCCGTAATGTCGTTCATTGAGACGCCATGTCTTGCGTTCGGGTATCCACATGAGGTCGAGTTCCTCAAGGGCTATCCAAAGGGTTCTCACGGCCCTTTTCAGTACCGATGTGAAGGCTACATCGAAGATGAATCCCGCGTCTCTGAGGGCTCGTCCGGCCTGTCGGGCCTCTTCGACCCCTTTTTCGGAAAGATCGATGTCCGTCCAGCCCGTGAATCTGTTCTCCAGGTTCCATTGACTCTCGCCATGTCGCAACAAAACGATCCGTGTCATGAATAGAACTCCTTTACCATTAATAATTATAGTTGTTCCACCGTGAACCCTTCTTTTCGCAGAAGCTCCACGATTCCCAGTTCGCCGACCAGGTGTCCGGCCCCCACTACCACGAAGACGCATCCCCCGGACCTCAGGTGAGAAGCGATCTTTTTTGTCATGTTCCCGTTCCGGTCGGTCATGATCTTTTTGTAGATCGCCTTGAGGCGGCTGTCGTCCGCCACGGATTTTTCCAGGATTCCCGCTATGGCTTCGCTGTCGCCCGCCGTCCAGGCTGTGATTATCGTATCGATCTGCTCCACGAGGGATCTTAGATCCTTAATGGCAAAGAGGAGAAAGTCTTCCTGTTCCCTGTCCGGAAGCCCCGCAAGGAGATCGATCTGGTAATCGAGGCTTTCCAGTTCCACTATCTTCTTTTTGCCTGAGGCCCTGGTGAGGAAATATTTATCGATGCCGAAATGGGGGTTGTAGCCGGCCCTCATCAGTTCTATCGATGACAGCGTCATGGCCAGGAACCACGGTTTCTGACGGTTGAGAGACGCCGCGGGGAACCCGATCCTCGCCGCCTCACGGGTGACGTAGGCGTATGTTTCCGGCGATAGGTGGCGGGCGATGGAGTCATCCTCTTGATAGATGCCGGCCAAGCGAAGCCTCTCCAGGGTCCGCTTTCCTATACTGTTGATGTCCGCCTCGACGGCTATAGTGTCTGACCTGTCGAAAGCGTCCTCGATGACCCGGCTCAACGGATAGGCCTCTTTCTTCATGAAGTGGATGGAACCCAGAAGGTAAACGGTTGCGGTATCTGTTCTTGCCTGCCAGAGGAAATGTTTTTGCGCTTCGGCGGGGGTAAAGGCCGGGGCCGCAATGAGTGAAAGGAAGAGAATGACGAAAACAAACAGGGATCGACGCGATATCTTTCTCAATGAGATCCTCACAGACAGGATGTTCGACCATTATAGCAGAAAGGGGCTTGTCTTACAAAGCCCGCGAACGGAATTCGGTCTTTTTATCCCGGGCCCCGACGTGGCGATCGGGGCCGCATGGCGCCCTTCGGGGTTTGACAACATATCCTTTCGTGCATATTTCTTTTTAATCAAGAAACCGGAGGTTTTCATGGCAGTTCGGGCAATCTGGAAAGGGTATGTTCATTTCGGAAGCTTCGATGTGCCGGTGAAGCTCCATACGGCCGTCAGGGAACAGAGAGTTCAGTTTCACCTGTTGCACAGCCGGGATCACGTCAGGCTCAGGCAGCAGATGGTTTGCATCCACGAGAAGGTGCCCGTACCGTCAGAAGAACAGGTTCGTGGATTTGAGCTGGAAGAGGGCATGGAGGGCATATGCACCTGGACGATGAGGAAACGGTCCTATGTGGGCACCCTCGGTGCGCGCGGGAGGGTCCCGCGACTTGGCACCTTGCGCTACTCCGATGAAGTAGTCCCGGCTGCGTCTCTCGACCTGCCGGCCATAGAACTCTCAGACAGGGAATTGAAGGCCGGCATCGACCTTGTGAATCAACTCTCGGGGCAGTTTCAGCCCGAGAACTTTGAGAATGAGCACCAGAAGAAGCTCCAGGAACTGATCGATAAGAAGGCGAGTGGAGAGAAGATTTCCATTTTGCGCCCCAAACGCAGGAAGGCCACGGCGCCGGACAAGCTGCTTGAAACCCTGGAAGCAAGCCTCAAGAAGGTGGTCTAGACAGATCGAAGGGAGGTGGAGATGGCCCTCCAGTCCATTTGGACCGGGACGATAAGTTTCAGCCTGGTGGCGATACCAGTCCAACTCGTAAAGGCGGTCCTGCCTGGACGCGTCTCTTTTCGCATGCTCCATGCAAAAGACTACTCCCCGTTGTCGAGGGAAATGTTTTGTCCCGATGAGGAGAAGATCGTCCCCCCCCGACGAGATCGTACGGGGGTTCGAGATCGGTCCCGAAAAATACATCGTCGTGACCGACGAAGAGTTGGAGTCGGTATCACCGGAGCGGAACCGCTCGATCGAGATCGTGGATTTTATCGATAGTGATGACGTGGACCCCGTTTATTATGATCGCCTCTATTACCTCGTCCCCTCAAAAAGCGGGGAAAAGGCCTATGGACTGCTTGTCGAGGTAATGCGCCGCACGAACAAAGCCGGGATCGCGAAATTTGTGTTCGGGGAACGGGAATATCTTGTGCTGGTGAGGGTTACTTCGGGAGCCCTCTGCCTGGTCACGCTTCATTACAGTGATGAAATCCTTTCCGACACGGGCATTGCAACTGAAAAAGAAGGTGCGGTATCGGAGGAAAAAGACCGCATGGTCAAGACCATCCGTGATATGAAGGCCGCGTTCAAACCGGAGAAATATACAAATGAACGCAAAAGGAAGATTGTCGGCCTGCTCGGGAAAAAGGCAAAGAAACAGGCTCCTGTCGAGTCCCCGGTGATCGGTGAGGAGGCACCCAAAGGCCCCGGCGATCTCGTTGCCGTTTTGCAGGAAAGCATGCGCAAACTGAAGGCAACCAAATGAAAAAGACGGTGGCCCGCATAGGTGACAGAAGGCTGCCGCTTTCGAACCTGGACAAGGACCTGTATCCGTCTTTCGGCTTTACAAAGGCCCATATCCTTGAATACTACCGCCGCATATCGCCGTATATCCTTCCGCATCTCAATGGGCGCGCATTGACGCTGAAACGGTACCCCGACGGAGCACAGGGTCCCTTTTTCTTTGAAAAACGGTGTCCCGGCTACCGGCCTGACTGGGTCAAAACGGCCCAGGTTCGTGAGTCCGACGGGGGGCTGATGACCGTCTGTCTTGTCAACGATCTCGATACCCTCATGTGGGTGGAGAACCTGGCATCCCTTGAGCTGCACGTGCCGCTGGCGAGGGCGGCTACCCCGGGAACCCCCGATTCCATGGTGTTCGATCTCGACCCGGGAGAGGGGGCGGATATACTGGATTGCGCCCGGGTCGCGTTCATACTCCGCGACGTTCTTTCGGACCTTAAACTGACATGTTTCCCGAAGACATCCGGCAAGAAGGGTCTCCATGTCTATGTCCCTTTGAACCGGGAAGAAACTACCTTTGATGAAACCCGGAAGTTCTCGAAAACAGTGGCGGAGGTTCTGCAGCACAACTATCCCCTCATGGTTACCTCGTCGATGTCCAATGAGCTGAGGAAAAACAAGGTTTTCATAAACTGGTCGCAGAACGGCCCCTCGAACACGACGGTTTGTGTCTACTCCCTGAGGGCCTCGGCAAAACCCACCGCGTCGTCTCCGGTCACCTGGCGGGAACTTGAAACGCTGGCCGGTCACGGTGACCCGGCAAAGGCGCAGTTCATCTTCTCCGAGGTCATCGACAGAACCGAAAAAGACGGCGACCTTTTCAAGGGTCTCCTGACAATAAAGCAGAAGCTTCCCTATTTGTGACATGACATGGGACTGAAAGACTACGAATCGAAACGAAAATTCCCGGAAACGCCCGAACCCGAACCGGGGCCCCCTCATAAGGGAAACCGGTTGATATTCGTCGTCCACAAACATGCGGCCCGGGCCCTCCATTACGACCTCAGACTGGAACTGGAGGGCGTTCTCAAAAGCTGGGCAGTCCCGAAAGGACCTTCCCTCGACCCATCGGTAAAAAGGCTCGCCATGATGGTGGAAGACCATCCCTTCGACTATAAGGATTTCGAAGGCGTCATCCCCGAGGGCAACTACGGGGCCGGAAGCGTCATCATCTGGGACAAGGGTTACTGGCGTCACCCGGGGGATAGCTCGGGCGAGGCAAGCGAAGCCCTTCTTAAAGAAGCCCTGGAAAAAGGAAATTTGAAATTTGTTCTGGAGGGGGAAAAGCTGCGCGGTGAATTTGCGCTCGTAAAAACGGGGATGGCTTCCAAATCGTGGTTGCTTCTCAAGAAAAAGGATGTCCATGCGACGGGCGCGAATATCGCCGGGGACAAGCGTTCCGTCGTCTCCCGGCGGACCCTCGAGGACGTTGCCGTCTCCGGGGAGCAGAGCCCTCCGAAGCAGGCGAAAATGGACCGCATGCGGCGGGAAGAGGCGATGGAGGAAGGCGAACTTGCCGATGCCCCCGTGGCCCCGATGCCCCGGCATGTCCGGCCGATGCTGGCGACCCTGATCAAGGAGCCTTTCGATGACGAAGAGTGGATCTTCGAGGTGAAATGGGACGGGTACAGGGTGATAGCCGAGATAATGGATGGAAAAGTTTCGCTCTATTCCCGAAACCTGCTCTCCCTGGATGAGAAGTTTGCCCCTATCCGGGACACCCTCAGGAAGTTGACCTTCGAAGCCCTCCTTGACGGTGAGATCGTTGTTGTCGACGATGAGGGGTATCCCGATTTTCAGATGCTCCAGGACTACCGGAAATCGAGAAAAGGACATCTCATCTATTATGTTTTCGATCTTCTGCACCTTGGGGGCCACGATCTTACGAACCTTCCGCTGATGAGGAGAAAGGAACTGTTGAGAAAGGTTCTTCCTTCCCTCCCCGGCATCAGGTTTACCGACCACATCTGGAAGAATGGTATCGCCTTCTTCAATGTTGTCAGCGAGAAGGGGCTTGAGGGGATCGTTGCCAAAAACTTAAGGAGCGTTTACCGGACGGGCAAACGGAGCCTGCAATGGCTCAAGGTAAAAACGCACGATACCCAGGATGCGGTGATCGGGGGATTCACCGAACCCGGGGGGTTGAGAAAACACTTCGGAGCGCTTGTTCTCGGCGTTTACGAAAAAGATGACCTTATGTACATCGGTCATACCGGCGGCGGATTCAGCGCAAAGACTCTGGCTGAGATCCGCGGCAGACTGGAGCCCCTCATTCGCCGGACCTGTCCCTTCAAAATAGAACCGAAAACGAACAGGGCGGTCACATGGGTGGAACCGGACCTGGTCTGCGAGGTGAATTTCCACGGGTGGACCGCCGACGGCGTCATGAGGCAGCCTACCTTTGTTCGTATGAGAGACGATAAATCGGCCCGTGACGTGATGCGTGAAAAACCCCCTGCCGGGGGCGAAGATACAGGCGGGGCACCATGAAGATCCATGCGGGCACAAGCGGATACGGGTACAAAGAGTGGAAGGGACTCTTCTATCCCGAAAAAATGTCCCCCGGGGAGATGCTCCGTTACTATTCGGAGCGTTTAAGCACTGTCGAGATCAACAACACCTTCTACCGCATGCCTACCGAGGACCTTCTCATGTCCTGGGCCGATCAGGTTCCCGATGATTTCATTTTTGCATTCAAGGCGCCAAGAACGATAACACACCTGAAGAAACTGAGGGACGTAGCCCAACAGACGAATCACCTTTTCAAGACGCTGTCCGTGTTGGGTGCGCGGCTTGGGCCTGTCTCTTTCAGTTTCCCCCCGGTTTTCACGCCGACCCGGCGGCCCTGAAGAACTTTCTCGAAATCCTTCCCCGCCGTATGCCCTGCGCGTTCGAGTTCCGTAACCGTTCCTGGTTCGATGACGAGATCCTGGATCTTCTTCGCGCAAAGGGATACAGCCTGTGTATCTCCGATTCCGAGGATAACCGCATGGAAAAAATCTTTACTACGGCGCTCTGGGGGTATCTGCGCCTTCGCCGCCCCGATTACGGGGATGCCGACCTGCTGCAATGGCTGAGGTCAGTTCGGTCGCAGGACTGGGAGAGGGCGTTTGTCTTTTTCAAACATGAGGAAGGTGCAAAAGGACCGGCGATGGCCATACGTTTCAACGAACTCGTCCATGACGAGGAGAAGACACCCCAGCCCCGACCTTTGCATACATCAGGGGATGATTGAAAGAAGCATACTAACGTATTAAAGGAGGAGGTTATGGACACGAAGGAAATGATGGAGATCTACGAGAGGATAGGAACACCCGGCGAGATTCACAGGAGACTGGCCGCCCTTGAAGGAAAATGGGAGACAAAGACGAAGGCATGGATGGAACCCGGTGGACCCCCGAGTGAGGGTACCGGGACATGCGAACAGAGAATGCTTCTCGGGGGCCGGTACCTTCAGCAGGAGTACGCGGGGGATATGATGGGAAGCACCTTCAGTGGCATCAATATACTGGGCTACGACAATCATACGAAGAAGTACGTTTTGGCCTGGATCGATTCAATGAGCACGGGCGTCTACTTTTTCGAAGGAACGGGCGACGGGGACGGCGGGACGGTGACGCAGGAGAGCCGCTATGACGATCCCGTGCGGGGCCCTACGATCTGGCGCAGCATAAGCCGGACCGTTGATGACAACACCATCGAATACGAGATGTATCTCATCTCCGGGGACAAACAGGATAAAGTGATGGAGATGACCATGACGCGGAAGCGATGAGAGAGGACAAGTAAGGGAAATATGGCTGCAAACCCCGGGCGTTGGATGGATGTGAGCCGTATCTTCCCTTGAAAGGAGGCAAACATGAAACCGCCTGTATTAGAAGATAAAATGAATCTCAGCCGGCAGTATCTCTACGATATGGAAAACCTTGCCGGCAAACTCACGGGAGAATTCGCTTCAATCCCCTATGAGGTATTTTCCGGGGATCCTCTTCAGATCGATGCGGCCGTCAGGAGACTGACCATCATGAAGGAACGGTGGGATACCATGCCGCCCGAGGGGAAAAGAGGGCTCGCCATCGTCAATTGGCCCGCTGTTACCGGTCGATGGGACCGAAAGGCGGCACGCTTCAAGAACGTGGATGTCCGTCAGGTCTATGACACGATCACGAAAAAGCTCCCCGAAATGAGCGGGAAGATCCAGGAATTGATAAAGGGACATTAAAATAAGGGTCCAGGCGCGGGGGCGCGACAAGAAGCCGTGTCCGGTCTTATCTTCGATTGGGCTGGATATAATGATCTGATCTTGTGTCAATTACCATTGCCATAGCTGCGCTTTTCGGATATATCTTGAGATCTTCGTTTCGGAGAGGTTTTCGCGAAGATGATGCGTCATGAAAAACAGGCCTGCATGGCAGACGATCGCGAGAGATGAACAGACTGAGAGAAATGCTTGATCCGCAATCCGTTGCCCTCATCGGTGCAACGGATAAGAGTGATTCCACCGGATTGGCCGTCCTGAATAATCTGCTTCAGGCGCCGGACCGTCCCCTCTATCCTGTGAACCCTAATCGTGATTTCGTCTCTGGTCTTCGATGTTATGCGTCGATACTCGACGTACCTTCACCTGTCAACCTCGCCGTTGTTGTCGCTCCCGCGCATACCGTTCCGGCCATAGTCGATGAATGCGGCCGTGCCGATGTGAGCGGCATGATTATCCTCTCGGCTGGTTTCTCGGAGTCGGGGCCCGACGGAAGGGCCCTGGAGGGCGAGATAGCCGACATCCGCAGGAAGTACGGTATGAGGATTATCGGCCCCAATTGCCTCGGTGTGATAATTCCCCGCATCAGGCTTAATGCCACGTTTCTTTCCATAGATGCGAAACCGGGCAAAATAGCTCTGATATCGCACGCTTTGGGTGAAGAGATACTCGACTGGGGCGGCAGCGTGGGTATAGGCTTCAGTATGTTCGCGTCCCTGGGGTCCATGATAGACGTCGAATTTGGCGACATAATAGATCTTCTGAACGGCGACTTCAATACAAGAAGCATCATGATCTACATGGAAAACGTGCGAAATGCGAAGCGCTTTATCAGTGCGGGCCGTGGTTTTGCCCTGAGCAAGCCGATAGTTGTACTCAAGCCCGGCAGGTCGGAGGTCGGGGCCCGTTTGATTGCCGTCCGTACCGGCAGGGCGACAGGAGACGACCGTGTTTACGATGCGGTTTTCAAGAGGATCGGCATAATCAGGGTAAAAGAGGTACGGGACCTGTTCAATATGGCGGAGGTCCTTGATTCCAGCCATCTGCCCCGCGGCTCGAGACTTGCCGTTATTACGAATGACGGTGGTGTGGGGATTGTCGCAGTCGATGCGCTCGAAGAACTCGGCGGCGGGCTTGCGAAGCTCTCCGACGAGAGCGTGAAGGCCCTGAGTTCGTTTCTGCCCGGGTATTGGAACAGGGAGAATCCTGTCGACATCATGGCGGACGCCGACAGGGAGCGGTACCGAAATACCATCGAGGTTTGCCTACGCGATCAGGGAGTGGACGGTGTAGTGGTGATCTACACGCCGAGGACGGCGGCTGACGCCATAGATGTCGCGGATGCCATCGTGAAGATATGCGGCCGCACTTCAAAGCCCGTCATAGCAGTCAGTATGGGCGGCCGGCGGGCGGCAAGGGGCCGTGATATTCTCCTTGAGAGCAACGTGCCCGCTTACGCAACGCCCGAAGAGGCGGTCAGGACATATTTCTATATGTACCGGTACCGGCGAAACATCGAACTCCTGTATGAAACCCCCGCCGAAGCGACGCATGGGGATTCGCGGTTCAAAAACGTCCTCAAAAAGGTCGTAAAGAAGGCCGCCGAAAACAAAGAGGCGACCCTGGATATCGCCCATTCCTTCGAGTTGCTCAAACATTACGGGATTCCCGTCAAAGGCGTAGCCGCAGCCGGCGCCTTGATGTTGAAACTTCGATCGTACAGGGACCCTGAATTTGAGACTGTCCTTGTGCTGGGCCCGCTGGAGGGAGAGGATACGGGTGCGTCGGTGGGTTTGCCCCCGCTTAACCGGACCCTGGCTCGGCGCATGATCGAGGATACACAACTGCGTCCGGCCCGCACACATAAGACCGACTTGCAGGAGGTCATGGCGGAACTTGAGGATGTCCTCGTAAGTTTCTCAAACATTGTTGTGGACTTTGCCGGGATAAGCGGGATGGACATTGTCCTATCGGTCAAGGCAGGTGATGTATTTGCGTCCGGCGTGACCGCCTGGCTTTCCGCTGACAGCCGGGGTCCTTCTCTCCGGTATCCTCATCTCGTAATCGCTCCCTATCCATCGCATTATATACGAACCGTCCAACTGAGGGATGGAACGGAAGTCCTTTTGAGGCCCATCCGCCCCGAGGACGAGATCATGGGCCGCGAAATGCTTTCAGCGCTATCGGAAGAGACTTTGCGGATCAGGTTTTTCAGCGTCCCGCGGATCGACCGCGATCTCCTTATACGGTTCTGCAATATCGATTACGACCGCGAAACAGCCATTATCGCCCAGATCGAGAACGAGGGAAGACGAATAATGATTGGGGGTGTAAGGCTTATCAGCGACCCGGACCCGCATAAGGCGCAGTTCGCCATCCTTGTCCGCGACGATTATCAAGGGATGGGATTGGCGTCGAGGCTTATGGAGGCCATGATAGACATAAGCCGGGAGAAACAATTGGAAGAGATATACGGCATTGTGTTGAGTGAGAACGAAAAGATGCTGGCAGTTTGCAGAAAATCCGGTTTCAAAGTGCGGCTGGAGCCCCACGGAATATCCAGGGTAAGTTTCCCCCTCAAAAATAATCAATCCGATTGATACGCACGGGAACTTTGCATGTAAAGTCTAACGCACTGGCGGTTCACTCCCATCCGCATTTTAAAGCGGGACATTACGTGCATGGTTGAACAGGGACATAGCACGCCCCGGAACTTTGAAAGCTCCCTCCCTTACTCCCCCGGTGGCAGAGTTCTCAGGTACCGATACGTTTTTTTCTTGAGAAAGGTGGTCGTGTGTTCTTCAACGACGATGCGGCCCGATGGCGACGGCACCTGTTTTTCGGGGATGAAGAGGACGGTTTCCTCACCATTTTGCAGTTTTATCTTGTATGAGGCCGATGCAGCGGATTGTCCCGCCGCCGATGCATCTTTTCCGGTAACGGTCGCCTCCATGGTCCTGCCCGTCGGTTTCGCCGGATCGAGGGCGGTTGCGTAAAGCCCGATGAGGACTATAGCGATGATGGGTGTCCAGAAGAACAAAAATCTCCTGAGCCTTGTCTTGTCCGCATCAACCGCTTTATGTCCGCCTTTAATCGGCCGTGCGGGTTTTTTTGCTGTTCTTGCCATGGTTGGTTTTGTCTCCAAAACATAGCAGAAGACCGAAGCCATGTAAAGACGGTTTCGCGGTTTCGCGTCGGAGACCGGGACTAACATCCTTTTAGACTGAGACTTGCAACTTGAGAGCGTGACTGGTAAAATTCAAGACCATGCCTGCGACAGCTCACCTGAATTACGCCTGTACCAGTCCTTCCGGCCCGCCCTGTGTGATGGCATGAAAATCGAGCGTTTCGGTGAACAGGGCATCAGGATCATCTTCGGGCAGGAGGTGGATGAAGAGACCGCGGAGGCGGTGCGCCGTTTTTTTCTCTACGTAAGATCGCTGAAGATTACGGGACTGATCGACATTATCCCTTCTTTCAGATCCTGTCTTATCCACTTTGACAGGGACCATATCGAATATGATGATATGGCGGCATTTCTCTCAGGGATTCAGGATGATTGGAAGAAGATGCTCCTGCCCGAGGTGCAACGGATTGAGATACCCGTTAGATACGGTGGCGATTACGGGCCGGACATGGATTTTGTCTGTTCCTATTCGGGACTTTCCTCTGAAGAAGTCATAGAAATCCACTCGGCGGTTACCTATCGCGTCTATGCGGTGGGGTTCATGCCCGGTTTCCCCCACCTGGGCACGCTCGACAGGCGGATCTACGTGCCCCGGCAGGAGACGCCGGTCCTCAAGGTCCCCCAGGGGTCGGTTGGCATCGCGCAGTTCCAGACCGGAATTTACCCCTTTGAATCACCGGCCGACTGGCGGATCATAGGCAGGACGATGGCCAGGATCTTTGATCCCGGACAGGCGCCTTACAGCCTGCTCAACTTCGGGGATATCGTAAGGTTTGTGCGGTCATGATAGAGGTTATAGGGCCAGGTTTCCTGTCAATCATCGTGGACCGCGGCAGATACGGCCATGGGCATATAGGCGTTCCGTCGTCACGGGAACTGGATCGTTTCGCATGCTCGATGGCCAGGTTCCTTCTCCAAAACCCGGAAGACGCGCCGGTCATCGAGGTCATGGGAAATGACCTTCGACTGCTCTTTTCACGGGAGGTAACCTTCGCCATAACAGGGGCACGGGTGAAAGCGACCCTCGACGATGAACCTTTGCGCCCATGGTCGGCCCATCGTGCAAGGAAGGGAAGTATTCTGAGGGTGCGGGAGGTTCTGGAAGGCCTGCGGTACTATATCGCCTTTTCGGGGATCATCGATGTCGAGCCCGTGATGGGGAGCCGCACCATAAACCTCGAATGCAAGTTGGGCGGGTTCCATGGAAGACCGCTTATGAAGGGGGACAGGATCCTCCTGGCAGACCTCCATAAGCCGTCGCAGTTCCTCGGTGTTCCCGACACCATGATACCCTCCATGCGTGAACCGCATATCGTCAGGGTCATATCCGGGCCGGAGGCGGATCATTTCACGTCCGCATCTGTCAGATTCCTGGAGAGGAGAACGGACGCGGCCCTTTTCAGCGCCACGTCACGTCTTAACAGGACGGGCATCCGTCTGGAAGGAAACCCGATCATGTTCAAAAAGAAGGCCCGGCGAAGCATCACATCCGAAGGCGTCCTCCCGGGTACGATCCAGATCCCGCCCGACGGATTCCCCTTCATCAATCTCACCGAGAGGACCATAGGTGATTATACCCGCCTCGCCACGGTAGCAGATGTCGACATGGACAGACTGGCCCACATAAAACCCGGCGACAGGGTCCTTTTAAGCTCCATCGATATCGAAGAGGCCGAGCGCCTCTGGAGAGCAAGAAGGGACGCAGTTTCGTTCTTCTGCAAGAAGCAATGAGAAGGGGTAATGGGTCATAGGTGATGGGTCATAGGTGATGGGTCACATCTGTCCAAAATAATATAAAGGTCAACCTCTTTCCGGACAGTCACAAACTAACGCATAGTCCCCCATATTCTTCCCCCGTCATTCCACCACCGCCTTCCCCCGTCATTCCGGCGAAG
>DIFE01000005.1 GCA_002418985.1 Deltaproteobacteria bacterium UBA5756
GCGAAGGCCGGAAGCCAGGAAAACCTCTCATACAACAGGAAGCATGCGCATACAGAGTACCACGCAGTGTTTAAAAGGGGACAGTTGGATATCTTTCGTCCGGTGATTCCTTATCCATGATCTCTCCTGGGTTCCGGCCTTCGCCGGAATGACGGAGGAAGAATATAGGGAACTATGCGTTAGTTTGTGACGGTCCGGAAAGAGGTTGACCTTTACATTATTTTGGACAGATGTGGGTTATGGGTTATAGGAACGGACAGAAAATGCTTTTCCCCCATTACCTGGTATTATCACCTATTTGTTGCGCTCGCAACTATCGAAGCGATCCAGCCTGTGCGGTTGCCGTAAAGGCTTACCTTATACCACTTCATTCCCGTGCCGTCCTTCTGTTCGTCGAGGATGGGGAGTATCTCGCCCCGGACGATGGTCAGGATTCGGGGAGATTCGATTCCGGGAGCGCTGCGGATATTGGCGGCTTCGGCGTTTACCACGGCCAACCGGTTCCCGGCAGATTCATTCTTCTTTTTGATTTCGTCCCGGAAGGCGGATATCACGTCTTTTTCTCCACGCGCATCAGAAGGGCTTTGCACTGCCGCTTGACCTTCTGCTGTTTCCCCGGGATTTTGCGCTTGAGGGTTTTCGACGGGAGGTTCCTTCTTCGGTGCCTCGCTTTTTTCAACTTCTTTTATGATAACTGTTTGTTGCGGCTGTTTCGGAGCCGAGACAAAGTGGTATCCCGCCGCGCCGAGGAACAGGAAGAGTAATATGACAAGGGTTATGATCACAGGTCTGAAATATTGCCCTGTGCTCCGCTCGAGAAGTCTTTGTTTGGCGTTGTGCGCGATATAGTCCAGCGGAGCCGCGGGGGTGCGGTTCGGGGCCGCCGGACCGGCCGTCTCGCTGCCGGCCTTCGTGGACTGTTCTTTCGGTGCTTCTCTTCTGTCGGCCACAACATAGGGCAGGCTTTCGCCTCTGCCGCTCATGGAGTTCAGGGCCTTGGAGACCTCCTTGAAACCTATTTTGCGTGTCTTGTCGTTATAACCGTTGAGAAGTGCCAGATCGGATACGGCAATGATGGTCCTTGGGAGCCCCTTGGAGTATTTGTGGATGATCTCTATTGCATCTTCGGCGAATATCTCCCTGGCCACATCGAGTCCGGCCTTGTTGAGGCGGTACCTGATGAGTTCCCGCGTCTCCTCAAATCTCAGTGGCGTGAAATAGTATCGTACGGGCAGCCTCTGCCAGAACTCGGGCATTTCTTGAAGGGTGTCCCAGAGGGCTTTTTGCCCGGAGAGGATGAAGGTATGCAGGTACTCGTTATTGTGAGTCAGATTGATGAGCACCCTGAGCTCCTGAAGCACGCTTCGTGCCTCGCACAGCATCTGTCCTTCATCGATTACGATGATGTTCCTGCCGCCTTCCATCTTTGTAGCGACAAGGGCATTTTTGAGCGTTGTCAGGTTCGTCAGTTTGTCCTGTGCCGGCATTTCGCCGGTGATAAGGCCTGTAATCTGACCGATCATCTGATCCGCTGTGAGGGTAGGGTGGTCGACCAGGGCGTAACGGAAATTCGCCCCATATTCGGCTTTCATCTCATCGATGAGCTTGAGCAGGATCGTTGTCTTACCCAGACCGGCATCTTCGGAGGCGACGAGAACCCCGCCCTTGTTCGTGGCGATGGCGTATTTGAGCCGCTCGAAGCACTCAAAATACTGGCCTGTCACGCACATCATGCTGCCGTCGGGGGCGAGGAGAAAGGGGTGCTGATTGAGACCCCAGTACCTGAGATACTCTTCGTTCATGGTTTGCATGCCTTGCATGGGACGTAACCTATTTTAATAGCATCGCTTCTGTTATGAAAGATAATTTTGCTTTTTTCTGGGATTTTTTCGACTGACTTGCAGGTGGGTCTGTGGAAACCGGAAGTCCTCTTATTACCGATGTAATATGTTTCCGTGTCCTTTTTCTTTTCCAGCCAAAGGCCTTTATCATCGGCTATAGCCTTTTTTTCGGCGTCAAGGAGAGCTTGCCTGTATTTGACGTTGGGGGCAGTGACGTTCGCCCTGGCATAGCCATTTCTGATAAGGTCAGCGTTGACAAAGGTCTTCTTCACAAAAACATAGGCGAGAATATGCCCGTTATCGTCTTTTTTCTTCGTATCAAACTCCAGCCTTACCTTCTTCATGAAGACGAGTTTTTTGTTATAGCGTACCGTCTGTCTTGCGTAAAACTCCGCCCCACCTTCCTTTCTATTAAGGTCTGGAGGGACTACCCCGATGTATCTGACGGTTTCTCCCGATTCGAGTTGGATGGTGTTGCCGTCGATGATCTTCCGGACAACATAGTCTTTGGCAAAGGCAAAGCTGAGTGGGAAGATCATCATGACGAGTAAGGCTAAAGCAATGGATCTGCTGAGCATATCGATGATGATTGTACACTATTTTGCCACCGCGCGAAAGAAAATACAACAGGACAAAAAAGAACCGCCCCCCGTTGAAGGGAGGCGGTTTCAGGGTTATCGGTATTGTTTAAATATTAGCCGACCTTGAAGATCATGGAGGCGCCGGTGTCGCCGGCTGCGCAGCCTGCCCACAGGCAGTAGCCGCCGCCGATGAGAACCATCTCTTCGAGCATCTCAGCGATGATCCTGCCAGCCGTCGGGGCCTGGGGATGCCCGTAGATCAGGGATGAACCGTAGTTGTTCATGAACATGACGTCGATATTAAACTTCTTGGCGAAGTTGAGGTCATTGGTGGAAAAGGGGTTATGGCTTTTAATGGCCTTCATATCGGTGATCTTGAGACCGGCATTGGCAAGGGCCATCTCTGCAGCAGGAACAGGTGCTGAAGCCATGAAGCCGGGGTTGACCCTGGAGAAACCATAGGAAACAAGCTGGATCTCTACCTTGGGGTCAGCGCTCAGTTCTTTCGCCTTGTCCCGTGTTGTTACGATGAAACCAACGTTCCCGTCGGCGGGGAATGTCTGCGCGCCAAAACTATGGATTCCGCCCTTTTCCGCCGGGCCGAGTTTGGCGAGGCCTTCGGCTGTCGTCGCGGTAACGCCCTCATCCAGTTCGACCATCACGGTTTTCTTTTTCGAGACTTTCACTTCTGCGGGGAACATATATTTCTTCTGGAATTCACGGTCATTTGCCTGCGACATCAAGTACTGCTCGTAACGCCGAAGCACTACTGCGTCTGACTGCTCTTTGGTGAACCCTTCGATCTTGGCGACGTTTTCAGCAGTCCCTACCATCTTTGTAGGTGGTGTGACGTTGGGATCGCTGTTGAAATTGTCCATCATCCAGTTTTCATGCAGCAGTTCACCACCGGGACCCATCGGGTTCGGCCATACGGTGTGCGGACCATTCGAACAGCGGTCGGACATGAGACCAAAACCCACATCGTAAACACCCAGTTCGATGTCTTTCGCGAGCAGATTCAAAATGGTGGTAGAAGTTGTGCAGGCCTGATTAACCATGAGGCCGGGCACGTTCTTCTTGTTGTCTGTCAGCATACCTGCTGCCCAGTTATGGCTGTAGAACAGGTATTTGTGGGCAATAGAACACCCGTAATAGAGATAGTCGATGACGGTCGGATCGATCTTTTTCTTTTCCAGGAACCATCTCCGTGCAGTTTTCGCCCCGAGTTCAATGGGGTTCTCGTTTGCCATGCTTCCCTGCCAACGGGTGAACGGGGTTGAATAGTAGCCGTTGTAAGGGATATACACGTTTGAATAAGTCTTCATGAAACTACCTCCTCTTGATATTTGATGTAATCAGTCCAGTTTTTCCGAGACCGACCCGCCAGGTTTTGAACTGCAAAGGCAGGCCGTGCTCCGGTCATTTCCCTTTGTAATTCGGTTTTCTTTTTTCCACAAAGGCATTGATTCCTTCACGTCCGTCCTCGGATGTGAATGCGATCGAGAAAGAGTCCATCTCGAGGGTCAATCCTGTTGCGATTTCCGTGTCCATACCGGTGTCGACACATTTCTTAATCAGGGCAAGGGCCGCCTTGGGTTTGGCGGCGAGCTTTCCAGCCCATTTCTTCGCCTCTTCCATCAATTGTTCTCTCGGCACTACTTTGTTTACCAGGCCGACACGATATGCCTCCTGGGCATTGACGGTGTCGCCAAAAAAGAGCATCTCTTTGGCTTTCGGGAGCCCGACAAGCCTGGGAAGGCGCTGGGTCGCGCCGGAACCGGGCATTATGCCGAGATTGATCTCAGGTACTCCGAACACGGCGTCCTCGGACGCTATGCGCAAGTCGCAGCAAATGGTTACTTCGCATCCGCCGCCAAGGGCCAGACCGAAAACGGCAGCGATGGTCGGTTTTGCAATGGATGTCAGCTTATCAAAGGTCTTCCTCGGAGCTGTCCAGAGGAAGTCAAGTGTTTCCACGGCGGATTTTCCCATGACATCCTTTACATCGAGGCCGGCCCCGAAAGCCTTGTCGCCGTTACCTGTGATGATGATAGCGCCGATGGAAGCGTCGTTTTCAAGATCGACGATCGCGTCGTACAGATCGTAATAGGATTGGACACTTAAGGGGTTCACGGGGGGTCTGTTCAGCTTAATGATCCCGATGGGTGCTTCTTTTTCAACGATAATCGTTTCGTAAGCCATGGGAACCTCCTTTGTCAGTGTCTTACTTGGAATAATCGTACCAGCCTTTTCCGCTCTTGCGGCCCAGGCCACCGGACTTTACGAGGTTCTTGAGTGTCAGAGGGGGATCCCATTTCAATTCTTTCGGCAGGTTGTCATAGAAATACTGCTGAACGTGAAGGTTGATATCGAGACCCGTGAGGTCCATCAGTTCGAAAGGCCCCATAGGATAGTTGAGCCCGAGCTTCGCTGCTTTGTCGATGTCTTCCTTGGAAGCGATTCCCTGTTCCCAGAGTTTGATGGCTTCGATGAAGTGAGGGACCATAAGCCTGTTGACCAGGAATCCGGGGATATCAACTTTGACTTCGACAGGCTCTTTTCCGAATTTTCTTGTAAGATCAATTGTGGCTGCGACGGTTGCATCACTGGTCTGGATGCCGCGGATGACTTCCACAAGCTTCATAAGCGGAACGGGATTGAAGAAGTGCATACCCACAACCTTGTCGGGTTTCTTCGTTGCCGTTGCCATCTCGGTCAGCGACATGGATGACGTATTCGAGGAGAGAATGACATCGGGTTTTGTAATCTCGTCGAGCTGAGCGAAGACCTCTTTCTTGATTTTCATAACTTCTACAACTACTTCTACGACGAAGTCGGCGTCCTTCATGGCTCCCATGTCGGTTGTGCCTTTGATCCTGCCCATTATGGCTGCCTTGTCGTCTGCCGACATCTTGCCTTTTTCGACTGTCTTGGCGAGGAACTTATCGATATTCTTGATCCCGCCCTCAACAAACCTGTCCTCGATGTCTCTCAGGATGACGTTGTAGCCAGCCATCGAGGCCACCTGAGCAATACCATTACCCATTACGCCGGCACCCAAAACTCCGATTGTCTTTATATCCATACAGCCCCTCCTATAAAGTGATTTTTGGAAAAATTAAAAAATTCACATGCCCATATATCTAACTATTATTATGCATAACGTGTCAACTGTTTTCGTCGCTAAAGCCAATATTATTGCGGGGTATGCGGCCAAATACCACTGGGTGGACCACCTTTACGTCCCGGGCTGATAATGCCGCTTTCCTACCTTACCGGTTTCGGTTTTTCTGTGTTTTGCCCGCGAGATGGGCAACCCGGGTCTTGAGATTCAGGAGGTATGCTTTTTCAGGTTGCTTCGGCCCCGGGTTAGGGTCGTATTCCTCTTGTTTGATCCGTTCGACGACCTTGTCCACGGAGTCTTTTTCCATCTCCAGGAGTTCCAGCACGCGTCGGCGGAAGGCGAACGCCGCCTCAAGGGAAGAATCGAAGAAATCCTTCACGTCGCTTCCCGTGTATACATAATGGTGACCCTGGCAGAAAATGTCCGAATCAAGGGCGGCAAGGCGCTTGAGAGAGGTTATGTAGGCATCGAAATCGACAAGGAATTCGCTGACTATCTGTCCCGTCTGACTGCGGCAGCCGGCCGATTCGGTGGCAATAAGAATCTTGCGCTCCGGGATATAATAACTGAGCATGTCTCTGGTATGCCCGGGGGTAAAGAACACGCGTACACTAATGGACGGGTCTACCGGAAAGATGTTCTCATCCTCGAAGGTGACATCAACGTCGAAAGGTTCAAAGACTGAGTGGAGGATGGCGTTCCCGTCGATTTCAGGTGAGGCCTCCGCAAGACGGGTGAAGTTGCTGCTCAATGAGGTCATGAGGTCGATGGCGTTCGGACGTGACAGGATCTCGCTTGCCCTCTTCGAGGCGCAGATCCTGATGCCGGGGAAAATCCTTTTGAAATAAGCGGCTGCCCCGCAATGGTCATAATGGACGTGGGTGAGGAAGAGAAACCCGGGGTTGCGGTCGGCGACGACCTTCCTGATATGCTGGGCGTAGAGCGGGCCCATGGAATAAAAACCGGCCTCGAAGAGCACAGGTGTGCGGCCATTTAGAAGGTAACACGGCGACCATGCGAATCCGGTCACATGGAAGTCTCGTTCAACGTGGCCTGTTGTTCCGAAGATCATTCTTTTCTTCTTGCCATAGAGGCGAATTAATTATATAAAAGCGCCAGGACTTATGCAAGGATTCTCACCGG
>DIFE01000142.1 GCA_002418985.1 Deltaproteobacteria bacterium UBA5756
AGCAACATTTCTTTGGACGACGACCATGGCCGGAGGGGACAACAACAACCTCTCCGGCCAGTTAATTATGCAATGGTCACAATAGCGCGAGAATGAATGGTTGGAATAATGTGCGAGGCAACAACCGGTTTCGAGGTCATGCTCGATCCCCTGTCGGCATGGATCAGAAGCTGCCCCGGTTGAATCATCTGTTTCGTACATGTTTCTTCGATAAGTTTCTTCGCAAGGGAGGCAAGTTCCCTGCGGGCAACCATCCAGCCCGTCACATAGCGGCTGAAGATGTCGAGGATCACATAGAGATAATAATAAGTCCACTTCACCGGTCCCTTAAGCTTTGTTATGTCCCAGGACCACACTTCATTGGGGGCCCTTGCAAGGATCTCCGGCTTTGTATACAAAGGACGGGACAACTGGTTCCTTCTTTCCTTCAATTCCCCTTCCTTCTCCAGGATGCGGTACATGGTGCGGATGGAGCAGATGTATCTCTTTTCATCAAGGAGGGCCGCGTAGATCTCCTGCGGGGCCTTATCGACAAAGCGGTCCTCGTGAAGGACATCGAGGACTTCACTGCGCTCGCTGGAAGAAAGCGCGAGGGTAGAGAGACGACGGGGCGGTTCTTTTGCTTCGGGCCGCTGCCACCGGTAGAAACCGCAGCGGGGCACGTTGAGGGCACGGCAGGCGGTCCTGACACCCACTTCGCGGGCCAGCGAGGCGGTGACCGTCATGAGTTCTCCTCTTCCTTTTCTAACCCCTGGAGAAGGGCTGCCACTTTTTTTTGGACCTCGATGATGAGCTCCGCTTTTTTGAGCTTGTGGGTAAGCTTTGCATTATCTTTCTCCAGCTGGGCAATACGACGGGCATTACGATCGGGCCTGCGGGGAACGGGCCCTCTCTTCCTGGGGACGAGGCCCTCTCTGATCTGGCGTCTCCACGAGGCCAGGTTTGACGAATAGATCCCTTCGCGGCGAAGAAGAGCGCCTATCTGGCCGGGTTCAGTGCAGGCGTCGGCCTCCCTGACGATACGGAGTTTGTACTCCGCGGTGAACTTCCGGCGTACCGCCTTCTCGGTGACCTCCGGGTCCGGGACCGCTTTGATGATTGGTTTCTCTGTGCCTATATTGCCGGGTACGATCATTGGACCTTTCTCTTTCAAACTTGCTTTCTCCTTCCCGTCCTCAGAGTCTAAACTATTGGGTGGGAAGTGTCTCACTTATATTGGCACAGAGGGCGGCGGCCTGACCCCCCGCATAGTACACATGACAAAGAGGTTGTACGAAGTCCTGCAAAGTCGTCACGCTGCAAGAGATGAGAGCAAGCCCTGGGTGTTTTGGCACCGATATTGGAGCGCGAAGGAAAAGCGGTGGGTTGAGGGGCCCTACAAAGACAGAAAGGGGTTGATGAAGTCGCTCTGCAAGAAGGCTGAGGTGAAGTATTTCAGGTACCACCCCCTCCGGCATTATGGCGCATCGGTCCTCGACCATGCAAGGGTCCCTATCGGATCAATACAAAAGATCCTTGGTCACGAGAAGAGAACGACGACCGAACTCTACATTCAGAGCATTAACGAGGCGGACATTGCCGCCATGGAGACGTATGAAGCCATCGGTTAGATTCTCACACGGTTTCTCACACAAAACGATGGCAAGAGATAAGCCGGTTCGAATAAGTTGTATAAGTTGGCTATATTACAGGCAATAAGAAGCGCGCCTGCCGGGACTTGAACCCAGAACCTACGGATTAGAAGTCCGTTGCTCTATCCAATTGAGCTACAGGCGCGTGGTCAGTTATTATAGCGGTTTTGACGGCTTATTTCAACACAATCGGGGGAAGGCTCGCAACAGTGGCAAAAAACGGCTTCTTTTCATTATCTGCTTGAAAAAAAGCGACAGTAGGGTTATGTTGTTAGCGTTTACGAACTCTTGACATAATACTTTAACTTTCGCATATTAAAGAGGTGGAGCAATGGGCAGTGTAATGAAGTGGAGGAAAAAGAAGATCCGGAAACATAAATATAAAAAATTAAGAAGAAGAACGCGGCACCAGCGGAGGAAGTAGCGAGCGCATAGCTTCCATATTCATTTCGTCCATATTGCCCATCTCCGGTGTTTCCATCACACCGGCCAGATGGGCAAATCTTTTGTCTTTCATGAGCATCCTGAAAAATTTCAGGCCGATTTCACCACGGCCTATGTGCCAGTGGCGGTCCACATGTGTGCCGGCCGCCGCCTTTGAATCGTTAAGATGAAAGAAGCCGATCTTCTGACGCCCCAAAGTCTTTTCGAAGTCGCTCACAAACCCCTGCCAGACTGGCCTTTCCTTTATATTCGGTCCCGATTCGAAAAGGTGCGCCGTGTCGATGCAGAACAGGGTTTTGTCTTTGCGGGAGGTGCCCTCGTAGATGCGCGCCAGCTCCTCAATGTTCTTTCCGAGTACATTTCCCTGGCCGGCGGTATTCTCTACGAGGATTGAGACATCGTATTCATCGTGTACGATATTGATGGCCCGGGCGATCATTTCCATACCCTTCGTTTTGTCCGGACGCGATCCGGGATGGACGACGAGGCCCGGAATGCCCAGTCTGGCACACAACGAAGCCTCGTGGAGCAATCCCTTCAAATTTCGCTCGTCTTCATCTATCTTCGCCAGGTTGGGAAGGTAGGAGAGATGCGCAAAAACAGGCAGTTCCGCGGACAGTCGGCCAAAGGCTGCCAGGTCGGCGTCCGAAAGCTCCCTTTGCGACCAGGAGCGCGGGTTCTTGACAAAGATCTGCACCACCTGGCACATGAGTTTCCTGGCCCGTTCGAGAGTGTCGTCAAACCCCTTTGATATGGAAACATGGAAGCCAATTTTCATCGCCGCCCCGGAATATACAGGATATTACAAAAACCCTTGCAAATAAAGACGGAAAGATGCTAAATGTAGAGCATGGCAACAGAAACCATAGGGATCATCGTCGGCGGCGGTCCCGCACCGGGCATCAATGGAGTCATTAGTGCCGCAACGATTGAAGCGATCAATTCAGGGAAAAAGGTCCTTGGTATCAAGGGTGGCTTTAAGGCCCTCTTCGAGGGAAACAAGGACATATTCGTTCCTCTGACGATCGATGATGTCTCGAGGATACATGCCTCGGGAGGCTCCATTCTTCGAACATCGCGGGATAAACCGGAAAACGCCAAGGCGAAGTTCAAGACCCTCATGTCGACCCTGAAAGGGGCCGGCATCAAGTACCTCATAACCATAGGCGGCGACGGCACCCTTTACATGGCAAACTGGATCGAACGGGAGGCCCGCGGCTCCGTAAGCGTCGTGCATACCCCCAAAACCATCGACAACGACATACCCCTTCCCGGCGGTTTCTCCACATTCGGTTTTCAAACCGCCCGCCACGTCGGGGTTTACATCGTCAACAACATTATCGAGGACGCCCGCACCATGGGCCGCTGGTATTTCATCACGACCATGGGAAGGCATGCCGGGCATCTGGCCCTCGGCATGGGTAAGGCCGCCGGCGCCACGTTGTCCATCATACCTGAAGAATTTCCCGAAGAAAAACTCTCTTTCAAAAAAGTCGCCGACACCCTCACGGGTGCCATCTTGAAAAGGCAGAGCATGGGCAGGGATTACGGAGTTGCCATCCTTGCCGAAGGAATCTCGGAAAAATTCGATCTTGAGGAACTCTCCAGTCTCGAAGAAGTAGAGCACAACGAAAAAGGCGAGCTTCGGCTTTCCGAAATTCAGCTCGGCAGGGTCCTTAAAGATTTCGTGAACAAGACGCTCGTCGACATGGGCCTCGAGGTGGGCATCGTAGACAAGAACATCGGCTACGAACTCCGCGCAGCCAATCCCGTGCCTTACGACGTCGAGTACACCCGCAACCTCGGGTACGGTGCCGTCAGGTTCCTGCTCAAAGGGGGCACAGGCTCCATGATAGTATCTTATGAAGGCAACCTCAGGCCGGTTCCTTTTGTCGAAATGATCGACTACAAGACCGGCAAGGTGAAGATCAGGACCGTGGACACCACCACGGAGACCTACGAGGTGGCCAGAAAATATATGATACGGCTTGAGAGGGAAGACTTTGAAGGTTCCCATCTCGCACAGCTCGCCAGGACCGCCAACATGTCGCCGGAAAATTTCAAGGCACGTTTTGAATATGTGCTCGGCACACCACCCCGCTAAACACCCTTCTCAGGCATGTCTAACCCCGCGCAGACAGCATGATAGACGAGAGGAAGAAATTCCAGGAAGTCCTCAATGTCGGCCTTGAAGTCATCCAGACCAGGGACATCGATATCCTTTTGGAGCGTATTCTCACAAAGGCCCGTCACCTGACGAACGCCGATGCCGGATCCATCTATATCAAGGATGGTGACACCCTTCTCTTCCGTTACACCCAGAACGACACGCTGCAGAGACAGCTCCCCGCGGGCAGGAAGCTGATCTATTCCGCTTTTACCATTCCCGTCAGCAATCAATCCATCTCGGGCTATGTCGCCAACACAGGAAAAGTCCTCAACCTCGAGGACGTTTACACCATCGGCGACACCGTACCCTTTTCCTTTGATCCGTCATACGATAAGCTTTCGGGATACAAGACACGATCCGTCCTTTCCTTTCCCCTGAAGACCCACACAGAGGAAGTTGTCGGGGTGCTCCAGCTTATCAATGCCACGGACTCCGGTGGAAATATCATTCCCTTTCACGCCGACGACGAACCATTCGTAGTCCACTTTGCCAACAATGCCGCCATCGCCATTGAACGGGCAACGATGACCCGCGACATCATCCTGCGCATGATCAAGATGGCCGAACTGAGGGACCCCATGGAGACGGGCGCCCATGTAAACCGTGTTTCATCTTATTCCGTCGAACTCTACGAGGCGTGGGCCCTGTCAAGAGGCACCCCCAGGGCCGAGATCGAACAAAACAGGGACATCCTCAAGATGTCCGCCATGCTCCACGATGTCGGCAAGGTGGCCATCACCGATCTCATTCTCAAGAAGCCCGCCCGTCTCGACAGCTATGAATACGAAGTCATGAAACAGCACACCTATCTCGGAGCCCGGCTCTTCTCGCATCAGCGATCCGACTTCGACAAGGCGGCATTCCTGGTCACCCTTAACCACCACGAACGCTGGGACGGCAAGGGCTACCCCGGCTATATCGATTACACAACCGGTGAGCCCCTCTCCGGTTTCGAGGACTTAAGCGGCCGCCCCATCGGTAAGAAAGAAAAGGAGATACCCGTTTTCGGCCGCATAGTGGCCATAGCCGACGTCTTCGATGCGCTGAGTTCGGGGCGCTCCTACAAAGAGCCCTGGGAAGAAGAGCGCGTCCTTGAAACCATGGACCAGGAACGGGGCAAACACTTCGACCCCGAAATGCTCGACGTCTTCTTCTCCATCCTCGACGTAATCCGCAACATCATGCAGCTCTACCCCGACAATCAGGAATAGAAGAAAAAGACGGCGGGTCGATATTGCGGTTTAAGGGAATGTAGAAGACCTTTATCCGTTTTGCGTCGATGCCGAAGAGGCCGCCAAGGATCTCGAAACCTGTACTTCCGTCCTGACGTGAGAGTTCGAGGAGGAAGGCAAACCGCATCTTCCAGTTTTCATCCTCCTCTTCCCTGGTATAGAGACCGTACAGAAGGCTTGTCATCAGGCGGCCTTCCCGCCTGCGCTGCTCGTAAAGGGTGAACAGGGGTTTGATGATCCTTTCAAGACCGCGGCCCCTGAAAGGAAGCAGGGAAGGCGCCAGAAAGACATAGTCGTCGTCCTGTGACTTGTATTCGAAGAGCGGCCAGATGTTGAGGAAGGTCCTGTCCTCCTCCTCGATGCGCCAGTTGATGATGAGGACGCTGCTCTGGTAATAACGAGTGTCCTTAAAATACCATTCTCTCTCGGAGTAGAGTGGAAAGAGGAAATAGGATTTTCTGTCCCTGCCGACGGTTTCATTGGAATAGAAGGGGAAAAAAGAGAAACCTTTCGTTTCCCTGCCCTCCGACGAGGAAAGGAAAGGCCAGAGGTAATTCCACTCCTCCTTGTCTTCGTTGCGCCGATAGCTGAACAAAGGGTAGAGAACCCCCTTTGTTTCGTGCAGTCGGGAAACCGATTGCATGTAGAAAGGCAGGACAAACAGGATATCGATGGGGTTGTCCGTGTCGAGGTTCTTTTCCTCCTTTATCACGAAGGGCCAGAGAAAGAACCGGGTGTTCTTTGCACCCGGTCTCGAACGCGTGCCATAAAGCGGCCAGGCCTTGAAGCCCTCCTCGGCCCCGCTGTAAACGGAAAAGAAGGGCTAGGCGATATTGGTCTTCGTGGCCCCCTCATTTTTTGTATAGCTGTAAAGAGGCCAGAGAAAGAAACCCATTTCGTCATTCGTAAAACGTTTCTTCAGCATACCGGCAAAGGGGAAAACCGCCGTAGCTTCCGGCCTCCTTTGTCGTGCCGTAGAAGAACAGAAGAAATGCCGTATTGCTTGCCTCTTCGGACCGTTGCGCCATGTAGATGGGAATGAAATAAGATTTCTTCGGGGAGGACTTGCCCAGGGGAAAAAGGTAGTTATATGTACCGCCCTCTTCGGAATCATAGGAGAACAGAAGAGGCCTGAATACAAAGTGGCGCTCGCCGTTCTCTTCGTCGTAGGAGACAAGGGGCCCAAGGAACCGCCTTTCCTCACCAAGCTCCCAGGAAACCGGCCAGACTGCCCGGAGACTGCATGGGAACAGGGCCGACAGGAAAAGAAGAAGCCCGCACAGGAAAAGCGGCTTGAATGACCCGATTCGCTTGAGGGTTGAAGGCAAAGAATTTTCCTTACACTAGAAAAAGATCCCGAATATCGTCCCGAGCACGGTAATCGGGGTCATCTCCTGCAGGCCTTCGGCGCCCTTCTGGACCTTCTTCATCGCTTTTTCGGTTTCGTTGTACAGGCTGTCATCCTTTGCCAGCTTACCCAGCGTACCCTCTCCCTTCCTGAGACCGTCGGTAAACTCCTTGATACCCGCCACGGCCTCCTTCGTTTCATCATAGAGCGCCTCATCCTTCGCCAACTTGCCGAGGGTGCCTTTGCCCTGCTCGATGTCTTTCGAGACGGCCTTCAATGACGACACCGTCTCCCTGGCGTCGTTGTACAGAGTATCATCCTTTACCAGTTTGCCCAGAGTACCTTTGCCCTTCTCTATATCGCTCGAGATCTTTTTGAAATCGCTGCTGACCACCTCAATATTGGCAAGGCTTTTCTTAATGGCCTCTTTTTCCGGTTCGCCCAGGAGCCCCTTGAAATCCTTCATGGTATCGCCGAAATTTTTGGCCGCCTCGCCGACCTCGGCAAACACCTGGTTGAGATCCGGCGGCGTTACCACATCCTGTATCCGGTCACCCGCGGCAAGGTACTGCGCGGCCTTCCCCGGAATGATCTCGATATATTTGTCGCCGAGAACGCCCTGGGTCTTGATGCTTACCTTGCTGTCCGCCGGAACCGGCACTCCTTTCCTGATGTGGAGCGATATCAGCGCCTTGTATCCCTCGAGTTTGATCCTGTCGACCTTGCCCACCTCGACACCGGCGATCTGGATCGGGGTGCGCGGGTCAAGACCTCCGGCGTTTTCAACGGTCACATACAGAAGATATCCCTGTTCCCGAAACCCTCCGAGGCTTCCTATCCTGAAGGACATGTAGAGAAGGACGAGGATTGCCGCGAGGACGAGAATACCCACCTTCAATTCCGGGGTCACTTTTTTATTCATGATTACCTCCTGTGAAGCCGGGTATTTTTGTCGTGTTCAAGAACTCCCGGGTTTCTTCGCGTTTGCTGGAGCGGATCTCCAGAGGGGTCCCGTGTTCTATGATCCGGCTGTCACTGCTGTCCAGGATAATCCGTTTCCCAAAATGCGTTCCTTATAAAACAATAATTCAGGACAGGTAAATCCCGCACTTCAAAACCAGGTTACCTTATCCGGCAGTCATTGATTCTC
>DIFE01000145.1 GCA_002418985.1 Deltaproteobacteria bacterium UBA5756
CGGGAGGGTAAGTTACTCAGAAGACTCGTAACTATGTACGCCGTATACGTCCTATACTCACCCACCATAAATAAATTCTACATAGGAAGTACGTCGGATTTGGAGAAGCGGATCTATTACCATAACAATGGGAAAAGCCCATATACAAGAAATAAAGGACCCTGGGTTGTTGTATATCAAGAGAGTTATCGAGCCAGAGAAGACGCTATTCGCAGGGAACGCGAGCTAAAGAATTGGAAATCGTCCAAACGTATGATCGCTTCGCTCGGGATAGATATTAACCTTTATGACGGCAGCTCGCCGGGTTAGCGCTCTATTCTTTGTGCGTAAGTAAGTTTTTTTCTTTGATGTTTCTTTTCTTTTCCTCCTATAATACATATCCCTTTTGCGATGAGATCGAGGAATGCTTTTCAGGAGATTATCGGGGGATCGTGTACACATGAAGAACATTTTTCCATATGAAAGCGACATCCCTGAGGGCATGCTGGAAGGCATACCCATCGGGAGAAAAGACTATCTTCTCGATGGGAGGGTCGAGCCGTGGAAGGGGCCCTTCCGGGAGGTTTGCTCACCGTTATTGATGCGAACGGGGGAGGGTCTGACACAGAAATGCATCGGGTACGTGCCATCGATGGATGAGGAAGCGTCACTCAATGTCTTACGGCAAGCCCGTAATGCGTTCTCACAGGGCCAGGGTGCTTGGCCCTGTACGCCGGTCAGGGACAGAATAAAGCTGTTCGATGCCTTCCTGCAGCGTCTGGAAAATGCAAAAGACGCGATCGTGCGGTTGCTTCAATGGGAGATCGGGAAGACCTCTCGGGATGCCGGAAACGAATTCGACCGGGCCCTCGAATATGCACGGGGTTGTCTGGGAAGGTTCCAGGGGATCGACGGGAAGCCTCCTGAGACTATCAGGGCGAACGGCATTACGGGCAGGCTCGAAAGGATGCCTGCGGGTGTTGTCCTTGTCATGGGCCCCTTCAACTATCCGCTCTTCGAGACAATGACTGCCTTCGCCCCGGCATTGCTGGCGGGCAATGCGGTGATCATCAAGCCTCCCAGGCTTGGCTGCCTTTTTTTTCAGCAGCTTCTCAAGCCTATTGCAGACGTTTTCCCGGCAGGGTCCGTCAGTATCGTCTATGGCGACGGCAAAAGGACTATACCGCCTATTATCTCCTCGGGGATGGTTGACGTTCTCTACTTCATCGGGACAAGTCCCGTTGCTACCTATCTCAGGGGGCTTCATCCCAAACCGCACCGGCTCAGGTGCATTCTGGGGCTGGAGGCGAAAAACCCGGCGATAATACTGCCCGACGCTGATCTGACCATGACGGCACGTGAATGCGTACGGGGTGCCATCACATTCAACGGCCAGCGGTGCGCCGCTTTGAAGATACTTTTCGTCCATCGCTCCGTCGCGGCGGAGTTTAATCGGCGCGTCATCAGCGAGGTGGGTGCCTTGAAATACGGTATGCCCTGGGAAAAAGATGTCTTTGTCACCCCCCTTGCCGAGCATGATCGTGCTCAATACTTGTCCGGGCTGGTGGAAGACGCTGAGAATCTCGGTGCCGAGGTCATCAATGATGGCGATGCAGGGGCAATGGGGACTTTCTTCTACCCCGCACTGCTTTACCCCGCCTCGATTCAGATGCGTGTCTGCCGCGAGGAACAGTTCGGACCCGTGGTGCCGATAGTTCCCTTTGACGATCTCGAGGAACCTCTCAGGTACATAAGAGAATCGAATTACGGTCAGCAGGCCAGCATCTTCGGTGCTGACAGGGCTTTGCTGACAAAGTTGACGCGCCGTCTTGTCCACAATGTATCAAGGGTCAATATCAATTGCCAGTGCCAGCGCAGTCCCGACACGATCCCTTTCACGGGAAGGAAGGATTCCGCGGAGGGTAGCCTTTCCATCTCGGAGGCCGTCAATGCATTCACGGTTCCGACTTTCGTGGCCGCAAAGAGCCAGTCAGGGGATATTGAGATCGTGGCGGTACCCGGGGAGTTCTAAAAGGTCACACCCTGTTCCATTTTTTCCATCTCATGCCGAATGCCTCGCCGACGGCGGGGTAGGTGACAACACCCTTCCTCACGTTGATGCCGGAGGCGATCACGGGATCGTTTGAAGCTGCTTTCTTCACGCCAAGTGATGCCAAGGTCTGGACATAGGGGAGGGTTGCATTTGTCAGGGCGAATGTCGATGTTCTGGGAACCGAGGCCGGCATGTTCGGGACGGCGTAATGGAGGACATCATACAGCTTGTAGGTTGGTTCCCCGTGGGATGTGGGCCTTATGGTTTCGATACAGCCGCCCTGGTCGATTGATACATCCACGATAACGGACCCCGGTTTCATACATGCCACCATCTGTTCGGAAACGAGTACGGGAGCTCGCGCGCCGGGCACAAGGACGGCGCCGATAAGGACATCGGCGTACTGGACCGCTTTCTGGATCGCGTAGCTGGTTGAATATATGGTCATTACGCAGCCGCGCATGATGTCTTCCACGTATTTAAGACGGCTGTGGGAGACATCGATTACGGTCACGTGAGCGCCGAGGCCGGAGGCGACCCGGGCGGCATTTAAACCGACGATCCCGCAGCCGATGATCACGACCTCTGCCGGGGCAACGCCGGGAACCCCGCTTAAGAGAACCCCCCGTCCACCGTGATCACTTTCCAGGAAGCGCATGGCAACCTGGACCGAGATGCGTCCGGCAACCTCGCTCATGGGAGTCAGAAGAGGCAGCCTGTGGTCGCTGTCTTCCATTGTCTCGTAGGCAATCCCTGTTATCTTGCTCTTAAGAAGGCCCTTCGTCAGCTTCTCCGATGAGGCGAGGTGAAGGTACGTGAAGAGGATCTGCCCCTCCTGCAGGAGGGGCCACTCTGTTTCGAGAGGTTCCTTCACCTTCACGATCATGTCCGATCGGGCGAAGATCGTCCTTTTGGATTCGACTATCTCGGCCCCTTCATTAGCATATTCCTCATCCGTAAGACTGCTTCCCGTCCCGGCCCCTTTCTCCAACAGAACGTTGTGGCCGGCTGAAACAAGGGCATGGACACCTGCCGGGGTCATTGAAACCCTGTTTTCACCTTCCTTGATCTCTCTGGGTATGCCTATAATCATGCTTCCTCCGTTTCTCTCTACGCGATCCCCGCCGTTTGCTTACGATGTTTGAGTAAACCTCCATTTACAGAAGCAATCGGCCGGATGTTCGTCGGGCGGGGCAAAGAGACACTCGACCTTTATGGAAGGATCAACCGCCCGGGCTATGCTTTCAAATTCTCCGTGATGCATATACTTGCAGACAAATTCGCCCAACCCTCGCCTCAGACGCGCTTCCTGCGTCGGGCAATGGGGTATTGTCACGATGACTTCATCCTCCTTCTCCTCAAACTGATATCCTACAAGGATGGTCCAGGGAAAGAGTTTCAGGACTTTCGTAAAGCCTTTAAGACCCCTCTCCTTGATATCAAAGCGCTGGAGGAGATCCCGGGTGCCGAGCTCCGGAACTCGCGACCAGACCGCTTCGTTTATCCGTTCCGCCTGTTCCTGGCCGTATGTGTCGCCGACGTAAATGAACCAGAAGGCGTCCATGACGCGGTAATGCCACAGGAGGAAGGTCAGGTAATTTCGGAGTTCATCCTCATTCATTTTTTCGAAAGCAGAAAGATCCATTCAATTCTCCTTTTTTAGTGAATGCCAACTTTGTTTATTGTAAATTAGTGACCACCAAAAGACAATGAAGAGCATTCTTTTTGATAGAAAAATATTCTCGTGGTGCCTCTTTGATTTTGCCAATTCGAGCTATTCCGCAGTCGTTTTGGCAGTCATTTTTCCCGTGTATTATACCACGGTAATCGTCGGGAACGACGGCAACCAGGGTGACGTTTGGTGGGGACGGGCGATATCGCTGAGCATGGCCTTCGTGGCCCTGAGTTCGCCTTTCCTGGGTGGCATCTCCGATTATGCCCGTGCAAGAAAGAAATTCCTCTTTTCATACTCGCTGCTCTGCGTTCTTGCGACGGCGTCACTGATGTATGTCGACAAGGGTATGGCAATGACCGGCTTTGTACTGGTGGTGTTCGCCAACGTAGGCATGGAAGGTGGAATTGTCTTTTACAACTCCTTTCTCAATGACATAGCGGACAACGAGCACCAGGGGAGGGTGTCCGCATGGGGATACGCCATCGGATATCTGGGTTCAATACTCTCTCTGGTAATTGGCCTGTGGCTTGTAGAAAAAGAACACATCACTCTTGTCTGGCCGATGGTGGCCGTTTTTTTTGCGGTCTTTTCGCTGCCGGCGTTCTTTTTTCTCCCGCCCGACCGGGGCAAAGGGGTGGAGCTGACAAGAGCCGCGAGGGATGGCTTCACCACTACGTGGACTGTTTTGAAACGGATGTGGTCGAGCAAAGATCAGCGAAGGTTTCTCCTGGCTTACTTCCTTTACGAAGATGGGGTCAATACGGTTATAGTCTTCTCAAATGTATTCGCGGCGACGACTCTAGGGTTCACACTGCAGGAATTGATCGTCCTTTTCCTCGTAGTTCAGATGACGGCTCTGGCAGGTGCGTTTCTGATGGCAAAACCTATCGACTATTGGGGTCCCAAAAAGGTCGTCTCGCTGTCACTTCTCCTGTGGGTTCTTGTGACCGTCGTTGTCTATTTTATTTACCGGAAGGGCTTCTTTTTCGCTGCGGCCTCGATGGCAGGGCTTGGCCTCGGTACGATACAGGCCGCCACCCGCGCCTTTTTTGCACAATTCATACCCGCTGGTGACGAATCCAAGTACTTCGGCGTATATAGTCTTGTGGGAAAAACATCGGCGATACTGGGTCCGCTGATCTTCGGGACGGTATCGGCCCTGACCAAAAACCAGCGCCCGGCCGTACTGGCCGTATCGACCCTCTTCATAGCCGGCTTCGTGATCCTGCAGTTGGTGCGAGGCGGCGGGCCGAATGTGGAGAAGATAGGTAATGGGTAAGGGGTCACTGCTGTCCAGGATAATCTGTTTCCCAAAATGCGTTCTTTATAAAACAATGATTCAGGACAGGTAAATCCCGCACTTCAAAACCAGGTTGCCTTATCCGGCAGTCATTGATTCTCTCTTATGCTGTCCAGCATATCAAGACCTTCTCTATACGTCATCCCGGCT
>DIFE01000071.1 GCA_002418985.1 Deltaproteobacteria bacterium UBA5756
CGCTCCAGGATAGTAGGGTTCTCGGGATCGTCAAAGCCGGTTGCTTCCGGTGGACGGACCAGGTAACAACCATAATAAGCAGCCGCCTTGAGACCCGTCAGGGGGTTGACGATCTTCTTGCGCAAGGCAGCCGTTCCAAGGTCTTTCAGGAGTATCTCGACGAAGTGCCGCACCGGAACAGACCCGTCGTACGGCTCTCCCAGGCTGTCGGCAACCGCTTGCCTCATCTGACCGGAATTGACGATCTCGTAGTTGGCAACCTTCGAGCGGTTATAGCAGGCGGCGCAATTGACCACCATGTCCATTCCCATCTGCCTGGCCTTGAGGAGGTTGGCCGAGGCGAGCGACGCCGCCAGTTCCCGGTCGGTCTGATGGGCGGAGCTGGCACCGCAGCATGTCCAGCCCTTGATCTCATTGAGTTCAATACCAAGTGCCTTCGACACCGCCAGACATGATTCATGCATGTCGCGGGCGGTGGAATGAGCGGAGCACCCGGGATAATATGCGTATTTCATCGTCCCGCTCCTTTGTTTTTCGCCGCCTTTTTGAAGATCTCTTTCACCGTGCCTTTGTCGGTACCTGATGGCGGCAGGATTGCTATCTTGCCTTTTTTCAGCATGGCAGGGAATTTGTCCATATCCTGCCCCAGGTTCCCGGCCCCGAGCTTATACATCGCAATGGCCTTGAGGTCGTAAGCACGGCCGTAAGACCTGACCGTGTTCAGGAATGAACGGTTGAATAAAGGCGCATCACCTTGGGGTTTGGCAACCCCTTTTTCCACCGCTATGGACCTCAGGGCATCAATGACAGCGGTAAAGTTTATCTGGTTCGGACACCTGGCGTAACACGTTTCACAGGACAGGCATGTCCAGATAAGGCCCGTCTGCAATAGTTCGTCGCCGGCGCCCAGCTGCAGCCTCCGTATTATCTCCGACGGCGGCGACTCGACCTCGCCGGCCACGGGACAGCCGATGGAACACTTCCCGCACTGGTAGCAGGCGCCGAGGTTGACATCCGCCTTTTCCTGGACAGCCTTCAGAAGGCTTCCGGGGGTATTCTGTCTTGTAATTCTTGTCGTCATTTTCGACACTCTCTCATATAAATTACCATTCGTCGGACTCCATCTCAGCGGTAGCCGACAGCTTGGCCGGCGCAACTTTCCGGTAGACTTCGGCCGGCCGCTTGCGTTTGCCGTCGACGGTCAGCAGGTCATCCACCTTGATCCCGAACAAACGCTCGTTCTCCTGAAGATAGGGCAGGATGGTTTCCCAGTCCTGATCGGTCATCCTGAAGAAATTACCGCCGTTCAGTTGCTGGCGGACAAGGTACCTGCGAGGATCACGCACGTAAATGGCGCCGCCGGAAGCAAGCGAGAACAGGTTGCCGCCGGGATAGGGTTCCTTCAAATCCACTACGCCGCCTTTATCATCGAACGTAATGCCATTGAGGATAACAAAACCGCCTCCCGCAAAGGGGTCGCCCGCCATGAACGATTCCGCGAGGAAATCGAGGCAGGTGCCGTTGATCACCACCTTCGGTCTGCCGACGGAGTTGATGAGCGGACGGCCGGCCGCATTTCCCAGGACAAAAACGGAGCCGCCTTTCGCGCCGTAAAGAAACGTCTGGCCGGTATCGCCGTGGATGACAAGTTTACCTTCCTTGATGATCTGACCAAGCTGGTCCTGGGCATTACCGTGGACGGTGATCGTCAACCCGTCTATACCGGAGGCAAGGTAGTCGCCATCGCTGTCGTAGACATCGATACTGACATCCCAGGTGTGCGGCCCGAGTCCGCAGCCGGTAAAACGCTGGCCGGCGCAGTTATAGACAATGAAGTTCTTCCAGCCCTTCATGTAGGCATCCACCAGAAGCGAGGAATTGCACTCCTTTCCTTCCGCCGGGAAACCAAGCGTGTCGATCACGAGCGTCGTCTCGCCCGCGTGAGGCTCTCTGAGCAGGTCCCTGGAGTTGTAATCGATGAGCCGGAATTCGCTTGCCGGTATATCTTCCGCGATTGAAGGGAGCCCGGAAAACAGCCGGCGCAAGGCGCTGCGGACTATCTGGAGAATGTGTTTGCGCTTTTTCGTGCCCGTGTCATATCGCCGGTCGTTAAGAAGCGTCAGCAGTTGTATGGCCCCGGCGCATTGCCTCGGGTCTTCGGCCAGCGCGACGACCGCCTCACAGGCACGACTGACATCCGCCAGGGACCACCGGGCAATGTTTTCAGTGAAATAACGCAAGGCCGCCAGGCTGTCCCTCTCGAAGTGCTCCCGGATACCGCTCGCGATCGTGTCGCCGTTCGTTCCGGACAGCGCTATTTCTTCCGATAGATTGACAACTTCCGTTCCGGACGGTAATTTTACGGAAACCCCGAACTTGTCGGCACAATTCAGCCGGTACGTGCCGGCCTCACCCTTTTCAAGCGTGAAAATGAAGGACCCGCCGTCCGTCGAACTGCCGCCCCGGGCATTCCAGTATTTGTCGGCGATGGGACAGATACGGCTGTCATCCTTCGACATGCTGAGCAGTGTCGCGTCGATCGCCTGCTTTTCGGAACAAATCAAGCCGACCTGAACTTCACCGTCGGCAAAGGCAAAGACCTGCGGGCGGAGCATGGAGGTGTCGGTGATCCCCATCAGCTGGAACTTATCGGCCGCCTCAAGGGTGCGGGCGATGATAAAGAACCAGGGGCCGTCCGG
>DIFE01000130.1 GCA_002418985.1 Deltaproteobacteria bacterium UBA5756
CCATGGCGAGCCTCAAGTTCTCCGGTTTGGTCAGCGGATACCCGGAAAGCGCTTCCTTGATGTCTTTGACCTTGCGGTCTATCGCCTCCGCGATCTCCAGCGCCCGGAACTTCCTTGCCTGTATCTCCGTCCTCAAGCGGGCCACGTCACCCATTGATTATGTCCTCCCTGACGGTCTTCTTGACCCGCGCCAGCGGGCAGTACTGATTGGTGTTGATCTTGTCTGTCGCCTCGCTCCATTTGGCCGTGTTGAGCGTCACCACATCGTTGAGCACGTTCGCCAGCTTATCGAAGGACTCGACGAGCTTCACGTTTGACTTGTACATATCCTTCATGGCGTCGAACCGTTTCTCCTGGACACGGGACATCAGAAAGCTGAATATCCACGGACCGAAGATGATGACGATGAGCAGCGTCCCGATGGGCATGGCGCCGAGCTTGTCGACGATGGTTGCGATCGCGCCCAGGGTATGTGCGGTCTCGGGGGTCATCTGCCTTCACCCTGTGTCATGCCCTCAAGGCTGCCTCTCATCTCTGCCTGGTAGCCTTTGTCCAGGACCCGGTTCTTGAGCAGGTTCCGTGCACTATCGTTGTCGGAGGTGCAATAGCGCCCGTCTTTCTTGACGAAGAGCACCGGGTAATATTCCGGGCGGGATGGCAGAGGCGGTACCTGCTGCCGGATGTATTCAGTCTTCACGATCTGTCGGCTTTCCTTCATCGATGAACATCCCGTTAAGAGCATCGAGGATAGGATCACCAGTGTCGCTACCGCCAGTATTTGCGTTCGTCTCATTTGCCTTCACCCCCGGTTTCAAACCGTCGATCCGCGTGATCTCGGCGGCCGTGTGTTCTTTCTGCCTGAGCCTTGTGGTGCAGCTCTTCTGTGCCGATTGCAGCTCCGTCGTGAGACTCCCAATCGTCGCCTGGCTTGCCTCGTTGGCGTCCTGGCAGACGGTCAGTTCCTGCTGCGCCTTCGCAAGCTCCAGCTTGACGGCGTCTATCTGCAGCTGCTTCACCTTGCCGACGACGATACCGCCTATGATGGCGCCGATCATGAGAGGGATGAGGACCTTCGCTATCTTCCAGGCTATCTGTGCGCTCATCTGTATTTCTCCCCTCTGGTCTCGATCTGACGCGGGTAATCGATGTTCACCCGGCAGAGATCGAGAAGCGAGCCATTCTTCAGCCGGATAACCTTACGCCGGCACTGACTCTCTATTGCTTCCCGGTCGCAGGACCCGGCACGGCGGATCTCTCTGTTGAGAAGGCCCTGGCCACCGTTGTAGGCACGAAATGCATAGTGCCAGCCCTCACACGCCACCACACCGTAGAGATACCGGTCGTAAAGGATAAGCGCCCTGATGGACCAGCGGGGATCATACGGCGAAGGTTTCACGGAGATCTCCCGGAGGGTCTCCTCGCGATCGTGGATCCACTCGGCGGTTTTCGGCATGAACTGACCCAGGCCCGCTCCTCCATCAAAGGCTGTGACGGCCGGCCTGCATCCGCTTTCCTGCTCGATCTGCCCGAGGAAAAGGTGCCAGGGCGCGTCCATGCCGAGATGAAAACGGGATTCCCGGATAACCGCGGAGCGATACTTCAGGCACCGGTTGAGCGCGTTACAATCCAGCGGTAAGACCCAGGATGATAGCAGCGTACAGCATGCCGCGAAAAAGCATGATGCTGCGCCGGTCATATTCACTGATGCCCTCCTTTTCGATCTTTCCGAAAATGTACTTGTACCCGATGACCCAGATCGCCTCAGCCAGGATGAACCCGGTGAGGATGAGGCAGCACTTGTAGAGGACCACCGATATCGTGTCTGCCTTCAGAAGCGCGATTAATCCGATAACGCCGGCAAGCGGGATACCGAACCGAAGCAGATACTTGACCAGGACATTGACGGATACCGGGGGTACCTCGATGCTGCCCTTGTTGTCTAAGAGCCTGGAGAGCCAGGGGCGTATCTTCTCGCGTACTCTATTGACGAGATCAGGCCTCGCCAGAACGATGCCGAATCCAATGCCGAGGACAAGCCCCAGGAAGATACCGGTCTTGAATATGATGTAGTCGATCATGCACACCTCCGTCGCGTGTCTTACGCGTAGAATTCGTACTCACCGATAACGGCAACGAGTTTCATGGTGTCCGGCCAGGGAGCCTGGTCTTCACTCTTCTTGTGGTGGGTTGCCCCGGAAACGTTGTCCGGGAGATCTCCGCTCATAACACCCTCCGCGATGCGGTAGCACTCGCGCAGGTGCCTGTTCCTCTGGAATGCCTTGTCCCATCCGCAGGCGATCGCCATAAGACCCAGGCGGTTCGGGTTGCCCTCCTGGAAACAGGGAAACTGTCCCGGTGCAAGGATTACATCCTTCAAGGTCACGCCCGCACCTCGGCCGGTAAGATTGCGCGCCCGGTTCAGGACGCATGACGCCACGCCGAGCTGGTGGCCCGTGACGAGCTTCTTGCCGGTCTCACCGTAGATGCACAGGGTGAGGAGCTGCGTGTCGGTAAGACGAAGAAAACATTCTGCGGGTCTTTTAGGTATCACAGGGCGCCTCCGGCAATTGTGCCTGGTAGGGGACCGGCCGGATATTGCACCGGGCGCGTGTTCCCCTCCAGGGCTTTACCAGGGCGTGGGAGGTTTTCATTTGATAGGTGCAGGACACCGGGTGCGGCGGGCCCGGCATCCTGCGCTTTGTAAGGAAGGTGTTTCATCTTGGGGTATTGTATCTGGGGATCAATGAAGCGGGGAATGTGATGCGTTTCAGTTTGAACTATTTCACTGGTTTGATTTCACTAAAGAAGAGGGGAAGGACGAGATCCGTTTCGTCGTCGGGTTGTACGCCCAGTATGTTGTAGATTTGCCTTGCGGTCAGATTGTGCTTTCGGGCCAGGCAGCGGACGGTATCGGTCTTCTCCTCGGCCCTGTCGTATTCGTCGCGTATCGACGCATTGCGCTCCTCGCGCCTGAGATCGTCGAGCTTGGGGACAGAGATCCACAGCCCGCCGAATTCTTGAGAGACCCTGAGGGCCTTCTCCACACCGACAATCTCGGCGAGGCGCTTGAAATCCCCGTTGAGGCGCCTGAGGATGGGATCATCAGCCATTCTTCACCTTTTTGCATGTACAGCCCTTCTCGCGTTTCCACATGTCCTTTAAGGCCTCGATCACCGCGGAGGCCTCCAGGGATGTCCTGACCTGGTCAACCTTGAAGTATTTCTTCAACCAGCGGCGGTACCCATCCCAGTGGCGCCACTTGATATCGGCTGCCAGGTGCTCGATCTTCCTCAACTGTCCCGGGCTCACCAGGACAACGACATTCGGCGGAAGGGGCATGCCGGGGGTCCTAGGAGCGCATGGCCAGCAGGGGTTCTCCGGTTGGGTCCGTTTCGTCTTCAGCCGAAAGCCGAGCTTTTTCAGCTCATCGATGAACGTCGAGGCCTGGTCATAGGTGAGGGCCTTGCTCGTTTCAACCTTGAACCACTCTTTGAGCATAAGTTTGTAGGTGTCATCGCCGATTTTGAGCTGGCTCTTCGCGACGTGGATCAGCTTTATCTGTGTGGCGTTTATGGGTTTCATGCGGCGGGTGTCTCCCGTCTGGGCCAGGGCTGATAGCCCCTCTCGCTTTCTTCCTTGTAAACCAGGCGCTCGCATCCGCAGTCGCAGCGGTAATACCAGTACCAGTGGTCCTGGGCGAAGCGTTTCATGGTCTTCCCACAGACGTGGCAACAGGTTTTCTGTGGCTCGTTCACTGTCGTATGGTTCGTTGTTGTCACCTCATGGCCTCCTCAGTGCCCGCATGACGGACAGACGGCGCGGGCAAGCGCCGTTTCGGCCTTCTATTCAGCCCGATGGTCACGCAAGTTTCTCCTCGATGCGTCGCGCGGTTTCAGGGGTCAGCTCCATCCGCGCCAGGAATCCCGTACTATCCCGCATACGCGTCAACTTAATCCTCA
>DIFE01000108.1 GCA_002418985.1 Deltaproteobacteria bacterium UBA5756
CAAAGCAGTCCGAGAAATGAATTATATTGGACAGCAGTGGGTAATAGGGACGGGTGTTATTCCGGGTTGGGTTCTTGCCTAGCCGGGTCTCAATCCGGCCCGTTTTGCGATATCGGGTACGATATCTTCCCACTCGATTGCCATGATGTGGATACCTGCGATGCCCCTTATGGCCTTTACCTGTTCTATGGTCTCCAGACATATTTCGACCCCTTCCTCGCGGTACCGTTCTTTCGGGACGGAGGTGATGCGTTCGACGAGGGAATCGGGCACGTCCATGCCGGGGACGGAGTTTTTCATATACCTCGCCATGCCGGGTGACTTCATGGGGGTTATCCCGGCAAGGATAAAGACCTTTTCGTGGAGTCCAAGGTCACGGACCATACCCATCCACCGCGAGAACTTTTCCACGTTGAAGACGCATTGTGTCTGGACGAATTGAGCCCCCGCCTTGACTTTTTTCGCAAGCCTCAGCGCCCTTATTTCGAAAGGGTCGGCAAAGGGGTTCGCGGCGCAGCCGATAAAGAGTTCCGGCCTGCCTTTGATCTCATCGCCGCTTATGAATTTTCCTTCATCCCGCATGGTTCGGAGCGTGTCGATGAGCTGGATTGAGTCGATGTCGTGGACATTCTTTGCCCCGGGGTGATCGCCGAAGGACTGGTGGTCTCCCGTGAGACACAGAACGTTCCTGATGCCAAGCGCCGCGGCTCCCAGGATATCGCTCTGAAGGGCTATGCGGTTCCTGTCCCGGACCGTCATCTGGAGGACCACATCGAACCCCATCTCCTTGAGGATAATACAGCCGGCCATGCTGGACATGCGCACCACCGCCGTCTGGTTGTCGGTGACGTTCACGGCATCGACGGACCCCTTGAGAAGTTCACCTTTCCTTCGTATCGTTTCGGGATCGGCCCCGCGCGGCGGACCGCACTCGGCCGTGACCGCAAAAACACCTTTCCTCAGAACATCTTCCAGGCCGCCCGGAGCTATCATAGCTTCATGTCCTCCCTCACCCTCTTGCGGGGCCCCCCATCCCGGGACGTCGACCAGTCCTTCGGCTTTTCGATTTCACTGTACCTGTCGAGTTCCCCCCGGGCCTTCAGCCTGTCGATGATGAGCTGCCAGGCGCAGGGGATGTCGTTGCGAAGCTCACACTGTCCGTCTTGCGAACCGCCGCAGGGGCCGTTCATGATACTCTTGGCACATCTCGTGACGGGGCATATTCCGCATGTCCGGTCAAGAACACAGTTTCCGCAGCCCTGGCAGCGTTCGGCCCAGACACCGTGTTTCTCGGTGACTCCCATGAAGCGGGTATTCACTCCGGGCAGCACCTTCCTTTCCGGGAAGGTCTCCGCGATAAACTGGATGCCGCACCCACAGGCGATCGAGAGGACGGCGTCATAGTCCTCCAGGGTACCGGCAAGCGTACATGCGTACTCGGGATCACATTGGCGCTCAAGGGTTTTTTCATCGACCTCTATATGCCGGCCTTCAACCTGACTTTTCATCCGAATCTGCGAGGCCAGAAGAGCGACCTCCTTCGTGCCCCCCACGGCACAGACGGTGGCGCATTCATTACACCCGACGAGCAGTATCTTTCTGTAAGGCTCGATCATCCCCATGATCTCATCGAAGGGTTTACGGTCGGCGACAATCATAAAAACTCCTAAAAAATTGATTTAATGTTTCGTGTTTATCATTGCATCTGTAAAACCCTATAGTAACTATTACATAGGTGAGAAATGTATCATATAAACTACAATGTAATTTCCATAGTGTAGATAATCTCTTCCCGCAGCCTACCCGTTATCGTCTGTCCGAGAACCTGAAACCCGAAACGCGAAACCGGAAACCTTTCCTAACGGGCTTGGTCCCAGGGCATGGACCCTGTCCGTTATCTCGCGGGCCACCTGGGCGAATTTGCGGCCGTCTGATGCCGAGAGATTGTACATCTGAAGCCGGTCGCCGCCGACACCCGCTTCGTTGAGGAGTGTCTGCGCATACTCCACCCTTTTTCGTGCGCGTATGTTTCCCGCCACGTAGTGGCAGTCGCCTTCCTGACATCCCACCAGGCAGACCCCATCGGCCCCTCCCTCGAAGGCCTGCAGGATATGGATCACATCCACCCTGCCGGTACAGGGTACCTTGACGATCTTCACCGATGCCGGATAAGACAACCTCATCGAACCTGCCAGGTCCGCAGCGGTATATCCTCAATACTCGCAGCAAAAAGCGATGATCCGGGGATCAAAATCCTGCATGGAACTCCTCTACATTTTTTTATAGGTCGTATAGGCCCTATGAGACCTATACTATTTTTCTCGTTCCCGCTCTCACCTTTTCAATGATCTGCCTGTCCCTGGAGTGCATGAGGTCTATCGCCTTCGCGGGGCATTCCGCCGCGCAGGTACCGCAGCCCTTGCACTTTGTGGGATCTATTACGGCTTTGCCTTCTTCGCTTATCACCGGCACGCCGTAAGGGCAGACGCGCACGCAGGTAAGGCAGGCCGCGCATTTTTGCTCCTCGATCTTCGCCACCATGGCGCTTACGGTGATGGTGTCCTTTGCGAGGGTGGCTGCGGCCCGCGCCGCCGCACCCTGTGCGTCCGCTATTGTCTCGCGGATGTTTTTCGGCGAATGGCACGTGCCGGCCATATACATGCCGTCGGCAGCGAAATCTATGGGCTTCAGTTTCATGTGGGCCTCAAGAAAGAAGCCTTCCCGGGTGCGGGGCAGCTTGAATATGCCCGCCAGAGCGCTTGTGTCGTTGGGAATGACGGCGCTTGCCAGTATGATCCTGTCGGCGCGGCATTCAATCGTGTCGCCAAGGGACATGTCGGCACAGCGCACGAAAAGTGCGCCGTGCCTTTTTTCCACAACGGGAGGCTCCTCCGGGGTAAAGCGCACGAACCTGATCCCCATTTTCCTGGCGTCCTTGTAGTGCTTTTCCGAGAATCCATAGGTCATCATGTCGCGGAACATGATGGTTATCTCCGTCTCGGGCCGCCTCTTTTTCAGGGCCATGGCATTCTTGAGCGCACTGAGGCAGCAGACCCTGCTGCAGTAAGGCCTTGCGTCGTTGCGGGAGCCGACGCACTGGATCATGACGCAGCTTTCCACGGGGGGCAGGGACAGGGCGTTCAAAGACTCCTCAAACTGGAGTCCAGTCATCACGCGCCCATCTTCGCCGAAGAGGTAGTGCCCTTCGGGCTTCAATTCCGAGGCGCCTGTTGCCAGAATTGCAATGCCGTGCTTGATTTCCTCGGGCGCTTCCTTGCCGGCGGTCATGATTTCCGTGAGGAAATTCCCCCTGATCCCTTCGGACCCGATTACTTCGGTGTCCCTATGGAGATGGATGTTGCCGTGTCTCGTCACGCGGTCAACGGTGTCCCGGAGGAACTCCTGTATGTCGATGCCGTCGATCGTATGGAAAATGTTAACGAGATTGCCTCCAAGGTGCGGCCCTCTTTCAATGAGATGCACCGCGAAACCCTGATCGGCAAGGCAAAGCGCCGATGTCATGCCCGCTATTCCGCCGCCGACGACCAGGGCGCATCTTTCCACGGGCAGAATAGTTTCTGTGAGGGGTTCGATGTGGCGGGCATTCGCCACGGCCATCCGGACGAGGTCCTTCGCCTTTTCCGTCGCTTTTTCCCTGTCATGCATGTGGACCCAGGAACACTGGTCCCTGATGTTGGCCATTTCGAAAAGATACTTATTGAGGCCCGCATCACGGATAAGGGAGCGGAAGATCGGCTCATGGGTCCTAGTGGAGCACGATGCCACGATGACCCGGTTAAGCGCTTTTTCATGGATGATGTTTTTGATCTTCTCCTGGGTGTCCTGGGAACAGGTGAAAAGGTACTGATCGGCGAAGACGACATCGGGGAGTCCTTCGGCGTAGTGCTTCACATCGGGGACATCGACGATACCCCCGATGTTGACGCCGCAATTGCAGATAAAGACGCCGATCCTCGGCGGCTCGCCCGCGACATCCCTTTCATCGGGAAGACTGGCTGTGGCGATATCGCGCCAGCGCATCTCTGCAAGGGATGAGGCGACGAGGCAGGCCGCGGCCGAGCCCTCGACGACAGTCTCCGATATGTCCCGGGGAGAGGCGGACCCCCCGCAGACATAGATACCCTCGCGGGAGGTTGCGAGCGGCGAAAGGGGCTGTGTATCGATAAAGCCGTAATCGTTGGATGCCACATCCATCACCCTGGCAAGCCCGCCCAGCTGCTTGGACGGGCGAAGTCCAACGGCCAGGACGACAAGATCGAAGGTCTCAGTCACGACAGCACCTTTCCCGTTCGTGTAGGTGATATCCAGGTCTTTTGTGTCGGGGTCCTCATAAACCTTGGAGACAAGGGACCTGACGTAGCGGATGCCGTATTCCTTTCTGGCTCGCTCGTAGTGTTCTTCATATCCTTTTCCGAAGGTCCGGGTGTCCATATAGAAGATTGTCGGCTCGATGTCGCGGTGATGTTCCCGGGAGATGATCGCCTCTTCCATGGCGAACATGCAGCATAGCGACGAACAGTACGGGTTCTCCTTGTTCCTGCTGCCGACACACTGGATAAAGGCCAGCTTTTTCGGTATCCTGCCGTCGGAAGGCCGCATGACCACGGCGCCCGTGGGCCCCGTCGCCGAAAGCACGCGCTCGTAGTCGACGCTCGAGAGCACGTTGGCACAGGAATGGTATCCCAGTTCCTTCATTGTCGAGGCATCGAACTCATCGAATCCGCAGGCGATTATTATGCTTCCCACGTCGATGACATGCTCCGCCGGGCCCTGGCTGTAGTCGATCGCCTCGGGTTTGCACGATTCCCCGCAGATCCCGCAGCCGAGGCAGCGCCGGCAGGCCAGACATCTGTGAGCCTCTTCCACCGCGCTTTTTTCATCGAGCGTCGCGACCGTTTCCACGAAACCCACGCGATCGGGGACCGCCCTGCGGGGGATGCTGACCCGTACCTTGCGCTCTACGGGGAAGGGGACCTCGTCGAGTATCTTGTCGTCTTCCGCAAGACGGCCTTCGAGCAGATCCCTTCCTTCGAGATACCTCTTCATCGATTCGGCGGCTCGTTTGCCCTGGGCGATGGCGTCGATGGCGCTGCGTGGCCCCGTCACCGCGTTTCCGCCCGCGAAAACGCCCTTGCGTGTCGTTTCCAGCGAGACGGGGTCGACCCTGACTCTGCCGTCGCCATGACGCTCTATCGTGTCCGATTCCGCAAGATATGCCGTGTCGATCGTCTCGTATATGACGAGGATGAGCATATCCATGTCGAAGGTGACCGTCGTCGAGGTATCGTAGACGGGATCGAAGGCTCCGGCCGCATTGAAGACGCGTATGCAGCGGGCCAGTTCCATGCCTGTGAGCCTGCCTTTGTCGGCAAGGATCCTCATGGGCCCCCAGGCGTTGTGAAAGACGATGTCCTCCTCGATGGCCTGGTCTATCTCCCAGCGGTGGGCGGGCATATCGTCCCATTTTTCGAGGGCCACGATGTGGACCTCAGCTGCGCCGAGACGCCGCGCGGTAATGGCCGTGTCCATGGCGACGTTTCCGCCGCCGACGACAAAGATCCTCTTTCCCGGATGGACGGTTTTCCCGGTGTTCACGGCCTTCAGGAAATCGAGTGCGCTGAGGACGCCGAGGGCCTCTTCGTTTTCAAGCCCCAGCTTCCGCCGTCCGTGCGCTCCCGAGGCGATGAACGCGGAGTCGTAAGACGCGAGGATGTCCTCGAGGAGGATGTCCTTTCCGACCCTCGTCGCCATCCTGAGTTCAATACCCATGTCTTCGGCGATTGAAAATTCCCGGGCAAGGACGTCCCGGGGCAGCCTGTAGGCGGGCACTCCCGCGTAAAGCATTCCCCCCGGCTTCTCGTTGGCATCGAACACCGTCACCTTGTAGCCGGCCTTGCGAAGCTCGACGGCGCAGGCGAAGCCGGCGGGGCCGGCGCCGATGATGGCCGCTTTCCCCTCTCTTTCTACGTCCGTCACGGGAATGGGTGGCTGTCGCCTGCCTATCTCGTAATCGGCGACAAAGCGCTTGAGGGCGCAGATCGCCAGAGGCTGGTCCACCTCCTTGCCTCTCAGGCAGGCATTTTCGCATGGGTGGGCGCAGATCCTGCCGATAATGCCGGGGAAGGGAAGCTTTTCGCGTATGAGATCCAGCGCCTCGAGGAACCTGCCTTCGGCTATGAGGCCGATGTAGTCGCGGGCGTTTAGGTTGATGGGGCAGGTGTAGACACACGGGGAGAGTTGCCTGTCGATCATGTACGTGGAGGGGATGGCCTGGGGGAAGTTGATGAAGGCGGCGCTTCTGAGTGACATCTCCTCATTGTAGACATTTCCGACCTCAAGCGGGCAGGCCGCCGCGCAGGAGGTGCAGGACGTGCAGCGCTCGGGGATGACCCGCCTGGGTCGTGTCCGGAGGGTGACCCTGAACCGTCCGGGGGTGCCCTCCAGGCGGAACACCTCGGAATTCATGAGAAGTTCGATGTTGGGATTTTTACCTACTTCCACGAGTTTTGGAGCCATCACGCACATGGAACAGTCGTTGGTGGGGAATACCTTGTCGAGCTGGGCCATATTCCCGCCGATGTTCGGCTTGCGGTCGGCGAGGTAGACCTTGAAGCCGGCCTCCACGAGATTGAGGGCTGCCTCCATGCCCGCTATACCTCCGCCTATCACGAGGACCTTGCCTGTCTTATCCATTCCGGGATCCAGCTACTTTCTCCTGTACAGTGCGTCGCGGCTCTCATAGCCCGCAATCTCGACGAGGTCCCGCCGGGCAAGCTCTTTCATGTGCTCGAAGACGACCTGCGCCTCAATCCCGAGATCCGCGGCCAGCGCCGGCACCGAGGCTGTGCGTCGCCGCAGATTTTCGAGTATACGCGATCGTTCCACGGCTCTTTCCAGCAGGGGATCGAAAACGAGCGAGAACTGCCGCTCGGTGAAGCATTCCCCGTAAGTGTTTCCCGTCATGAGTTCGCCCTTTCTCCCGAGGAGCTTTTCGAGCTTTTCCGCTCCATCCGGGTCTTCAGCCTTTACGAGGGCAAGCATCCGCTGCCGCCGCCCGTTGAGATCGTTATCATCCACGGGATTGTTCATTGATGATCGCCTCCCGGCGCTCCAATGGATCGTTCTATGTCATCCGCGGATATGAGGTGCCTTCCGCCCCCCTCGATAGCGCCGAACAGCGCCAGTTCAAAGATCTCTGTGAGGAAGAAGACCGGGAGCGCCGCGGCATTTTTTCTCAGATGGACGACAAGGTCGAGGTTGAGCTGGCACAGGGGGCAGGTGGTGACGACGGCGTTGGCGCCTGCACGGACCGCCATAGTCATGATGCGCCCTGAAAGCTCAGCGGTCCTTTCTCTGTCGGTGATCGTCGATCCGGCTCCGCAGCACTCCGTCTTGTATTGCCAGGGGACCGCGACGGCACCCAGGGCATCGAGGATCACGTCCATGCCGGTAGGGTCCTCAGTGTCGTCAGAAGAAGGAACGCCCATGATACGGGTGAGAAGGCACCCGTAATACGATACGGCGCGGATTGGACCCAGCTTATGTGCCGCCGAGGCGGCGATACGCTCGACGCCTACGTATTGCATGAATACCTCGATCACGTTCTTGACCTCGACGGACCCCGTGCACGAAAGGGGGGCAAGCGCTTGATTAACCATATCCCGCGTGGCCCTGTCTGTCGCTATTTTCAGGGAAACCGCCTTGCTGCGCGCGTAGCAGGCCGAGCAAGGCGCCAGCAGGTGAAGTCCCTCCCGTTCCGCGAGCGCAATGTTGCGGGCGGCGAGGACATCGGTCAGGTCCTGGTGTATCGTGGGTGCCGCCGCGCCGCCGCAGCACGACCAGTCGTCGAGTTCACTGAGCGCCACCCCGTAGTAAGCCAGTACTTTGCGCAACGATCGGTCATAGAAGCTGCTCGATGAGGCCAGCGAACACCCGGGATAGTAGGACAGGGCGATCATTTTCCGGTCCCTTCCCTTATTTCCCGGATTATCGCTCTTAATGTCTTTCTGTCCCTGATATTATGGGGAGCCAGGCCGATTCGGCCCCTCCTGATCATATCGAGTCCCAGGGCGGCGTCCTTGAAGAATTCCTTCTTTGACAGGCGATACCGCATGATCGTTCCCAACTCGTAGAGACGGCCGTGCCTTTCGACGCTGTCGATCATCAGGCCGTCAAAAAACCGGGTATCCCTTCTTGCAGCAAGCCCGGATTCGATGGAAAGCCTTCTTGCCGTCTCGATGACCCGGGCGATGTCGATGCCGTTCGGACAGCGGACGCTGCAGGTGATGCACTGGAGGCACGTCCAGAGAGCTTTCGAAGAGAGAACTTTTTCCCGCTCGCCCTTTATGATGTACGCGATGACCCGGTGCGGGACAATGTCCATATCGCGCGCGACGGGACATCCGTTGGTGCATCGATAGCACTGGTAACACTGTGCAACTGTTACCCCTGAATATTTTTCTATCTCGTCGAGGAAGGAGGGGTGCGGCATAATCAGATTCTTATTCTTAAATTTTATCTCAATGATGTCAATGGATTTTCCCGATGCGGCACGAAGATCCTTTGCCGGGCGGCGAATACGAAAGACCGGCGAGGCCTGCCATATCATCTGCGCCCTCTTGTTTGTCGATCCAAAGATTGCCGCTTTGCTCGTCTTGTGGTATATCTTTTGCCATGGAAAAACCAAAACTCCGTTACGTAGAGGCGATTCCCTTTGAACAGGATGGGCAGGACCTGATACTGTTGCGTGATGCCGAGGGAACCGTTGACGAGGCGCTCGCGGTGTCACGGGACGTGGCCTTCATGGTATCCCTGATGGACGGTACGAGGACGCTTCGCGACATTCAGGCCGAGTTCATGCGCGCCGCAGGTGAGATGGTCTACCTGGAGCGCATTGAAGAGCTCGTGAGGGTAATGGACGAGCACCTCCTCCTCGACAGCGATCGCTATAACTCCTATATGAAAACCATACGGGACGAATACCACCAATCTCCGGTGAGAAGGGCATACCTGGCAGGCAAGGGATATGCATCGGGCAGGATGGATCTTCTTGCCTTTCTCGACGAGATGTTCGACGGTTGCGCGGACTGTGCCGCTCCACCGGGTGAAGTCAGGGGTATCCTGGCGCCCCATATCGATTACCAGAGAGGTATAAAGGTATATCGTGGGATATACCCCTATGTGAAACACGCCGCCAAACCATTGATCGTCATCTTTGGAACATGTCATCGTCCGACGAACAGGTTGTGGAGCATATCGCTCAAAGATTTCGAGACACCCCTGGAGACTGTCCCTTGCGGGCAGGGACTGAAAGAACTGATCACCTCGCACGACTTTCTGAAGCACTATATAGACGAATGGCCGCACCGGACCGAGCATTCCATTGAACTGCAGCTGCCTCTCATCCAGTTTATGATCCAGGAAGACTTCGAGATCCTGCCTATCCTGACTGGTTCCATGCATGAATATATCGAGGGCGCAAGGACTACAGCCGAAGACGAGGTGCGGCTGCTCACACAGAGCCTGAAAGATGTTCTTCATGCCTGCGGCAAGCCGTACTGCATTCTCTCGGGAGCCGATCTCGCACATATCGGGGCGCAGTTCGGGGACAGCTATCCCCTTGACCGCATGACCCTCGAGGAATCGAAGGAAAAGGACGAGGCCATTCTGGCTCACATCAGAAATGTCGATGCGGAAGGTTTTTTCCATGCCATACAGAACGAGCGCGACAGCCGGAGGATCTGCGGCCTCACGCCGATCTTTTTTCAGCTCAAGCTTCTCGATGGCTGCAGGTCCGACATCGTAAGCTACGATCAATGGACTGACGGGCAGTCTTCAGTCAGTTTTGCCGGCGGGGTTTTCTACCGCTGACAACCGGAACAGCACAAGGAGTTGCGATCATGATGAAGAAGACTGAAATCGATGCAGGGCCCGATGCCATCGTGCGCCCGGCCCGCGAGGATTCCATTGCCGACCTCGTCGAATTCGTCCGGAACATGGCCATGGAATGCGGCTATCGCGATGATACCGTGGAAAACTTAGGAAGAGCCACCGAGGAGGTGGCCGTCAATATCATACGTTTCGCCTGTCGGGACAGGCAGGCCGAGATTGGGATTTCTTGCGCGATTCACGATAACGGTGCGCTGTATATCACATTCACGGACACCGGAGCCCCCTTCAACATGCTCCTTGCGGGTACCTTCCCCGAAGCGGATGATTTCTTCGATACCGCCGAAAAACCCTCGACAAAGATCATGAAGAAGGCGGCCAGAAATATCGAGTACAAGCGAAACGCCGACACGAACATCCTCATCTTCGCAGTCTCCTACGACCCGGGCGGGGTAAGGCGGTAACCGGGGAGCGTACTGGTTCTTGGAAGAATTGTAGGTCCTATACGACTTATAGGACCTACAATTTGTTTTTTTGTTCTTCATCTGTCTTAATTGGCCGTTTTGATTGTAACCGTGGAGCCGGGGGCGGCTTCGAGTTTTGTGTTGTTCCAGGTGAGCTTTTCTTCATCGGAAAGGTAGGTGACGAGGTGGCGGCCGGGAGGTACATCCGCCTTGATCTGCAGAGTCTTTCCGTCTTCGGTCTGAAGCAGGATCGTATGTTCCCCGGCTTTCATTTCCATGGAATCGAGAGTTCCCTCGTAGTCGTCGCGCTCGGGAATGTCGCTGTGGCCCGGGGGCAGGGTGACGGTGTGAATACCATCGATATAGAGCTTACCCTCGGGCGTGATGAGCGTCTGTACCAGTTTTCCAGCTTGTTTGCCATCCACCAGAACCATCGCGTCCGAAAAGAGCTGGCCCTCGACAACGATAGTTACCCGGGCGGGCTCCGGTTTCTTGCATCCCTGGAGAAAAGACAGCGACAGGACGATTCCCAGACAGAGAGCAATCGTGATCAGTTTCCCCGTGAAGACAGTGTTCATGAAACGTCTCCGGTTTCCTTCGAAATCTTTTCCTTATTGCGATGCTGATACAGTGTAATACGGCTTAGTATAGTCCATTTCCCGGGCAGGGTACAATAAAAACAGGTTACAGGCGACAGGCGATAAATATCAGAAACGATGACGGGAAGCCTGTTTTTCTCTTTGCCTTTTCCCATAACCCATCACCCACATCTGTCCAAAATAATATAAAGGTCAACCTCTTTCCGGACAGTCACAAACTAACGCATAGCCCCCCATATTCTTCCCCCATCATTCCAGCCCCTTCTTCCCCCGTCATTCCAGCCCCTTCTTCCCCCATCATTCCAGCGCAGGCCGGAACCCAGGAGAGATCATGGATAAGGAA
>DIFE01000151.1 GCA_002418985.1 Deltaproteobacteria bacterium UBA5756
CCCGCAAAAGCAAAACCGGCAGCAGCAAAACCGGCAGTAAAGAAAGCGCCGGCGAAAAAGGCAACCGCTGCAAAGGCAAAACCGGTAGCTTCAACAACGACAAAAAAGAAACCTGAGGCAAAGAAAGCGCCGGCGAAAAAGGCAACCGTGAAAAAATAAAAGAGGGGGTCCACATGGCGACAAAAACTGCAGCCGCAAAAGCTAAGCCGGTTGCGAAAAAGACAGCTCCCGCAAAAGCAAAACCGGCAGCGGCAAAACCTGTGAAAAAAACAGCTGCCGCGAAAGCCCCGGCGAAAGCTGCTCCCGTGAAGGCGAAGCCGGCGGCAGCAAAAGCCGTAATCAAGAAGGGGACCAAATATTCATGCGGAGTCTGCGGTCTTGTTGTTTCCGTGGACACTGTGTGCAATTGTGTCGATGTGTGCGATCTTGTTTGTTGTTCAAAACCGATGAAGGTCGCAAAGAAGTAAGGGCCAGGAACTTCTGTCTATTTTTCTGTTTCACTATCTAAGGGTGCCGCATCGGTATTTTTTCGTGCGGAGGCAAGAGACGTGTCCTCCAGGGGATTCATGGTGATCTCCCGGACGAGTTCGCGCAGTTTTGTGTAAATAGAATCGCAGTATCTTTGTGCCATGATGACGGTATCCTTGTCCCATTTATGCGCCCGTACAAACCTGATAAGTGCATCGGTATATTCGGAAACGACTTGGAGTTGCACCTCGACAAGCCCGGGATTCGAATAGTACATGACGGTTCTGTGGTATACGTCGGATATTCTGGCGCATTCGTGTTCCCACAATTTGCTTCTTGACCGAAGCCCGAATACCTCGTTATCCAGTGATTCTATCCGGGCCTCGAGTTGGTCGATCGTCAGCATTTTGTCTTTGATGATACGTTCTCTTTGCGCCCTTTCCTTCTCGAGATGGCGAATTGCGCTTGCGTATTCTTTCCTGACTTCCCGCCTGATGACAGTCTTGTTCTTTTTATAATGCGCGAGGACTTCGAGGGCTCTTTCTCTTATGCTTTCGAGTTCCCGCGTTGCCGACGTGCTGTCATTTCGTGACGCACAGCTGGTTCCGGGATTGCAATCCGGGCCGTGTTTTCCTCTCGCGTTATCCACCAGATCGGACTCCACGTATGCGATCGTCGATTTCGTCGGGCCATTCCGTATCTTCCGTGGTGCCGGGATCCGCGGAAGAATCAGGACTCTTATCGAGGATCCCATCGGACCAGCGGAATACATCGGAAAGATAGCATTGTCTCGATCTGATCACGTAGGTATGACCATCGGTCATGATGGATTTTTTTTTCACCAGAAATTGCTGGTAATTCAATACGCCCAAAAAGGCGTTGCTCCCATCATAGATTTCAACAAATTTGTCGGTGCACCCAATGGTGCGCTGAAAGACATTGCGTATGGACCACTCGAGGTAGGTGGAGAATTTCATGTCTATATGTTCTGCGTGATCGTACTTTACGAGTGCCTGAAAGACACCGAGCAGTCCTGTCTGCTGAAGATCATCCTCGTCGAAAATGGGGCTCAGTGCCTTGTACTTTTTTGCTATGGCCCTGATTTGCGGTCTGTAAAGTTCATAGAAGAGGAACACGACTTTTTCATATCTGCTTTCGGATGCCTTTGCCCACGACTGCGACCACGCTCGATAGAGCTCATCGACCCTTTCGTTCCTGTCATATTTACTTCTGTTCGAAGGGATTCCGGACTTTACCGTTTCCACAATGGAAAGAGCGGTAACGCCGGGTTTGGCCGGCGCGTGCCTGAACTCGATTCCCGAACAGAGGGACTCATCGCTGAGAGTTAGACTATCGGACATATTCAATACGTTTCAGCGTATGGTCGTGAAAAGGGAACTCGCGCTTGGAGCTTGTCCCTCGTAACAAACCATAATCATTTTATCCTTATATTAATACTTCGAGCCGCCCCCGACTCGATAATAACATACCTGTCCATTACGAATGTTGTCAACAGAATTATACATTTCTAAACGACTCGCTTATGATGTTTACCCCCGCCTCATTTTTCGCTATGATGGTGATGACAAAAATCAACTGGAGGACAATCATGGAGCGATGTTTTCTCATGCGGGCCTGTATTCTTTTTTCGATACTTTGTCTGTATTCCGGCGATGGTGCCGCGGAGGAAAAAAACGCGGCCCGTCCCTGCGGGCCGACAATGAAAGCCGAGAGCCTCAAGGGTCTCATCGGCGAAATAGGCGGCCTGAAGTGGGATTACTCAGGACCATACAGCACGGGGAGTTCGGGCGTCTCCGCTGACATTGATGTGCCGGGATCTCTGTCGCTCAGCGCTCAGGACATACCCGTGCCGGCGTCGTGCCTCAAACGCGATGACTGTCGTCATGCACCGGTGATGGTAATTCCGAAAGGCTTCAAAGGTATAACGTGCACGCAGACAGAGAATCTCCTCGGGGTGGATCACTGTACAGCCGCGAGGTTGTCGGGAACGACCTTTCGTCTGCGCGGCAAGATGATGGACACTCATCCGTGGAAATGGAATTTCGTACCTGTTCTTGAGTTTCTCGCGCCATGCTCCGACCCGTGCAAGCCGGGAGAGTTTCGATGCTCGTCAGACAACACGTGTCGGACGGGTTTCAACGGATATTGCAGAAACTGCCTTGAGTTTCCCGCAAAGAACTGCGCCTGTCTCAATGAAAAAGGACCCCTGCCCGAGGGGACCGGATGCACCTGGTTTATTTCCGGTGATGTCATCTGCTCCGGCGCGTGCCGCAAGGGCGAATGCGTCATCCCCGACGCGCCTTCCGCCGATTGCGGTCCCTGCTGCAGGTGACATCCTGCCGGCTGACCGGTCCGTCACTTTTGTACAGGTTTGCTCTCGTCGCCGTCGGCTGTTTTCCTGATCACGATCTCAATCATGGCCGACTTTACGTCGGTCCTGAGGACGCTGTCGCCTTCATCTATGACAGCGATTTCTTTGAGCCGTTTTTTGAGTTCTGACAGGACGTCGGCATCTATCCATCCTGAAATTATCGAGTCCCGGCCGCTTTTCTTTTCGTCAATCCGGGAACCGCCGAGGGAGAGCAGTATCGCCCGCACCTCCCGCGCAGTTTCCGGAGGGTTTGCGGACAGCACGGTGATCCGGCTTTGCACATTCTCTTGTGCGCCGGAACGAGGCGGCGGCAATGCGCCTGGCTCTCCTGCCCTGCCCGTCCCTTCCCTCACGGCCATTCCCCTGGTCTTGAACTTCCCGGCTTTATTTAATGACTCAGCCGGCGCTGCCTTTGAAAGGGACAGGGCATCATCGGCACGCCCTTCGGGGACAATGGCCTTTCCCGGAGGCGACTCCTGAGGCCGCGGCGCGCTTTCGTGTATGGAAGCAGGAGATGGCTCCGCCATTTTATCGGCATATGCCGGTTCCGATGGTGCCGGTGCTGCTTCCTGCCGCGGCATTGCCTTTTTCTGTGCCGCACCTTCCGTTGCCGAACGATCCCGGGTACCGGCCGGGGACTTTCTGATATCATCGGCGGCCGCCTTGTTCGTTTCGGAGGGGGATTGGGTTCCCGACACCTGTGGCGCGGGTACCGGATGCTCCATATCAGCCATTTCGGGCAGGGTGGATTTATAAAGATATACCGACAGGGCGACGACAAAAACAGTTGTCAGCGCCTGCACGGGAATTTTTATATGGAGGGGGAAAAACAATCGCCGGAAGAAACCCTCTTTTTGCGCATGCCCTTCGTGGATTTGCGCCATTATCTTTTCCGTCAGCCAGGGCGGCGGATCGACCTCGACCATTCCGGCGAGTATCTTCTTCGTCTTTCGAAGGTCCTCCAGGGTGTGCCGGCAATGAGGGCAGGCGGAAAGATGTTCCTCGAGGGCCTTCTTTTCCTTCTCGTCGAGAAAATCTTCGAGGTAGGCGCCCAGCCGCTCTTCCATGTCGCCGCATCGTGTCATAGGTCACCGAACACTTTCTTGAGGCTGTCCTTGAGGGCGCATCGCGCCCTGGAAAGTCTCGATTTTACCGTACCGTCCGGTATGCCGAGCATCTGTGTGATCTCCTCGTAGGAGAATCCCTGGATATCTCGCAGAACGAGTATTTCCCGGTGTTCTTTTTCAAGTTCGTTGATGCAGCCCTGGACCTTTTCCTGGGTCTCTTTTTGCATAAGAAGGTCGACGGCCGAACTGTCTTGCGACGGTGGATCCATGGCAGGACCGTCCTTGCCTCCCGGCGGCGGATCATCAAGGCTCACGGGTTCATGGTAGGCCTTGCTGCCGGTGTGCCGCACCCGGTTCTTCGCATGGTTTACGACGATGCCGTAGAGCCAGGTTGAAAATTTCGCCTCACCGCGGAATTTCTTTATCGTTCTGTAGGCGGAAAGAAATGCCTCCTGCACAACGTCAGCCGCGTCTTCGTAATCGCCGGTCATGCGGTAAGCGATATTGAACATTCTCTTCTGGTGTCGTCTCACAAGGACCTCGAAAGCGGCCGGTTCGCCGCCCTGGCACAAGGAAACGTATTGTGAATCCTCATCCCTGTTTTCCGGGCGGTGTGTCTCTTCAGTATGAGACAGCCGCAGGGGAGACTTTGTTCCCTCCCTGAAGATCAGGTGTGCCATGCTGCGCCATATGATTGTAATAGTTTCCATCCAGCCACTCTGATATCAAGAGAATTCCCTGATGTTTTACAGCACTACGGGGCTGATTGCAAAGAAAAAAGAAACCGGCGCGAGGCGGGGAGGTGTTGAAATCTTAAGAGAATACCCGTTCCGTCCGATCATATGTTTACCGGCGAAATAGATCCTGCCGGAATCCCGATCGGTATGGTGACAGTGATAACTGATTTTGCGAAGAAGCTCGAGACGGTCATCAATTTCATTCCTCCCATTCCGGTAGTCATCATGGAACTGCTCCATGCGTTGGATGACGAGAATACGAATATGAACACCATCGCCAGGATCATAGCAAAAGATCCACCCATGAGCATGAACGTCCTGAAAGTCGCCAATTCAGCCTTCTACCGCCTGGCCAACAAGGTGGCCACCGTTGACCACGCAGTAAGCATGCTCGGGGTAAAAGAGATAGGAATGATCTGTGTCTCCTGTGGAGCATATCAGGCGTTGAAACCGCCTGCAAACGCAGGAACATTCGATCTTCAGGAATTCTGGAAACATTCCGTCGCGACGGGTGTCATCGCTAAAAAGATCTGCCGGGAGCTGGCCGTGGGTGACAGGAACACGATCTATTTCGGTGGCCTCCTTCACGATATCGGCAAGATCGTCCTCGACCGTTTCGCCCACGAAGTATACAGGATCGTCATGCAGGTCACCCACGAGGAATGCCTGCCGATGATCGAGGCCGAGAAAAGGATCATCGGCGAATCGCACGACAGCATCGGCGGACTCATAATGGAGAGGTGGAGGTTTCCCGTTGCCCTGGTGGATGTGACACGATATCACCACAGTGTTTCCCGGTGCCCCGAACTGACCCGTCCCACTGTGGCCGTGTGCGCCCTCGCCGATGAGCTGGCGCGGATCAGGTGTTTTGGTTTCGGCGGTGATAAAAGCGGTATCGTTCTTACCGAGACGGAGGCCTTTCGCGTCCTGTCGGAGGTTTCCCCGGCCGCTTCCTCCGTCGATGTCTTCAGACTGATCTGCGATCTTGAAGCCGCGGACGATGAGATTGTTGAGATGGAACGGATACTCACGGGATAAAGAATGCCCCATGTTTCGAATTCAACCCACAACCCTCTTTACTCGTGCAAAACGGGATTCCGCGTGATATAATCGCCCTTAAATAACTCACAGGAGAGACACGCTATGGCGATCCGATCAGGAAGAATGGAGAGAATCTTATTATGCTCCGGCAAATACTTCGTGCTGGCCGCCCTCGTGTTCCTTTGCGCCTGCAACGTTTCCTATCTCGAAAAATTCGGGGAATTTGACACGGCTCAGGGAAATTACGAGGAAGCCCTGAAGGATTACAGCAAGGCTATCCGTTACAATCCGAAAAATCCGGAACCCCATGCCGCGCGCGGCTATGTTTATCAGAAGATGGGAAGACACGATGAGGCTATCGCTGATTATACGAAAGCGATCGAACTCGATCCGACGGATGACGAGCTTTATCTTATTCGTGGTGTCGCTTACTCGCTGAAGGGCAACCAGGACCAGGCCATAGTCGACTACTCGAAGGCCATAGAGATAGATTCGCGCAATGCCGATGCTTATTTTAACCGTGCCCAGGCATACGAAGCCAAAGGTAACGCCGAACAGGCGGTAAAAGACTACCAGGGAGCGGCCCGTCTCGGCAGCTCCCGTGCCCAGGGCGTGCTCATGGGCAGGAAGATAGCCTGGTAGCGAACGGCACCCGATGATAGAGGAGCCGGGAACTCGTCCTTTATAGGTCCTATAAGTCGTATAGGACCTATTTTTTTCCCAGGGCTTTTTTCGGAACTTTATCCAGCCTTCCGTTGTCTCACCGGAAAGAACAGAAACGCGTAAGATCCCAAGGAGGTTGCCATGAAAGGTTTTTCTGTTTTTGTTGTCCTTTTCGCTGTACTATGTTCGGTTCTTTTTCTTCCGGGCTTTTCGTACACGCAGAAGGCGGAAGATGGGGGCGACAAGACGCTTTCCCCATATTTTTTCGTGAAAAGCGACGATCCAAAGCTTGACCAGTTTCCCCTCAAGTCCACATCTGCCGTAGCGAGCATCTCGGGTGTCATTGCCGATGTAACGGTCACGCAGGTTTACAGGAACGAAGGCAAAAAAGCTCTCGAGGCGGTCTATGTCTTTCCCGCCTCAACCAGGGCCGCCGTTTACGGCATGAAGATGGTGATCGGCAAGCGCGTCATCGAAGCCAGGATCAAAAAACGCGACGAGGCACGAAAGGATTACGAAGATGCAAAAAGACAGGGCAAGAGCGCATCTCTTCTTGAACAGCAAAGGCCGAACGTATTTCAGATGAACGTTGCGAATATCATGCCCGGCGATGAAATACGCGTCGAACTGAAATATACGGAGCTTCTCGTTCCGACAGACAGGATCTACGAGTTTGTCTATCCCACGGTTGTGGGGCCCCGCTACTCGAACAAGCCGGCCGATGGCGCCCCGCCTTCGGACAAATGGGTACAGAACCCCTATCTTCACGAGGGTGAGAAGCCCGCATACACTTTCGAAATGTCCGTCAATATCGTTGCCGGCATGCCCATCAAGGAACTCGTCTCTCCTTCTCACAAGGTAAACACGACGTTCAACGGTCCGGCGGTCGCGAAGGTCACCCTTGACAGGACTGACAGGAACGGCGGCAACAAGGATTATATCCTCAGGTATCGTCTTGCCGGCGACACGATCCAGTCCGGCCTCCTTCTCTATGAGGGTGAGAAGGAAAATTTCTTCCTCTATATGCTCCAGCCCCCGAAAAAGATAAAGAGCGCCCAGATACCCGGCAGGGAATATATCTTTGTTGTCGACGTGTCCGGATCCATGCACGGTTTTCCCCTCGACATATCGAAGAGGCTTCTCAGGAACCTCATCGGAAATCTCCGCCCCACCGATACGTTTAATGTTCTCCTCTTCTCCGGCGGATCGCAGCTCATGGCAGAAAAGTCGGTTGCTGCAACCAAAGAGAACATGGATAAAGCGATCGACGTTATCAACAATCAGCGCGGGGGAGGCGGCACCGAGTTACTGCCCGCCCTCAATCGCGTTCTCAAGCTCCCGAGAATTGAGAACTATTCTCGAAGCATCATCGTCGTCACCGACGGATACGTCATGGTCGAGGAAGAGGTATTCGACCTTATCCGCACGCATCTCAACGATGCCAATATGTTCGCCTTCGGAATAGGCTCCTCGGTCAACCGTCACATAATCGAAGGCATGGCCCACGTCGGCATGGGAGAACCTTTTGTCATCACGAAGCCCGCAGACGCGGCCGCACAGGCGGAGCGTTTCCGGGAATTGATAGAATCGCCGGTTCTTACGAAGGTCACTGTGGATTTCAAGGGATTTTCGGCATACGATGTCGAACCTCCGGCAATCCCTGATGTTCTCGCCGACCGGCCCGTCATAGTCTTTGGAAAATGGAAAGGAAAACCGGCCGGCACCGTAACGGTGACAGGTATCTCCGGAAGCGGGAAGTTTACCCGGACCTCCGATGTCGCGGCGGCAAAGCCCATGAAGGAAAATGCCGCACTAAAGTACCTCTGGGCCCGTCATCGCATCGGGCTTCTGTCGGACTACAACAAGCTGCGCTCGAACGACAAACGAGTGAAGGAAGTCACCGAACTCGGTCTGACGTACAATCTCCTGACGGCATACACCTCATTTGTCGCAGTCGACAACCAGGTGCGAAATACGGGCGAGAAACCGACGACGGTTAACCAGCCGCTGCCGCTTCCGGAAGGCGTTTCCGATTACGCGGTGGGTGGAGGAGCGATGAAAACCATGGCGATGGCCCCGCCTTCGGCTTCGCCTTACTACCACTATGGTACGAGCCGCATGGAATCGGTTCTCCCGGAACAAACCCCGGCAAAAGACAGTGGAAAGCGAAAACCCGCGGCAGGTCCGACGGTCTCGATCGGCGATGTCACAGTATCGGGCGGTATCACGAAAGAGGCGGCGGTTGAAACGGTCAGGAACAAACAGGGTGATATCGAAGCGTGCTTCGCAGGCTTTGTCACCGTTCCGGCGAGCTACGTGGCAACTCTTACTGTAAATCCGGATGGAACCGTAAAGGAAGTAAAGATAAAAACGAAGGTCCGGAAGAACGGTTCTCTGGAAAAGTGCATCATAACGGTGATGAAACAGCTCAAATTTGCACCGACACGGGATGGCAAGGAATCCACGATAATCGTCAACCTTCTCGCACGGCCGTAAGACAAGGACGCGAGGCCCGGGGTTCGGGTAAGACAAATTCCGTCTTTCCTCCGAACCCCGGGCCATCTTAACCCTGAACCCGTCTTCTTGCCAATCCTCACCATACCTGTTATCTTAATCCCAGTAAATTTATCCCAGGGATGATCACGTGACAATCTACAATGCTGTGTCGGCTGCGGGTCTGCTCTGCTTCCTCGGATTTCTGCTCCTTTTTTCGCGGCATCGGCGGCGGGTGAGCCTCCGGGTAGTAGCTTGGGGCGTTGCGCTTCAGATCCTTTTCGCCCTTTTTGTCTTTCTTGTTCCCTTCGGATCACGTATCTTTCTTGTCCTCAATGACATCACCATGCAGGTCATCGAGAGCGCCTTCGAAGGGATTCGTTTTCTCTTCGGCCCCCTTGCGTTGTCTCCCGGAAAAGCCGGGTCACCGGGTTTTATACTGGCCTTTCAGGCTTTGCCCTCGATCATTTTCTTCGCGGCTCTCATGGAACTCCTCTATTATGCCGGGATAATGGAGCGCCTCATCGGGCTTTTCGCCAGGGTGTTCGCGAAGGTCATGGGCATCAGCGGCGCCGAGTCGCTGTGTGCCTCCGCTCAGATCTTTCTGGGGATCGAATCCAACCTTACGGTAAGGCCCTATCTGAAGGAAATGACCACGTCGGAGCTGATGGTAGTCCTCACGACGGGCATGGCCACCATAGCGTCGAGCGTACTTGGATTCTATGTCATCATTCTCGGCGGAGTCTTCCCGAATGTGGCGGGTCACCTCATCTCCGCTTCAATCCTGCTTGCCCCGGCCGCCATTGTGGCGGCCAAGATGCTCTTCCCCGAGACGGATTCCCCGAAGACGCTGGGAAAGGTCGTCGCGGTGGAATACCAAAAAGCGGGGAATCCCATTGAAGCCATCATCAACGGTGCCATGACGGGCGTCAGGATGCTCGTCGGAATCGCCGCCCTGCTCATCGCTTTCATAGGCCTTGTGGCCCTTTTCGACAGCGGCCTTCTCTATCTTGGAAAGCTTATGGGACATCTCACCGCTGTGAACGTCGATCTGTCCCTCAACCAATTGCTGGGTTATATTTTCTATCCCTTCACCGTTGCCATGGGGGTTCCCTTGGAAGACGCGCCCCAGATCGCCCGGATACTGGGCGAGCGCATTGTCATGACGGAAGTCAAATCCTATCAGGATCTCAGCGCCCTCGTGCAGGCCGGAAAGATACTTCACCCGAGAAGCGTTTTCATCGCCACCTATGCCCTGTGCGGATTCGCCCATATCCCGTCCCTTGCTATTTTTGTAGGGGGAACGTCAAGCCTTGTACCCGAGCGCACGAAAGACATAGCCCTTATCGGACTATGGGCGCTCCTTGCCGCGAATGTTGCCTGCTTCATGACGGGGGCGGTGGCGGGAATATTCTACTCCGGAAGCGGGGGAATGCTTTTTAGGAATTTTTAGCGGGTCCCATACGCCATATATGACCTGTGGTTTTTGACCTATACGCCCTCCTCCTTCCTCACAAAAGACATCAGTACCGCGGAAACCACTGCCAGCCCGATAGCTGTCACGAAAGGAATGAAAAATGAGCCTGTCGCATCCCGGACGCTGCCACCGAACCAGTGGGCAGCTATGGCGCCGAATGCGTAAAACGGGGTGAATGCACCGATCACCGTTCCCAGTATCTCTTTTCTGAAATAATCCCCTCCGCAGGCACCATAGAGAGGGAATGTCGCACCGTAGAATATGCCCAGGAGGAAGATGCCGGTATTGAGCATGACCGCGTTATGCCCGGCAAGGACTATCCAGACGATAGTCGCTGCAACGAAGATATTGGAGAGCACTATGGTTTTCTTTCGCCCCAGTCGGTCGGAAAGAAGAGGTATCGTGAGGACCCCGGCCACCTGCCCGATTCCATGCATCGTTGCAAGCAGTGAGGCCCGATCGTACGCAAACCCCAGTTCGTATCGCGCGTAATCCACCATGAAAGTTGTGATCATATAGAGAGTGGCGCCGATTGAGAAATAGGAACCGGCGATCATCCAGAACCGTCTCGCCGAAAGGATCTCGCCATAGCAGGAGCCCTGTTTCACCGGGGGCGCGGCCGCGGCCGGATCACCGCCCTTTGTGCCCCAGGGAAGACTCCCCGTATCCTCCGGTTTGCTCCTGAGAACGACCGCGTTGATCACGATCATGACAAGGGCGGCCAGGCCGAGAATGTACCAGCAATACCGCCAGCTCCAATGCGCGACGATGATGGGGTAGAGTCGCCCCATCGATGCAAAGCCGAGACCGAACCCTGCCGAAAGTATGCCGAGGGCCATCCCTCTTTTGTTGACGGCAAACCATCTCTGCACCAGGGTGATGATCGGTGTCCACATTGCGGCCGCCCCGATGCCGACGAAACAGAATGTGAGGGCCGCCTGCCAGAATCCCTGGGCCATTCCCATAAAGAAAGTTCCCGCCCCCAGGACCACTCCGAAAACCGGGATTACAACCCGGGCCCCCAGGCGGTCGGTAAAATACCCTACAAAAGGCGAAAAAACGATGTACGCATAGAAATAGGCATTGAAGATCTCTCCGCCTTCTTTCCTCGTGATCCCCATGTTCCGTATCATCTCCGGCAGAATAACACCGTAGCCCAGGCGTATGCCGTAATTGATGAAAAGGTTTACGAAACATACGGCCAAGATGATCCACGCCCAGTGAAACGTTCGCGACTTCGTCGTTCCGGTACCTTCCATGATAACGCCCCCTGTCTTAGGTTGTCCTGTACCGACATTCTAGGATACGGATACAAGGATTGCAAGAATTGAAAAATCGCTGCGGCCGCATTACCCCCCAATCCACCATCAAA
>DIFE01000003.1:0-409 GCA_002418985.1 Deltaproteobacteria bacterium UBA5756
AAGGGGCCGACGAACTGGCCATGCTTGACATTGCAGCCACCGTCGAGAATCGCAAGACACGCCTCGAATGGGTCAAGGAGGTATCGTCGGTAATTACCATTCCCCTGACCGTCGGGGGCGGGATCAACAGCGCTGAAGACATCGAACTTGTTCTCAAGGCCGGGGCCGACAAGGTGTCCATNNGCTGCCGTCAGGAACCCGGCCCTGGTCAAGGAAGCATCCGACAGATTCGGAAAGGAAAGGATCGTTATAGCCGTGGACGCACGGCGCAACAAGGGAATGCCCTCCGGTTTCGAGCTCGTCGTTGCCGGAGGAACAACGCCTGTGGGTAAAGACGCCGTGGAATGGGCGAAGCAGTGTCAGGCCCTTGGCGCCGGAGTGATCCTCCCCACAAGCATGGACGGTGACG
>DIFE01000003.1:454-26501 GCA_002418985.1 Deltaproteobacteria bacterium UBA5756
TCCGGCGGCGCCGGGACCCTCGAACATTTCTATGAGGGTGTCGTTCAAGGTGGGGCAAGCGTCCTCCTGGCTGCTTCCGTCTTCCATTTCCGCACCTTCACGGTAAAACAGGTAAAGGAATATCTGGCAGGGAAGGGGATAAGCGTAAACCTGTAGACGGGCGAATGCGGGGCAGGACCAAAAAAGTTGTTCTACGGCGTATGCCCTGGGCCGTTTTGTCTCAACCTTTAAGAAAGAAACATTTCAGATATTCGCCTTCCGTAAAGGGGACCAGCTGGGGGTGGTCGATACCGTGGGTATGAACCTCCAGGAAGGTGAGGGCCCTTCTTGTCTTTGCCCCTGCTTCCGATAACAGGAAGCGGAAATCATGGAGGGACAGGTGGGCCGAACAGGAGCAGGTCAGCAGGATTCCTTCGGGCGACAGGACCCTGAGCGCCATCTCATTGACCGCCCGATAGCCGGCCAGGCCTTCAGGCCTTTTTCGGCGGTCCTTTATAAATGCCGGTGGGTCCAGAACGATCGCCTCAAAGCGCACCGGCGTGTCTTTGAGGTATTTTTTTGCGTCATCGCAGACAAATTCGCAGCGGGAAGGGTCGAACCCGTTGAGAAGGACATTCTCCCTGGCGAGGTCCAGGGCACGACGGGAGGAGTCAACGCTGACAGTGCGGCTGGCTCCGCCCGCCAGGGCGTAGACTGTAAAACCGCCGGTGTAGGAAAAGCAATTGAGGACATGTCTGTCTTTTGCGTATTTCATGAATGCCTGGCGCTTGTCACGCTGATCGAGAAAGAAACCTGTCTTTTGACCTTCCTTAACGTCAACAAGAAATTTCAGGCCATGTTCCTTTATTTCGATCATGTCGGGGACCTCCCCGCGCAACAATCCCCTGACGGCTCCGAGCATCTCAATATTCCTGACCGGGACATCTGAACGTTCGTAGATTCCTTTGGGGTGGATCGTCTTTTCCAGGGAATCGACAATCTGCTCTTTCCAGTGTTCCATGCCCCGGGTGTGGAACTGGACGACCAGATACTCCCCGTACTTGTCGACGATTAGTCCCGGCAGAAAATCGCTTTCTCCGTTGACGAGGCGGTAGGCGTTGGTACCGGGATTTTCAACGTAGCGCCGGCGGATATCTCCGGCCCGCGCCAATCTCCTCATAAAAAAGTCGGTCCCGACGGACTCTGTCTCATCGTAGCCCCACAGGCGCACTGATATCTGTCCGTAGGAATTGAAATAACCGGAGGCGATAAACGAGCCGGACTCGTCATACAACTGGACGGGATCACCGGGCGTGATGCCTTCCGGTATGGACGTGAGGGCCTTCGAGAAAACCCAGGGATGAAACCCCCTGACCGGTCCACTGCGGTCCTTCTTCACGGTGAGTTTTATCATGACCGTGTCAGTATAGACCAACCGGGGAAAAAAGGGAACAAAGGAAGACCCCTCTCTTGGCATCCTCACATTGATTATTATATTATCTGGAGACAGGAGGTCGCCATGAGCCGACTGAAAGAAATGAAGACCCCTGTATTCTGGGCAGAGGGACACCCCGGAGTTCTGGACCGGAATAGCTGGGAGATCGAGGTGGGGGGTCTTTGCGATACCCCCCGTGTGTTTACATGGTCTGATTTGGCCGCGATGCACAAGACGGTTGCAGATGCCCGCCTCACGAGTGTCACCCGCTTTACCGTGCGGGGGAACTGGGGAGGCGTCAGACTCCTCGACATTATGAGGGCCGTGAATGCGCTTCCGTCTGTGGCGTTTGTCAGATTCTGGTCGATAAAGAAGATCTATGATACATCGATTCCCGTAGAGACCGCGATGAAGGAGCGAACATTACTTGCCTATGAGTTCGACGGAGAATATCTTGAGGAGGATTACGGCGGGCCCGTAAGAGCCTTCGTCCCTTATCTGTGGGGTTATAAATCGGCAAAGAGCCTGGTCGGAATCACACTCATGGATCATTATCAGCCCGGATACTGGGAAAAACGAGGATATACCGATGAGGCATACATTGAGGCGGGGCTTGTAAGGGACATGAATGACTCAGGGAGGATCCGCCGTATCTCAGAGGAGGAATGGAGGGAATGTCTTGACGGATGATAGTGTTGACAACGGCCGCTCGAGGGCTTAACAATATAGGTAATCATGCCCGCCGGCCGGGCGACTAGGGTTGGACCGAAGCCCCAACATCGAAAGGAGGATTGTATGAGCAACGCTAAAGCAGTGACGGACGGTGAATTCAAAACAGAGGTTCTCGATTCCAGTATTCCCGTTCTCGTCGATTTCTGGGCCACCTGGTGCGGACCATGCCAGGTAATGGGGCCGGTCATCGATGCCCTCGCCGGGGAATACGAAGGGAAGGTCAAGATAATGAAGCTCAACGTCGATGAGAATCCCCAGACACCGGCACAGTACGGGGTAAGGGGCATTCCAACGTTGATCATTTTCAAGGGCGGCTCCGAATCACAGCGCATTGTCGGGGCCCAGCCAAAGAACAACGTAGACGCTGCCTTGAAAAAGGTCCTGTAGCGGATGGACGATGGGAAAAGAAGCGCTTATTTCAATCAGGTAGGAAAAGAACCCTTTGCGCGTCTCCTTGATATACACCTCGCGGATGTCGACGAAGGGTATGCCCTCTGTGAGATGCGCTATACAGAGGAAATGGATAATATTTACGGAAACGCCCATGGCGGGGCCATTTTCGGGCTCATCGACGAGGCATTCGAGATCTCGTCGAACAGCCACGACAGAGTCTCCGTCGCTCTCAATATGAACATTACCTATATGAAACCGCCCCGGAAAGGATCCTTGCTGGCAGCGGAATCCAAGGAAACACATAAGACGAAGAGGACGGCATCCTATTACATAACGGTCAAGGACGGTGATGATACCATTGCCGTGTGCCAGGCCCTGGTATACAGAAAATCGGATCCGATTCCTTTTCTGCAAGGGAAATAGAAGATAGTTTCAAAGCAAAGAATCTTTCAGGTCAGAAAAACCGGAATAGGTCCAATAGGTCATATAAGTCCTATTGGACCTATTCTTTTATTGAACCCTGGAAACGCCTTTAGTTTTGTTGCGGATAGATGGTAACTTTGGCTTTCTTGCTCTTTTCGGCGGTGACGACGGCCCGGTCCTCGTTAACGTAATACGTGACTACGTCGCCTTCTACCCTGTCCTTACCCGAGGTGACAACGGCATTACCTTTGAGGAGGATCTCACCTTTGACGTTGTCGAAGAAGGCCTCTTTGCAGGTGGCCGTCCTGTTTTGTTTGATGATCCTGACGTTGCCCTTTGCGTTTGCCTTTTCGATCTCGTTCGTATCGGTGCTCATGAAAGCTTCCATTGTGTCCGAGTAGATATAGAGGTCATCCTGTTTTGCCACAACGCTGCCCTTGAAGAAGACATATTTTTCCTTGTCGAAGCCCTCCATCGTGTCGGAAACGATATCTATAGGTTTTTTCTGGTCCAGGAAGGCCAATCCCCCTTTATCGGGTGTCCTGGCTTTGTCCGCCTTTTCCCCGGATGGTTTTTCTGTCTGTCCCCCTGTCGCCGGCGGTACCGAGGCGACGTTCACAGGCTGGGACCCCTGAGATTTAGGCACTGCCTGAGTCGTCTGTACCGGAGCAGCTGCCGGAGTCGCCTCCGGAGGTCTTAAATCGATCTCCTTTTTTTTCTTTTCGGTGTATTGGGGCGTCTGGGTTGGTGTTTGCGCCATCACAGGCCCTGAGACGGCCCCTATCAGCGTGCCCGTCTCCACCGCCGCAAGCCCTCCTCCTGAAGGGGTTTCTTTCGGTTTCGTTTGCATCGATGTTTGCGCAGCCGGGCCGGGTTTTTTCTGCTCCGCCTGTATCATCTTGAGTGTCTTGCGCTCCCTCACGGTCGCCCGGGCGTAAATGCTTTTCGGGTAATCCTTGCGCAACCTGTCGAGATATTGGTCGCTTTTGGCCTGATTGCCCAGTTCCCGGTGAGCGGTGGTAAGGTAGAACAGCGCTTTGTCGGTGTTCTTTGAATCGGGATAGCGCTTGAGCATATCTTCGAGCCTGATGATGGCCGCATTGTACTGGGCCGTTTTAACATAGAACTCCCCGACATAGAACTCGCGGTCGGCAAGCTTCTGTATGAATCCCTTCAACCTGGTCTCGGATTCCCTGGCATAGGAGTTCGTGGGGTAGCGGTTCTTGAGGTAGGTGATCCTTTCGATGCCCTTAATCGTATTGGCCTGGTCCCGGTCGACGCTTGGTGAGAGCTTTTCGTAGCATTCTCCGAGGCGGAAAAGCACATAGGGGATATTCTCTTCGTCGGGATGCGCCTTGAAATAGTCTTCGTAGGTGCCGGCTGCGAGGACGTAGTCTTTCTTGAGGAAGTACGTGTCACCGAGTTTGATGGCGGCGACGAGGGCCATGGGATCGAAGGGATATTGTTCGCGGATCGCGTTGAATTTTTCGATGGCCTTATCGTACTTCTTGGTGTTCATGAGGTTGACGCCGGCAACGTAAAGATCGACGGGGTTTTCGGTTTTTTTCGGTGCCTTTGACGAACATGAAACCAGCATAAAACAGGCAATTAAAAGCAAGACAAATTTTCGCATGGGCTTAGTATAACAGAAGAAAAAAAATTATGCTATTCTTTAACGCGTGGACCTGGAACGATTGATAAGGCAGACTCTGGAGTACTTTGAGATACCCATGGAAGAGGCGGGTTTGATGCGGATTCTGCGTTTTCTGGTAGAACTCGACCGCTGGAACCGGAAGATGAACCTCGTGGGCCTCAAGGACATTGCCCGGGTCTGCAGGGAATTGCTCGCGGACTCGTTCTTTCTCCATACCTTTGTCGGGGACCGGCACCGTCTTGTGGACGTCGGTTCGGGGTCCGGCATCCTTGCCGTTCCCCTCGCGGTCCTCAACGAGGCCGTCGTGGTGCATTCCGTGGACAGCAATCTCAAAAAAATCCAGTTTCAGCGTCATGTCCGGCGCACACTTGACCTTCGCAACCTCCTGCCTCTCGAGGGAAGGATAGAGGTGATAGACCCTCTCAACGCGGATGGTCTCGTTGCGAAGGCATACGGGACAACCGAAGCGATCCTGACAGCCGCCGACAGGCATCTCGCCCCGGGAGGGCTCGTCTTTATCACCAAGGGAGGACGGGAGGAAGGTAAGAAAGCGCGGGGCTATCTGCTCGAAAACACCCTTTCCTATTCATTGCCCGGTGTTGCGAAGGACTACCGGCTTCTCATATACAAAAAAATTTCCTAGTGCTCGGTAATGTGTTATGGTAATGAAACTGTCATGGTAATTTCCATCGCGAACCAGAAGGGCGGGGTTGGCAAAACGACCACAGCGGTCAACCTCTCGGCATCCATTGCTGTATCCGAACACAAGAGCCTCATCATCGACATGGACTCCCAATGCAACACGACCTCGGGGTTCGGGATTTCCTACAGCAATGTGGCCGGCAACATTTATCGCGTGCTTGTAGGCGAGAACAGCATAAATGAAGTGATACGGCAAACCGCCATTCCCTATCTCGATATCGTTCCCGCTCACCCCGACCTCATTGGTGCCGAGATTGAACTCCTGGATGCAAGCGAACGGGAATATGCTCTCAAAAAAGCCATAGAAGAGCTGGGGGACACCTATAAGTACGTATTCATTGACTGTCCGCCTTCACTGGGGCTTTTGACCATCAATTCCCTCGCCGCTTCGGACTGCGTCATTATACCTCTTCAATGCGAATATTTTGCCTTAGAGGGGCTTGCCATGCTTCTTCGGACTATATCTATCATTCAGAGAAAGCTCAATCCCGGCCTCGAAGTGCTCGGGATATTGCTCACCATGTTCGACCGGAGGAATAACCTCTCTTTCAGAGTCTGGGAAGAGGTGACCAAATGTTTCAACGATACGGTTTTCAAGACCGTCATCCCGAGGAATGTGAAACTCAGCGAATCGCCAAGTCATGGCAAGCCGGCGCTCCTTTATGATATAAGCTCACGGGGCGCCGAGAGTTATCTCAGGCTGGCCTCGGAGATTCTGGAAAAAAGGAGCGAGGCGTGAAGAAAGACCCGCTGGGAAGAGGACTCTCCGCCATACTCAAGGACATCGAGGAAAAGGGATCGACACGGCTCATCGCCATCGATCAGATCGTGCCGAACCCGGCCCAGCCACGCGTTCGGATGAATGAAAAAGGGATCGATGAACTGGCTGCTTCTATCGGTGAAAAAGGGCTTCTCCAACCGATCATTCTGAAACGGAAGGAGAAGGTATATGAAATCATCGCCGGGGAGCGGCGCTACCGTGCCGCTATTCTTGCAGGTCTCAGGGAAGTCCCGGCTATGGTGCGGGATGTTGACGATAAGGAGGCCCTGGAGATAGCCCTCATGGAAAACCTTCAGAGAGAGGATTTGAACCCCCTGGAGATTGCTGCGGTCTATGAGCGCTTTGTCGAAGAGTTTGCCTACACCCATGAAGAGGTTGCCAGGAAGATGGGGGTGGATCGCAGCTCCGTCACGAACTGCCTCCGCCTGCTGAAATTGCCCGACTGGGTGAGGGAACTCATGACGGATGGAAAACTTACCCAGGGTCATGGACGTGTCATCCTTTCCTTGAAGAACGAAAGAGAGCAAAAAAGGTTCGTCGAAAGGGTCCTTCGGGAGGGTACGTCAGTCCGTGAGTTGGAGAGACAGGTCAGGAAGAAGGCCGATCCCAGGGAGCCCGGTGTGTCATTCCTTGAGGAGGCGCTGGTGAAGGCCCTGCAGACCAAGGTAAACATCACGCTGAGAAAGAATCGCGGCAAGATTATCATTGAGTTCTACTCGCGCGAGGACCTGGAGCGTCTGTCCGAATTGATAACGGGTTGAAATAACGGCCCTTATCACGCTTAAATCCCCTGCAGGCAACATTTCTTGAAAATATGTAACAAAATAATTGAAATGCCTTCGGGAATTGTGTTAAAAACCTACGGATAGTTAAATGCCAATCTAATTAGGAATTCCCTATGATTAACTTCGATGTGACCATTTTGTACCAGTTTGTTCACTTCCTGATCCTTCTTTTTATCCTCAATTTCCTTCTTTTCAAGCCGGTTCTCAAGGCGCTGGACAAGCGCCGGAAAGCGATTCAGGGCTTGACGGATGGTGTTGAACGGGCAAAAGTGGAGACGGTGGACCTTGGAAAATCCTACGAGTCCACATCTCTTGAGAAGAGAAAGCCCATCATCGGCAGCAAAGACGCCATCCTCTCGGAAGCAAACAAAGAAGCCGTGCACGTGATCGAAAAAGCGAGAAGCGAGCTGGCCGAAGAGCTTGCCAGGATCAAAAGTGAAATAGAAATGGAAGGCAGGAAGGTCTATGACGCGCTGAAAGCCGATGTTAGCAAACTTTCATCGGAAGCGGCGCAAAAGATTCTGCAAAGGAGTATCTGATGGCAGCTGGCGGCGAGTCAATTTGGAGTTTCGTTTTCAAGTTCTTCAATTTTGCAGTTCTTGTGGGTCTTCTCATCTATTTTGTCGGGAAACCCCTGAAAAGCTACCTCGCAAAGCGCCACCAGACTATCAAAACCCAGCTCGAAGAAACGCAGAAGGCCTTGAAAGAGGCCGAAGCCTTACGGGCCCAGTACCAGGAGAGAATGGACCGGCTGGACGGCGAGATTGAAGTCTTCAAGAAAGAGACCTTGCAGGAAGCCGAGACAGAAAAGAAAAAGATCATAGACGAAGCCATGATCTTCGCGGCGAGAATAAGAGAACAGGCTCGCCTTACCGCCGAACAGGAGAGTAAAGAGGTGGCCCGAAGGATCAAGGAAGAGATTTCCCGTCTTACCGTCGGCCAGGCTGAGAAGCTGATCGCCGAGAAGATCACCCAGTCGGATCACGACAAACTGGTCGAAGAGTTCATCGTAAAATTGAGGAGCATGAATTGATAAGCCAATCCATTGCCAAGAGATATGCAAAAGGTCTGTTCAATGTCGGTGAAAAGAATGGAAAGTACAAGGAATACCAGTCTGAGATCGAAGGCGTCCTTGGTATTTTCGATAAGGAAGAGCGGCTGAGAAGGGCCATTATTCTTCCTCTCGTGGAGGTCGAAAAGCGGAGGGAAGTGCTCAGCGACGTCCTGAGAGCACTTGCCGTTTCTTCGCCTCTTGCAAGCATGTTCACGATGCTTCTTGAAAAGAACAGGCTCGGGTATTTGTCGCTTATCAGGGATGTTTACAACGATCTTGTTGACGAAAAGGAAGGCAGGGTAAAAGGTACCCTTTGGACAGCATTCCCCATCGATGATGCCGCGAAGGCAAGAATAGAGAAAGAGCTCGGGGCAAAGCTTGAGAAACAGGTCATTCTGACAGTGCAGGAAGACAGAAGCCTTATCGGCGGGGTCAAGGTAGCCATCAAGGGGACGATTATAGACGGAAGCGTGAAAAGACAGCTGCACACGTTGCAGGAAAATATACTGAAGGAGTAGTGTCTATGGAGATCAGGGCCGACGAAATAAGCAGAATTATAGAGCAGAAGATATCGGGCTTCGAGAAGGAGATAGACCTTCAGGAGACTGGTGTCATCATGACAGTGGGCGATGGTATTGCAAGGATCTACGGGCTTGAGAACGCCATGGCCGGCGAGCTCCTTGAGCTGCCTCACGGTATTATCGGCATGGTGCAGAACCTTGAAGAGGACAACATTGGCGCCGTCATCTTTGGCGAGGACTACAAAATAAAAGAGGGCGACCTGGCAAAAAGGACGGGAAAGATCGCGCAGGTACCTGTCGGTGAGGCCCTCGTCGGCAGAGTTGTCGACGCCCTCGGAAATCCCATAGACGGCAAAGGTCCCATCGAAGCGAAAGAGTTCCGCGCCGTCGAGCAGATGGCACCTGGTGTCGTCGTGCGTCAGCCTGTCAAAGAGCCGATGCAGACGGGCATCAAGATGATCGATGCCCTGATACCCATCGGCAGAGGCCAGAGGGAGTTGATCATCGGCGACAGGGGTACCGGAAAAACGATCGTCGCTCTCGACACGATCATCAACCAGAAAGGTAAAGATGTTTTCTGTATATATGTTGCAATCGGCCAGAAGAGGTTCTCGGTGGCAAGGATTGTCGACCTTCTGACGGAATACGGCGCGATGGAATACACGACGGTCGTCGCGGCAACCGCCAGCGACTCGGCCCCGTTGCAGTTTCTCGCTCCCTTCGCCGGTACCTCGATGGGTGAATACTTCCGGGACAACGGAAAACATGCACTCATCGTGTACGATGATCTTTCAAAACACGCTGTCGCATACCGCCAGCTTGCCTTGCTCCTCAGAAGGCCGCCGGGACGTGAAGCGTATCCCGGAGATATTTTCTACCTCCATTCAAGGCTTCTCGAAAGGTCGGCTAAATGGGACGATGCCCATGGTGGAGGCTCGCTGACCGCCCTTCCCATCATCGAGACTCAGGCCGGTGACGTTTCGGCATACATCCCGACAAACGTCATCTCCATCACGGACGGCCAGATATATCTGGAACCGGAATTGTTTTATGCAGGTGTCAGGCCGGCTATCAACGTCGGTATTTCAGTATCCAGGGTCGGCGGCAATGCCCAGATCAAGGCAATGAAACAGGTCGCAGGCAGACTGAGACTGGAAATGGCGCAGTACCGCGAAATGGCCGCCTTCGCCAAGTTCGGCAGCGACCTCGACAAGGCGACGCAGGCATTGCTTGCCCGTGGTTCGAGGTTGACCGAGCTTTTCAAACAGGGACAGTATGTTCCGATCCCCATAGAAAAACAGGTCGTACTTCTCTATGCCGCGGCCAATGGATTTATCGATACCTACCCTGAAAGCGCCCTCAAAAAATATGAGCAGGAATTAATGCGCTTCATGGATTCGAAGCATGCAGGCGTACTGAAGGAAATCGGAGATAAAAAGGCCATCGATGCGTCGATCGAAGACAAGCTTACAAAGGCGCTCGGCGAATTCAGAGATGGGTTTACCTACTAAGGGAGCTTTCAGTGGCTACGTTAAGAGATATCAAGAGAAAGATAGGCAGTGTGAACAGTACGCAGACCATCACGAGGACGATGAAGATGGTCTCCGCCTCGAAACTGAGGCGCGCACAGACAGAGCTTGAAAAGATCAAGGAATACGCGTTAAAGATGGAAGAGTTGACGGGACGGGTCGTGAAGAACATGCCCGAAGATGCCCATCCCCTTCTTGCCGCGAGAGAAGAAGTGAAGAAGGTCCTTATCGTTTCCATCGGGTCTGACAGGGGTCTTTGCGGCGGGTTCAATGTCAACGTGGCCTTAACCGCGGAAAACTTTGCCAGACAGAACCGCGACACGTATGAAAGGGTCGGGATGTACGTATTCGGACGGAAGATTCGCGATTATCTGGGGAAGAGAAAAGCAGATATCGTTAAAGACTGGGTTGACATCAAGAAGGTTGACCAGGATCTTGTTGATACCGTCGCTGAAGAGCTTATCGGCTTGTATCTGTCAGGGGAATTTGACAAGATATATCTTTCATATACGTATTTCGCTTCGGCGGTGAGACAGGAAGTTGTTTTCGAGGAATTCATTCCTATCAAAACCCCTGAGGAAGCTGAGTACGTCGACTACATATGTGAACCTGAACGTATACAGATAGTGGAATCGCTCATTCCCCGTTACATCAGCACGAAGCTATACTATTCCCTGATCGAGTCCCAGACATCGGAGCACGCGGCCCGGATGAGCGCCATGGAGAATGCGACGAACAACTGCGGTGAAATGGTACGATACCTCACCCTTGTTTACAACAAGAGAAGACAGGAAGGTATAACCAACGAGATGCTGGACATCGTTGGTGGCGCTGAAGCATTGAGAGGAACATAATCTAAGGAGGAAGATAGATGAGCAGCGTGGAGGTCAAAGGTAAGGTAGTGCAGGTCATTGGAACGGTTGTAGATTTCAGGTTTCCACCTGATCAGCTTCCACCAATAAACGGGGCGATTTTTGTCACGAACCCTTCGATAAACGATAAACTCGAAAACCTGGTCCTTGAGGTTGCCCAGCACGTGGGCGACAATACGGTCAGGTGTATCGCCATGAACACGACCGACGGTCTTGTTCGCGGCCAGGAAGCGGCCTATAAGGGAGGACAGATTTCTATTCCCGTAGGCAAGGAAATCCTGGGCAGGGTGCTTAACGTCATTGGTGATCCAGTTGATAATCAGGGTGATGTCAAGACAGCCATGACCTACCCTATCCACCGACCGGCTCCTTTGCTGACGATGCAGAACACCAAGATCGAACTTCTCGAAACGGGTGTCAAGGTTATCGACCTTCTTGAACCTTATCCGAAAGGCGGAAAGGTAGGACTCTTCGGCGGCGCCGGTGTCGGCAAGACCGTTGTTATCATGGAGATGATCCACAACATCGCCCAGCACCACGGTGGTATATCCGTGTTCGGCGGTGTCGGTGAGCGCACAAGGGAAGGCAACGACCTCTGGCTGGAGATGAAAGGCTCCGGAGTTCTCGACAAGTGTGCCCTCATATACGGACAGATGACGGAGGTCCCGGGAGCCCGCGCCAGAATCGGTCTTACCGCTTTGACGGCGGCTGAATACTTCCGCGACGAAGAAGGCCAGGACGTCCTTCTCTTCATAGATAATATCTTCCGTTTTACCCAGGCAAATGCAGAGGTTTCCGCGCAGCTCGGCCGGATGCCCTCCGCCGTCGGTTATCAGCCGACCCTTGCCACGGACCTTGGTGAGCTTGAAGAGCGTATCACATCGACATTGAAGGGCTCCATCACGTCGGTCCAGGCTATCTACGTCCCTGCTGACGACTTGACGGACCCCGCACCGGCGACAACATTCGCACACCTCGACGCCACGACGGTTCTTTCGCGCCAGATTTCAGAACTCGGCATATATCCGGCTGTTGACCCCCTCGACTCCACCAGCCGTATCCTTGATCCTCAGATTGTCGGAGAGGAGCATTACCAGGTCGCAAGGAATGTGCAGGCGGTCCTTCAGAAATACAAGGAACTCCAGGATATCATCGCCATCCTTGGTATGGACGAACTCTCGGAGGATGACAAACTGACCGTCGCCAGAGCAAGAAAGATCCAGAGATTTCTGTCTCAGCCGTTCTTTGTTGCAGAGGTCTTCACCGGTCAGGCAGGCCGTTATGTTGCCCTGAAAGATACGATCAAGGGATTCAAAGAGATCGTTGAAGGAAAACACGACGAGCTTCCGGAACAGGCATTCTTTATGGTGGGCACTATCGAAGAGGCCGTTGAAAAAGCTAAACAGTTCATGGGAGAATAGTAAACGTTATGCTCAACCTTGAGATAATTACCCCTGAGAAAACAGTTGTCAAGGATGAAGTCGATCTTGTGGAGGCCACAGGTGCTGACGGTGAATTCGGGATTATGCCGGGTCACACCCAGTTCCTCACGGCGCTGCGAATCGGAGAGATCAGATACAGGAAGAACGGAGAGACGACTTATCTTGCATCGAGCGGCGGATTCGCCGAGGTTGTTGATGACAAGGTGACGTTGCTTATGGATACTGCTGAGACCGCGAAAGAAATAGATGTTGAAAGGGCGAAGAAGGCGATGGAACGTGCAGAGTCCTTGCTGAAGACGATGTCGTATGATCATACGGAATACCGTCTGTATGAAATGGCACTTCTTCGGGCCATTGCCCGCATTGGCGTAGCGTCTAAGAAAATATAATGGTCTTTGCCATCGATGAAGGGCTATTTAGCCTTTTTCCTGCTTTGCAGGTCGGTGTGGTTGTTTGTGAGATTGATAATATAAGGTACGGCGAAGATGGACTGGAAGACGTTGTAGACGATCTGATGGTCCATTTTTCATTTGAACGCCCGCAGGACCACCCAAACATAAAGGCATGGCGCGAAGCCTTCAAAAAAATAGGCATAGCCCCAACGAAGTATCCAAGTTCCATAGAGTCTCTCGTCAGGCGTGCCCTCAAAGGGGGGCCGTTCCCGCGCTTCAATCCCATCATTGATCTTTATAATTGCATTGCACTCAAGTATCTTGTTCCCATTGGCGGGCACGCAATAAACGGGATTGATGGCGACATTCACCTCACGTTTGCGGACGGAACGGAGACTTTTGTTCCCATGGACATGGGTGAGCAGGAGACTGTAGAGAAGGGTGAGGTGATCTACAAGGACGATAAGGATGCTCTTACTCGCAGGTGGTTGTGGAAACCATCGAACAAGGACCGGATCGAAAGTGAGACCACCCGCGCCTTTCTGGTCGTGCATGTGATGTCGGGGCTGCCCGAATGGCTGGCGGAGAAGGTGGTCAAGGATTTGGTGGACAGCATTCTCGTTAATGAGTATGGAAGGATAGTTTATCGGGAAATATTGACCGCGTCCAGGAGTTGGATCGAATTCGCAGTCTGACGCGTTTCCCGGCGTCTATAATCAAAGGGGGAGTCAATTCCATGGATTTACTCGAAGCCGTCAAAATAAGGAAAAGCATCCGGGCCTTCAAATCGGACCCGGTTTCAAGACAGCGAATAGAAGAGATATTCAATCTTGTCATCCGCGCTCCATCAGCCATCAACCTCCAGCCTTGGGAATTCATTGTTGTCATGGGAGAGGAAAAGGAAAGACTGAGTCGGCGCTTGGTGAAACTCTATCGCGAAAAACAGATCTCGTGCAGTCCGGGAAACGTGAAGCCGCTTTCAGCGGAATTCCATAAAAGAGGGGCCGAGTCATTCATATTGATGAATCCCTATCTGGAAAAAATGGGACAGGAATTCAACCGTTTCGTAAATGAGGGAAGCTGTAATTTTTACGGCGCCCCTGCAGCCACCATCTTTTGCCTGGACAATGCTTTCTCGGAGGCACGCCTTGTGGACATTGGGATCGCCCTGGGATATTTTGTCCTTATAGCACATGATTTCGGCCTTTCCACGTGCCCCATAGGCCTTATCAATGCATACGAAGACGACATAAAGGAGATACTCAACATCCCCGATAACAAAGACGTCGTCATTGGTGCAGCCCTTGGCTACGCCGACCCGACGAGTCCGATCAACGAATTCACATCTCCCAGGGACAGCCTCGAAAACTTCGTCCGCTGGATAGACTAGAGAGGCGGTTTAGAAATTCAGAGTTTCAGGTTAAAAGATAAGAAGATAACATGAGTGGGTTGAGGGGTGACGTGTCAAGCCTGAGACGGCACCCGAACTGCGAAAGCGTCTTTATGGTCGGGGCGACTGGATTTGAACCAGCGACCTCTTGCTCCCAAGGCAAGCGCGCTAAACCATGCTGCGCCACGCCCCGAACAGCCACCAGCATATCATACAAATTCGTGTTTTTCAACAACTAGCGGGGCCGGGGCAGGGGACAAGGCCGTTGACTTTTTTCGGTTTTCAGCTCAAAATAAGAACACTATGATTGGTATATCGAAACTATATTGCGGCGCCGTCGAGGCCTCCGATCCGTTGAGATACGGCAGGGAATCGTCGCGGCTGCCGTCCCATCTCCTGCAATTCTCGAAGGACAAGAAACCCGTCGTTGTATGGAATACAACCAGGCGATGCAACCTTCACTGCGTTCACTGCTATGCCTTTGCTGAAGGTGAAGATTATAGAGGCGACGAATTGTCAACAGGTGAAGGCAAGGCGCTCATCGACGATCTGGCACGGTTCGGTGTCCCGGTGATTCTCTTCTCCGGCGGTGAACCGGTCCTCCGGGAGGACCTGCCCGAACTCATCGACTATGCTGTGAGGAAGGGAATTAGAGCGGTCATTTCGACAAACGGGACGCTCATCACCCGCGAAAAGGCGCGGATATTCTCACAGTTTTCCCTTTCTTACATCGGTGTCAGTCTTGACGGCTTAAGCCGTGTCAACGACGCCTTCCGCGGCGTCGAAGGTGCTTTCGGCAAGGCGATAGAGGGTATCAGGAATGCCAGAGAAGCGGGTATCAAAGTAGGACTGAGGTTCACCATAAATAAAAGGAATATCGATGAGGTTCCGAAGATCTTCGACCTCATTGAAGAAGAGAATATACAGCGCGTCTGCTTTTATCACCTTGTCTATGCGGGAAGAGGCTCGAAGCTTATGGAGGAGGACCTTTCCCACGAGGAGACCCGCCGTGTAGTGGATCTTATCATGGACAGGACACGGATGCTTTTCGACCGGGGCAGGTCGGTGGAGGTGCTCACTGTAGACAACCATGCCGATGGTCCCTATCTGTACCTGAGGCTTTTGAAGGAGGACCCGAAAAGGGCCGCGGAGGTACTGGAACTGCTCAGGATGAACGAGGGAAACTCTTCCGGTGTGGGTATTGGCTGTATCGATGAAAAGGGAAACGTCCACGCGGACCAGTTCTGGAGACATTACGATTTTGGCAATGTTCGCGAGCGGCCCTTCAGCGCCATATGGACGGACCTGTCGGACCCGGTCATGGCCAGGCTGAAGGAAAAGAAAAAGTATGTGCACGGCAGATGTGCAGCATGCAGATGGCTTGACGTCTGTGCCGGGAACTTTCGCGTCCGTGCCGAAGCGGCAACGGGCGACCTCTGGGCGCACGACCCTCAGTGTTATCTCACAGAAGAAGAAATAAAAGATGCAGGGATCAGGGACTAGAGGCCAGAGCGAGAAGAGACTTTTTAGTTGTGCATCTTTCGTGACCGAGGAGGCCCGATGCGTTATCCGACTTACCGGCCGAGAAGGCTGAGGCAGAACGAAAAGTTGAGAGGCATGATGCGCGAAACATCCATTTCGGCGGACTGCCTCATTTATCCTGTATTCGTCAAGGAAATGAGTGAACGTGAGGTGCCCATCGATGCCATGCCGGGCATAAGTCAGTTCTCCGTCGACGGGGTCCTCGGGGAGATCGACGATGTGCTCGGGGCGGGTGTATCGGCCATACTCCTATTCGGAATCCCGGAAAAAAAGGACGCCACGGGGAGCGGAGCCTACGACAGGAACGGCGTGGTCCAGCAGGCGGTGCGAGCCATCAAGGGTCGCTTCGGAGATGATATCCTTGTTGTTACCGATGTCTGCATGTGCGAGTATACGGACCATGGACACTGCGGCATCGTCAGGGACGGTTACGTCGATAATGACGAAACTTTGAAACTTTTGGCGAAGAGTGCGCTCAGTCACGTCATGGCCGGTGCCGACATGGTTGCCCCCTCAGACATGATGGACGGCAGGGTTCGTGCCATCAGGGAGATACTCGACCTCCACGGTGATTACAACATCCCCGTCATGGCCTATGCAGCCAAGTATGCATCCTCCCTGTACGGCCCTTTTCGGGAGGCCGCCGAGTCGGCGCCGCAATTTGGCGACCGCAGATCTTACCAGATGGACCCGCCCAACGGACGCGAGGCCATGAGGGAGATCGCCCTGGATATCGAAGAGGGAGCGGACATAATCATGGTGAAACCGGCGCTTTTCTACCTCGATGTTCTGAAACAGGCCAGAACAGAATTCAACATGCCCCTTGCGGCGTACAGCGTAAGTGGTGAATATGCGATGATAAAGCTCGCGGCTGAAAAGGGCTGGCTTGACCTCAAGCGGGCCGTAATAGAATCAACAACAAGCATTCGGCGCGCCGGGGCGGATATTGTCATCACCTATTTCGCAAAAGAGATCGGTACATGGGCGAAAGAACATACCCTCTGAGAATGATCGCCTGGGAAGTGACGCGAAACTGCAATCTCGCGTGTATCCATTGCCGTGCATCCGCCGCTTCGGGCCCCCACGAAGGGGAGCTTTCCACCGAAGAATGCAGAAGGATTATCGATGACATCGTCTCCTTTTCCGAGCCCACGGTCATCGTGACGGGCGGTGAACCGCTGATGAGGCCCGATATCTTCGAGATCATCGAGTATGGTGACAGAAAGGGTCTCAGGATGGTGATTGCCCTAAACGGTACCCTCCTCGATCCGCTGGCGGCGCAAAACCTTAAGTCCTCGGGCATCAGGCGGGTGAGTCTGAGTCTGGACGGAAAAGACAGACAGAGTCATGACAGCTTCCGTGGTGTGGATGGCTCCTTCGACGCTGTGATCCGGGCGTCCCGGATACTAAGGGAGACCGATCTGCCGTTTCAGATAAACACGACGGTGACAACACTCAATGTCGGGGATCTCAAGGATATTTATAAATTGACGATGTTTCTTGGCGCTGTGGCCTGGCATGTTTTTCTCCTGGTGCCCGTAGGCAGAGGCACCGGTCTCAAGGGGAAGGAGCTTTCGGCTAAGGAATATGAGGACGTGCTGCACCGGCTCCATGACATCGAAAGAATGAACGAACTGGAAATGAAGGTGACCTGCGCCCCGCACTATTACCGCATCGTCAAAGAGGGCGGCGATACGCCCAAAAGCGCGGGATGCCTCGCGGGAAAGAGCTTCATGTTCATCTCCCACCGCGGCACGGCCCAGCCCTGCGGTTACCTGGAAGCAGATTCGGGTGACGTGCGGGAAGATGGTGTGAAAAAAGTCTGGGAAGATTCAGATGTCTTTCGCCGCCTCCGTGACCTTCAATCCTATAAGGGTAAATGCGGAGGATGCCGTTATATCAGCATCTGCGGGGGTTGCCGTGCCCGCGCCTTTGAATCGACCGGGAGCTATCTCGAAGAAGAACCGCTGTGTTCTTACAAGCAAGAGGAGTAGCTGCCGTCATCCGGTTGCCGGGCTTCCATCGAATCATCCAGCCAATCGAGGACACCGCGCAGGCCGTCTGTCTGACGCAGAACCCGAACTACACTAGAAACCTGCCGGATTTCGCGATCTGACTTATTAGCTCCCGTTGTTATTGGTCGGTTATGTCCTGCGAAAAGCGCACAGGCGAGGATAGAGAAGATCCGGAACTGTTTGAAAGACTCCGGCCCCACGATGCCTGACCATGTCGTTGACACCGTGGAGTTTCATGCTGATATTACTTGATCGCGGCACCTGAGCCGTTTAATGAGGGAGGACAGAATGAACAGGCTGGGACGGGAAAAGTCGGCATATCTTAAGCATGCCGCGAATCAGAGGATAGATTGGCATTCCTGGTCGGACGAGGCATTCGATAAGGCTGCGCGGGAAAACAAGCCGGTCTTCCTGAGTTCCGGTGCCATCTGGTGCCACTGGTGTCACGTCATGGCAAAGGAGAGCTTTGAGGATGACGAGGTGGCGGCGATCCTCAACGAGCATTTCATATCCATTAAGCTCGATCGCGACGAGCGGCCCGACATCGACCGCCGTTACCAGAGGGCCGTGGCCGCAATGGGGCAGGGGGGAGGATGGCCGCTGTCCGTCTTTTTGACGCCCGATAGGAAGCCGTTTTTTGGAGGTACATATTTCCCGCCCGTTGACAGTCGCGGTATGCCCGCTTTTGGGACGGTCCTTCTGGCGATGAGCCGGTATTTCAAGGAAAAGAGGAGCGAAATAGAAGAGCAGGGCACGCTTTTCCTTGGTGCCATCAGACAGGACGGGACGTCACCAGGGTCTCTGTCGGATGGGGCCGTTGATGAGGCCGCTGGAAAGATGCTGGCCTCCATGGACAAAGTGCATGGCGGATTCGGCACCGCCCCGAAATTCCCCATGTCGGGCGCCATGGAATTTCTCCTGGGAAGGTATTTTTTCAGCGGAGATAAAAACCTTGCTGTCATGCTGGAGAAGACCTTGACCGCCATGTCCAGAGGTGGTTTTCACGATCAGATAGGCGGCGGTTTTCATCGTTATTCGACGGATGACGCATGGCGTGTGCCTCACTTCGAAAAGATGGCCGACGACAATGCCTGGCTTCTCAGGAATTATTGCGACGCCTACAATATTTTCGGCGATTCCCGGTTGATGGACGTGGCTCGGGGCATCATCACCTTTGTCAACAAGGAACTTTCCGATCCCCTCGGCGGTTTCTATGCAAGCATGGATGCCGATGTGACACCCGATGACGAAGGGGGGTATTTCACCTGGACCCGGGAAGATCTCAGACGGGTCTTAAGCGATGACGAGTACCGCCTGTTGTCGGCCCACCTTTTCAATCCTCGCAACGCGGTGCATCACAATCCTAATAAGGTCGTATTGTCCGTCTGTGAAACGCTCGAGGAAACAACCGCGAAAACAGGCATGGACGCGGCGAAGGTTTCCGAAATCATAGCGGCCGGAAAAGAAAAACTTCTGGCCGAGCGCGAAAAGAGACAGAAACCTTTTATCGACACAGCTCTTTATACCTCCCTGAACGGGATGATGATATCGGCCTATTGCAGGGCCTACAGGGCAACCGGTGACAGAACGGTACTCGAGAGGGCCGTTGCGGGCGTGAAGAGGGTCCGCGATGTGAACCTCCATGACGGAGAACTCCATCACTCGGAAGGTGTGAAGGCCCTTCTCGAAGATTATGTCTATTTCGGCGATGCCCTCCTCGCCGTTTACGAGGCAACGGGGGACAGGACCTGTCTTGCCGAGGCGGGAAGTCTCATGGACAGGTGCATAGAACGGTTTTGGGACAATGCCGGAGCCGGATTTTTCGACACTCAGGAAGAAGTCATAGGACTGCGTCTCAAGGGTATCGAGGACATACCGAGGCCATCCGCCAACGCTCTTTCGATAATCGTGCTCCTCAAGCTTGCGGCGATGTCCGGTGACGACAGGTATCTCATGTACGCTGAGGATTCCCTGAAGGTTTTCTTATCGGATGCATCCTTCATGGCGATGCATGGAGGTTATTTTTTCTGCGCCCTCGACGCCTTTTATCGGATGGTCAAGCTTGATGTCCGCGCCACAGCAGGATCACCGATTGCGGATGCCGCCATTTTCTCCTATCATCCGTATACATGTGTTGTGTACGGCGATGCAGGCGAAAACCTCATCATTCCCTGCGCGGGCACAACCTGCTTTGAACCGGTCTTTTCCGCGGAGAAATTAAGCGAGCTCCTGAAAGGCAGGGGGAAAGCCTGATTTCCGGCCCCGGCCCTTTTCATTGACATTGCCCCTGTTCGATTATAGTATTTCGAACCATGGGTATGGCAAGTCACGCAAAGAAAAAGTTCATAACCGGGCTTCTGGTGCTGATTCCTCTCATTGTCACCGTATATATCGCTTATCTCATCGTTTCCTTTATCGAGAACTTCATCGGGCCGGCGCTCAAAAACATCTTCTTTCAGGTATTTCAGCGCGAGGTCTATATTACCGGAATGGCGTGCATAATCTTTGTCGTCATCACATATCTCACCGGCCTTTTTGTTTCGAACTATTTTGGAAAGGCGGTTTTTTCGCGCGGGGAGCAAATAGTACGGAGGATCCCCATCGTCAAGAGCATCTACGGGTCGGTCAAGGACATGACCGAGGCATTCTCTTCGGACAAGATCAAGTCCTTCAAAGAGGTTGTCCTCCTCGAGTTTCCTTTTCAGGGCAGGTATGCGATCGGGCTTGTCACGAACAGGGTGGAAATAAAGGGGCTGCAGCATTGTTCCGTCTTTGTCCCGACGACGCCCAACCCTACATCGGGATATATCATACTGGTCAGGGAGGACGACCTGTTTTTCCTTGACATGCCGACCGATGACGCGCTGAAGTACGTTGTTTCACTGGGGACCTCCCGAAGCGGAATCTTATGGAACGGGAAAAGATAATAGCCGGCCTGACGGGCGTCAGGAAAGTTATCCTCAAATCCCTGGCCTTCATAGTAGCGGCCGGGATAGCGAGTTTCATCTATTCAAAGGAGATGCTCCTCCTCCTGGTGAAGGCGACGGGAATAAAGGTCTATTATCTGACCATCCAGGAAGTTTTTCTCGCTACCGTCCAGCTTGCCCTCTTTGCAGGTATCTTCTTCGCAATCCCGGCCATCATATATCTTGCCTGGCATGAAATGAAAGGCCTTTACAAAATCAAGTCCCTCTATGGTTATCTCCTGGTCTTTGCGGCCATACTTCTCTTTTATGGGGGCAGCCTGTTCTGTCTCAAGATAGTGCTTCCGTCGGGTGTCGGTTTCCTGGTGGCCGGTTACGAGAGCCCGGCCCTCAAGGCAATGATATCAGTTGAGCGCTATCTTCTTTTCTCGACGGCCATGATCTTCGCCTTTGGAGTTACCTTCGAGGTGCCGCTGATCTTGCTGGCGCTCGGTAACCTGGGTATCGTCAAGGCAAATATGCTCGTCAAGACGAGGCGCTACGCCATTTTGGGCATTGTTGTCGCTTCGGCGCTCATCACACCTACGCCGGATGTGTACAATCTTGGACTCCTCGCTGTACCGATGTATGTGTTTTACGAAGTGGGTATACTTCTCGTGAAAATGGTTGAAAAGCAGAAAGGGAAAAATCCCTGAACCGGGGTCTTTGGAAGTGTGCGGCACATCAACTGCAGAGTGCACACAGCGAAATGTCGTTGACCATTCGACCATAATCTATATAGAATGAAAGACCAAAAGGAGGACATGAGGCTCTCGATCAGCCCGGTTAGGAATCACAACCGGCATCGGGGCAACGGATCGTTCGAACAATGGAAGCATACATTGCAAAATATGGTTACATCGGGATATTCGTCGGTACCTTCCTCGAAGGAGAGACAACGGTCCTTTTAGGCGGGATCTTCTCCAGGCTGGGATACATGAATATTCTGATGGTCATGTTCTATGCCTTCGCGGGAACGCTGGCGGGAGATTGCACTTTTTTCGCCATAGGGAGGTCTTTCGGAAGATCCATCACCGATCGCTTTGAGTTTATCAGAAGCAAGGTACCGCTCGCCAACAAGGTGATCAAACGCTACGGAAATTTCATCATATTCATCATTCGGTTCCTTGTCGGCATCAGGGCCGTGGTCCTGATTCTCCTCGGGTGCACAAACATGAAGGTGGGCAGGTTCCTGATGTTCAGCGTACTCAATTCGGCCTGCTGGAGCATACTTGTGGGGCTTGTCGGATACCTCTTTGGCAGCGTCGTGTTTGTCTTTCTCGACGATATCAAGAAGTACGAAACTATAATCGTGCCGGTGGTCCTCAGTCTCGTTGTGCTTTTTATCCTTGTGTACCGGTATATCGTAAACAAGAAGGAGAGGGAGACCTATGGAGATTAACGAAAAAATGATGCGGGAACTCCGGAAAAAATTTGACATCGAGGCGAACAAGAAGGAGATCGAGATCGTAGACCACTGGAAGAGGGAGTTCGAGGCGATCTATAAAAAGAAATATGATAATCTCGCCGCTATCCAGGTGGAGATGAAACGAATGATCGAGCGCATGGGAAACAGGATCAGTATCCTGACGAAGATGGTGAGGGATGAGTCGTGAAACACCGGCGGATGAAGTCCCGGCTCGCCATGGGATGTGGGGTACGTCTTTTTGTGTCCGTTTCCCTGCTGTACTGTTTTATCCTGGCGGCCTTGATTCTTGACACACCGGCCCTGTCTGCCCAGGGCGTCTCCAGGAAGAACGGCACACCGGTAGAAAGACGGTTGGGGGACCTGGAAAAAGACGTCATGAGACTCCAGCGGCAGGCCGATCTTTTTAATCTCGACGCCTTACCGGACAATCTGATGCTCTGTGACAAAAAGATTCCCATTTACAGGGGCGATGTCCGGGAACGCTTTGAGCGCGAATTATTTCAGCTGCTGGAAAACAAAGGACTGATCACAATTGTCATCAAACGATACTACAAATACCTGCCCATGATGGCCGAGGAAGTTCAACGTCTGGCTGTGCCTTCGGATCTCATCTATCTTGCGGTTACCGAAAGCTACCTCAATCCCAGGGCCGTCTCGCGGGCCAACGCGGCCGGAATGTGGCAGTTCATAAAGGAAACGGGCAAACGCGAAGGACTTCTTGTCAACGAACATATCGACGAGCGGTTCAATATGAAAAAAGCCACCCGTTCGGCCCTGACACATTTGAAAAGACTTAACGGCGAATTCAATGACTGGTTTCTAGCCATGTCCGGTTATAATGCGGGTCCGGGGCGCGTACGAGAGGTGATCGAGAACCAGGGTACCCGGGATTTTTTTGACATGTACATGCCCGAAGAGACGGAGCGTTACGTCTTCAGGATCCTTGCACTGAAGGAGATCATCTCCAACCGGGAGCGATACGGGATAAGGATTGACGACAAGGACCTTTACCGGCCCGCCGTCCTGTCTGAGGTGACCATTGAGGCGAGCCGGGAGTTCCCTTCGTACATACTCGCAAGGGCGATGGACCTGCCATATAGGACATTCAGGATCAACAACCTCCATCTCAGAAAATACAAGCTTCCGAAAGGTCTCTACCACATTTGTGTCCCGGTGGAAAAGAGAGATATTTTTATAAGGAAAATGAAAACTTACGATTATATCGCCGTCCAGTAGATCCGGCGCATCACCTTGCAACATCTTAATATTATTACCCATAATCAATAACAAGCTTTTTGGCGGGAGCCAATTAGCTCCCGAAAGAAAAAGCAAATAAATCAATTTTTATGATTGACAAATCTTTCACAATTAAGTAAAGTTTGCGCATTGTGAAATTGTGAACAAAGTGTGACCGAATAGTTTCATATTCTGCCTTTAAGTTTTATTGCATCATACTTCAAAGAGGATCTGAGACATGCTCGAGTACGTAGCAATCTTTGTCATGATGTGCCTTGCCGGGATTATCGCGGCTGTCATAATCGGTGCTTCGCACTTTCTTGGGCACAGGACCGAAAGCAGAGCAAAACTTGCACCCTATGAATGCGGCATGACGACAATCGGCCCCACTCGCAGGATGATGACCATTCGGTATTATATCGTGGCCATGCTCTTCCTCGTCTTCGACATCGAAATTATCTTCCTCTATCCCTGGGCCGTCATTTCCCGCCGCCTGGGGCTTTTCGGGTTCATAGAGATGCTGGTCTTCGTGCTCATCCTCTTTATAGGATACATCTACATCTGGAAAAAAGGTGCGTTGGAATGGGAGTAGAAAAAAACGTATTGGTAACGTCCCTCGACTGGATCATAAATTGGTCCAGGAAAAATTCTCTCTTCCCTGTCACATTCGGTCTTGCCTGCTGTGCTCTTGAGATGATGGTGGCAAGTTCGGCGGAATACGATATCGCCCGATTCGGTGCCGAGGTTTTCCGTCCGTCGCCACGGCAGTCGGACCTTATGATAGTTGCAGGAACGCTGACAAAGAAGATGGCCCCCGTTGTGCGGAGAATCTACGAACAGATGCCGAACCCAAAATGGGTGATAGCGTATGGCGCCTGTGCGTCTTCGGGAGGCATCTTTAAATCTTACAGCGTGGTGCAGGGCGTTGACCAGATAATCCCCGTGGATGTGTACATCCCCGGATGCCCTCCGCGGCCGGAGGCCCTACTGAAGGGCATCATCGAACTTCAGAAGAAGATACAGAAAGAGACCATTAAAGACAGACCCTTGATATCGTTACCCGGGAAAAGCGCATGAGCGATAACAGCGAATTTTTGAAAATACTCTCCGGCAAATTATCAGGAGCGAAGATCGTGCCGACGCCGCCTGGAGAGCCGAGCGCAATGGTGGAGAAGGACAGCATACATGAGGCCCTCGATCATCTCAAGTACGATCGCGATCTCTCCTTCAACATGCTCGTCGACCTTTTCGCGGTGGACTACATGGGCGAAGAACCGCGGTTCGAGATCGTATATATCCTCCGCTCGACGAAACATAACGGAAGGATCGTCGTAAAGACGAGAACGGGCGACGAGGGACTCGATACGGTAAGCGATCTGTGGCCGGCGGCCAATTTTCTTGAAAGGGAGATCTATGACATGTTCGGTCTGCCTTTCGCTAACCATCCCGATTTGCGCAGGATATATACCCCCGACGATTTTGTCGGCCATCCTCTGCGCAAGGAGTTTCCCCTCGAAGGTGAAGATTTCGATAAACCCTTCGTGGTGGATCTGGAGAAGGAATAAATGGCTGAAACCAAATACATGACGATCAACATGGGGCCGCAGCATCCCGCCACACACGGGGTACTGAGGGTGGTCCTCGAGCTTGACGGCGAGACCATTGTCAAGAGCACGCCTCATATCGGGTATCTCCATCGCGGTATAGAGAAGATCTTCGAAAACAGGACCTACTGGCAGGGGCAGCCGCTTACGGACAGGTTGGACTACACGAGCGGTATGTCGAACAACCTTGCCTATTGCCTCGCTGTAGAGAAGCTCCTCGGAGTCGAGATACCAAAACGGGCACAATACATCCGTGTCATGCTGAGCGAACTCCAGCGCATCGCGGCACATCTCCTGTGGGTTGCAACCCATGCCCTGGACATGGGCGCAATGACGGTTCTCTTTTATGGCTTTCGCGAAAGAGAAAACTGCCTCAAGGTACTTGAGACGGTTTCCGGCGCCAGGTTGATGCCCGATTACATACGTTTCGGCGGGCTCAGGGAAGAGCTTCCCGGCGGATTCATCGACATGGCAAAGTCATTCATAGAAGAGTTGCCGGGCAGGATCGATGAATATGAAACTCTCCTCACGGAAAACGTGATATGGAAGGGACGGACCAAAAACGTAGGATTTTTGAGCGCCGAAGATGCGATAGCTTACGGGGTGACCGGCCCTGTACTTCGGGCTTCCGGTGTCAATTACGACGTGCGCAAGGCATATCCGTATTCCAGCTACGAGGAATTTGATTTCGAGATACCCCTTGGAACACACGGCGATATTTACGACCGGTACCTCGTGCGGCTTCAGGAGATGAGGCAGTCCATAAGGATCGTCACCCAGGCCATTGAAAGACTCCCCGAAGGGCCGATAAAGGTCGATGCCCCTCAGTATGTACCTCCCGAAAAAGAAGACGTGGCGAGCGACATGGCCGCACTTATCCGCCACTTCAAAATAATGGCCGACGGCATTAAGCCGCCGAAGGGCGAAGCATACGCATCAATCGAATCTTCAAAAGGTGAACTCGGGTTCTATATCATCAGTGACGGTACGGAGAGACCATACCGGGTCAGGATCCGTCCGCCTTCATTTCTCAATCTGGGCTCCGTGTCGAAGATGATACAGGGAGCGCTGGTGGCCGATGTGGTGGCAGCGATAGGAAGCCTGGACATAGTCCTCGGCGAAATTGACAAATAAGGTTGATTATGGCAGACGTGATCTTCAGTTCCTGGCAGGG
>DIFE01000003.1:26529-68042 GCA_002418985.1 Deltaproteobacteria bacterium UBA5756
AAGCTCCCCGGTGAGTTCGAGAAAGGTCTTCCCGTCAAGGCCTTCATGGGATGGGACGGTATCATCCTCTGCGACGAGAGCGTGGACATCATCGATATGTCCGTGAAATATGCAGAGGCCGTCCAGAAAGAATCCTGCGGAAGATGCGTCCCGTGCAGGATAGGAAGCAAGGTCATACTGGGAACCTTAAAAGGGATTGCAGATGGCCGCGGGGATAAAGGCGACATCGAAAAGATCCGAAGTATCGCCGGCAGTATAAAGGACGGCTCCAAATGTCAGATCGGACAGACGGGTTTCATACCCCTGCTCCAGGCCCTTTCATTCTTCGGCCCTGAATTTGATCGTTCGATTGCGGAAGGACGCAAGGCCAAGGACGGCGAATACCGGATTTCCGTTACGGCCCCCTGCATGAGCGTATGCCCCACCCAGCTCGATATTCCTAAATATGTTGAAGCCATAAGTGAAGGAAGGTTTTCTGAGTCCCTCGCCACGATACGGCAAAATACCTGTCTCGCCGGGACTCTGGGAAGGGTCTGCGTGCGGCCCTGCGAATCCAACTGCAGGAGGGCAAACATCGATGAGGCCATCTCGATCAAGAGCCTCAAACGGTTTGCCGCAGACTACGAGATAGAGAAGAACGTAAAGCGCAACGTCGAAGCAAAGATAGACAAGAAGAAGAAAGTTGCCGTTATCGGCGCCGGCCCTGCCGGACTTTCCTGTGCGTATTACCTTGCCCAGATGGGCTACCCGGTGACGGTATTCGAGAAACTCGGAGAGCCCGGAGGCATGGCCGCGGTGGGCATCCCCGATTATCGTCTGCCGAGGACCGTTCTCCGCGGTGAGGGTTCTTTTGTGGAATCCTTTGGGGTTACAATGCGCTACGGCGTGACACTGGGCAAAGATATAACTATCGATCAGATCCGCAAGGATTTTGATGCCGTCTTCATCGGTGTCGGTGCCCATGGCAGTTCGCCCATGGGTGTCGAGGGCGAAGACATGGGTTACCGGGGATTCATCGCCGGCGTAAAATACCTTCTCGATATCAACAATGGGAAAGACCCCTATCCCGAGGGGAAAAAGGTTGTCGTCGTCGGCGGCGGCAACGTGGCGATGGACTGCGTGAGGTCCTCTTTCCGTATCGGGAAACCGGATGTCCACCTTGTCTACAGAAGAACGAAGAAAGAGATGCCGGCCGACCCCGTGGAAATTCACGAGGCGGAGGAAGAGGGCGTTGAGTTCCATTATCTGTGCAACCCGAAGAGGATCATCGAAAAAGACGGGAAGGTCATAGGTGTGGAATGCATCAGGATGGAACTGGGCGAGCCTGATCAGAGCGGCCGCAGAAGACCCGTTCCCGTTGAAGGCTCCGAATTTATCATAGAGACGGACATTCTTATCCCCGCGATCGGCCAGATGGTGGACTTTTCATTTCTCGATAAGAAAGAAGATTTTACCATCACGAAGTGGAATACCTTCCAGGTCGATCAGGAAACCTTTGAAACCAATATACCAGGCATATTTTCCGCCGGCGATTGCGAAACAGGTCCCGACGTGCTTGTTCGTGCGTGCGGGAATGGGAAACGCGCCGCCTGGAAGATCGATGAATACCTGAAGGGCGAGAAGCCGAAGGCCCGCATGAGCGAGAAGTTCGTAAAATTTTTCGGTGACGTCAAGGTCTATGACAAGAACGAAAACGTCGGTTTTCTAGGTGACAGGGCAAGACTTCAGCTGCGGCCGATGGCCCCCGAGGTCAGGAAATGGACCTTCGACGAAGTGGAAGAGGGTTTCCGGACCGACGAGGCGATCACGGAGGCGTCACGGTGCCTTCGCTGTTACAGAATAGGCATGATTGCGGTTGGCTGAAAAGGGAACGGGAATGATAACACTCAAGATAGACGGCAAAGAGATACAAACCGAGGAAGGCAAGACAATACTCGAGGCTGCACGGGAAAACAATATCTACATCCCCACGCTGTGCTACCATGAAAACCTGCTTCCCATTGGCTCTTGCAGACTATGCATCGTTGAGATCGACGGATACGAAAAACCCATGGCGTCCTGCACCACGGCCGCGGTCGAGGGCATATCGGTCACGACCCGGTCGGAAAAGCTCTTCGGCATGCGCCGGGAGTATCTCAAGTTCCTCCTCATAAATCACCCTCTTGAATGTCCCATCTGTGATTCTGCCGGTGAATGCCGCCTGCAGGACCTCGTATTCGAACATCAAATAGAATGTGTCGATCTCACCGCTGACAGGGAGCCTAAGAAACCCAAACCTTATGCCACGGCGCTGATCAGATATTCCGAAGACAGATGCGTTTTGTGTCTGCGTTGCGTCCACGCCTGCCGCGAAGTTTCGGGACGGAGAGTACTGGAGCTGGCGGGCAGCGGCATAGAGGCGGCGATGGCCCCCAAAGTGCCCGAAGACTGCATTTCCTGCGGAGAATGCCTCTTTATGTGCCCCGTAGGCGCCCTTACCGAACAGGAAAGTTCTTTGAAGAGCAGGAAGTGGCAGACGAAACGCCAGACCACGACATGTCCTCACTGCGGTTTCGGTTGTTCACTTGATCTCGATGTTTACGAAGACAGGTTCATAACGAAGGTCGTCACCAGTCCATCACGCCTTCCCAACAAGGGGTCTTTGTGCGTAATGGGACGTTTCGGGTATGATTTTGCGAACCACGAGGCAAAGCTTACAGCACCCGCCGTTAAACAAGGCGCCGAAACCGCCCGCTCCACGCTTGCCGAGGCCGTGGAGGCAACTGCGTCGGCACTGACGAAGCTGGACAAGGAAGGCAAGTCCATCGGTTTTATCGTATCCCCTCGGGCAACGAACGAAGAAGCCTACATGATTTCCCAGATCGCAAAGAAATTTTCAAAGAGCGTCCTGGGAACTGCCGGATATTACCACACGGGGAGAGTCCTCGAAACGCTGCGCGGGATGGGTATACCCTATCCCTACGAATACGATGCCATCAATAAGTGTGACCTTGTGGTAGTGGCAGGGGCGGATCTTCTGGGCAACAACCACCTCCTCGCAAACAAAGTAAGAGAAGCGGTGAAGAACAATGGCGCGAAGGTGGCCGTCATCGATCCTTCTCCCACATCCCTTACGCGAGCTTGCGATGTGTGGGTGAAAACGGCCCCGGGAACTGACGCACCATTTTTTAACACCATCGCCTCACGATTGATCGCGAACACGAAGCACGATCCTGACGCCCAAGCCCTCGACGGTTTTGCAGGTTATGCGGGGGCATCAGGGAAGGCGGATGCCTTAAAATCGAGCGGCATCGACGAGAAGAGCCTCGATAAATTTTACAGCCTCTTCGCCGGAGCCTCTTCGCCGACCGTCATATTCGGCACGGGCATCAGCAACAAGACTGAGAGTATGGAGGCCCTCCTTAACCTGTGCCTCGTGAAAGGTGTGCAGAAGACGGGAGTGGTAATGCCCACCGCACTGCAGTCCAATGCCGTCGGCGTCCTTTCCGTATTGCCCGATGCCCTTTCATCAGAGGATGTGCTGAACAAAGCGGACGGTCTTTTCATCTATGAAGACGATCCATTTCATTACCTTACCGGAAAAGGGGTGGACGAATCGTTAAAAAAGAAAGCGTTCGTAGCCGTATGCGACATGTTCGCCACCGACGCCTCGGCGTACGCGCAGGTCGTTGTTCCGACGGGCAGTTTTGCTCAGAAAGAAGGCAGCTTTGTTGCCGAAGATGGGTTTATGCGTAAGGTTGTTCGGGCAGAAGGCAGTTCATCGCCGGGATTCGAGTTTTTAAGACTGCTCCTTGACCGGCTTGACGGCGGTTTATACAGGGATGAAACGGAAGCATCGACGGTGCTCTTCGGGAAAGAGATCCTCGTAAAGGATGAAAATGGCAGGGCGTTGCTCAGGTCTCACGGCGGACAGGCGCGCTTTGCTGTACCCGGCAACGGCGTACCGGGTACGACAGCGAGGCCGTTCACGCTCGTATTGAGGAATGTCTTCTTCCATCATCACCTGGCAGGCCAGGGAGTCTACTCGAAGATGATGTATCTCCAGAACCAGGCGGTTGCCGGAGACAAGCTGTTCATTTCCGCTGAAGATGCGGCAGCGCTGGGCGTGTCCGACGGCGGCCAGCTCATCATTGAATCGGATCATGGGACAGTACAGCAGCCTGCCACGATCAAGGAAGGTCTCGGCAGGGGTGTACTCGAATTCAGAATGGCGCGGAGCAGGAAGGACATATTGAAGCTGACCGACGGATATGGAAAGCATATCGCAGTAACGGTAAAAAAAGGTTAAGGCATGGAAGCGGTCTATACTTTAATTGAAATGGTCGTTAAAAACATCGTCGTGGTGCTGGTTCTGATGGGGTTTGTAGCGTATACCACGCTGCTGGAACGAAAGCTGCTCGGACGTCTGCAGGTGAGGCCGGGACCCAACAGGGTCGGACCTTTCGGTCTTCTCCAGCCCATCGCGGATGGCGTCAAGTCCTTTTTCAAGGAAGACATTGTTCCCGACGAGGCCGATAAGACGATCTATATATTGGCACCGGGCATAAGTCTCTTCGCGGCGCTTTCCATGTTTGCCGTGATCCCCTTCGGAGGGACGATTACTCTCCTCGGCAGACAGATCAACCTCGTCGTCGCCAACATCGATACGGGACTGCTTTATCTCCTGGCACTGGCCACTTTGGGCGAATACGGCGTTGTTCTCGGCGGATGGGCATCGGGAAACAAATACGGCGTGCTCGGGGCACTGCGTGCAGCCGCACAGATGATAAGCTACGAGGTGGCTTTGGGCCTTGCGGTTATAGGAACCATCATTCTTGCTGGATCCCTTAACCTCGGCGAGATTGTCGCGGCCCAGGCGGGAATGTGGTTTATCGTAAAATATCCCTTCGGTTTCATCTTCTATCTTGTGGCAGGACTTGCGGAGATTAACAGGACACCCTTCGACATGCCCGAATCGGAAAGTGAGCTGGCATGCGGTTTCAATATCGAGTACAGCAGCATGAAGTTTGCAACCTTCATGATTGCAGAATATGCACACATGTTCACCGTCGCGGCGATTGTGACCACCCTGTTCCTTGGCGGCTGGATGGGCCCATGGCTGCCCGGGCCGGTTTGGTTCCTGATAAAGGTGTTTGCGGTCATCTTCTTCTTTATCTGGGAGCGGGGAACATATCCGCGGTTGAGATACGATCATATCATGCAGTTCGGATGGAAGGTGCTTCTGCCTCTAACCCTTCTTAACGTTGTCGTCACCGCTGCCCTCGTGGCGCTGGGGGTGCTGTAATGAAGGTGATCCTGCCGCTCCTCAAGGGTCTTCGGCTGACGTTTTCAAGAATCTTCACGAAACCCATTACCTATCAATACCCGGAAAAGAAACATAAGGTTCCTGAAAGATGGCGGGGCATTCATTACTTCAAGAAGAACGAGGCCGGTGAAACGGCGTGCGTGGCCTGCGGTCTCTGCGTTAAAGTCTGTCCCAACCAGTGCATTACACTGGAGATAGGCGAGAAATTTGATGGCAAGCGCTATCCGCTGAAGTATGAGATAGATCCGTGGCGCTGTATCTACTGCGGTTTTTGTCAGGACGCCTGCCCCGTCAATGCCATCAATCTCGGGGAAGACTATGAGCAGGCACATTACCGGAAGGAAGATTTTGTGCTGGACATGAAAAAACTTCTGGCCATGTATGAGGATAAAAAATGATCGGTATCGGTATCGGATTTAAATGGTTTATCTTTGTTGTGGCGGCCCTTGTGGCGACGGGTTCGTCGCTCATGATGGTGACAAGGAAAAACCCCATCCACAGCGCCCTCTGGCTGATCGTGACCTTTTTTTCCGTCGCGATCCTTTACGTACTGCTCAACGCGACTTTTATCGCAGTCGCCCAGGTCATGGTATATGCCGGGGCGATCATGATGCTGGTACTTTTCGTGATTATGCTGATCCATCTCGAATGGGGCGCGCAATGGACGTCGAGTCGTTCGTTCGCGAAGCTCATGGGAGGGATCATTACCGTAATGCTCTTTCTGCAGGTTCTGGCGGGGGTGTTTACATACAGCAGTGTGGGACAACACGGCATTTACAGCGCTCAGAAGCTTGCTGAAATCGGCAATACCAGAGCGGTGGGAGGCCTGCTTTACGGCAAGTACGTTTTTGCGTTTGAGGTCGCCTCGATACTTCTTCTGGTGGGTATCGTCGGGGCCGTACTGCTTGCCAGGAAAAGAAAGGACTAGGAGATGGAAATGTTGCCCGAGATACCGCAAAGCCTCTATTACCTGCTGTCAGCGGTGCTTTTCACCGTGGGCGCGGTGGGTGTCATCACACGGCGGAATGCGATCGTAATCTTCATGTGTATCGAACTCATGCTGAACGCGGTTAACCTGAGCTTCATCACCTCGGGAAATTTTCTCAATTCCCTGGACGGGACCATCTTCGTTATCTTCATTATGGCCGTCGCGGCGGCGGAGGCGGCGGTGGGGCTCGGCATATTCGTGCTCATATTCAGGCTGAAGGGCACGGTACATGTTGACGAATTTAATCTGCTTAAGGGCTAAAGAAGGGGTTTCAAATGGCTGACCTTATCTGGCTTATACCGGCGTTTCCCGCAATCGGGTTTCTTATAAACGGCCTTCTCGGGGTTCGTTTCCCGAAGACCCTTACCGCCTGGGTTGCATGCCTTTCTGTAATAGCGTCTTTCGCGGTGTCAGCAACTATTTTCGTACAGTTCCTGCAGCTTCCGCCCGAAAGCAGGGTTTTCGAAAAGACCGTCTTCGACTGGATCGTCTCAGGTGATTTCAAGACGCAGATTGGTTTCCGGATCGATGCCCTCTCGATCATCATGTGTCTTATCGTCTCAGGCGTAGGATCTCTTATCCACATATACTCCGTCGGCTACATGCACGACGATCCGGGGTTCAGGCGGTATTTCACGTATCTTAACCTCTTCGTGTTCATGATGCTCACCCTCGTAACGGGTGACAACGTTCTGCTCATGTTCGTCGGATGGGAAGGAGTGGGACTTTGCTCGTACCTGCTTATAGGGTTTTGGTATGAGAAGGACTCCGCGGCAAATGCCGGGAAGAAGGCATTTATAGTTAACAGGATCGGAGATTTCGGTTTCCTCCTCGGTGTGTTCCTGATGGTGGGTACCCTGGGAGCCGCGGGAGTCTGGACATTGAAATTCTCCGAGCTTCAGGCCAATGTGCACCTCATCGGGCCCGGTCTGGCGACGGCGATAACCCTTCTGTTTTTCGTGGGAGCCACGGGAAAATCGGCACAGATACCTCTTTATGTGTGGCTCCCCGACGCGATGGAAGGCCCGACGCCGGTCAGCTCTCTTATCCATGCGGCAACAATGGTCACAGCAGGCGTTTACATGATCGCCCGTCTGAACTTCCTCTATGTCCTTGCTCCGACAACACTGCTCATTGTAACGGTCGTCGGTCTCCTTACGGCCTTCTTCGCCGCGACCATCGGCTGCGCCCAGTATGACATCAAGAGGGTTCTCGCGTACTCGACGGTGAGCCAGCTCGGTTACATGTTTGTTGGTGTCGGCGCAGGCGCCTATGCGGCCGGTATCTTCCACCTCATGACCCATGCCTTCTTCAAGGGCCTGCTCTTTCTCGCCGCCGGCAGCGTGATGCACGCCATGAGCGGGGAACTCGACATGAGGAAGATGGGCGGACTCCGCAAGAAGATACCCATCACCTACTGGACAACCTTCATCGCATGTCTGGCGATTGCCGGTATCCCGGGGTTGTCCGGTTTCTTCAGTAAAGATGAGATACTCTGGATGGCGTTCAGCAGACATCATAGTTTCTGGTTCTGGCTCCTGGGGGCGATCACGGCGGGCATGACGGCGTTCTACATGTTCAGGATGTTCTTCAATACCTTTCATGGGGAATGCCGGGCATCGGAAGAAGTTAAACATCATATTCATGAGTCACCGAAGGTCATGACGATTCCACTGATGATCCTGGCGGTTCTCAGCATTGTGGGCGGCTATGTGGGCGTACCCCACCTGCTCGGCGGGTCGAATCATATAGAGAAATGGCTTGAGCCTGTTTTCGGGCATCATGCACCGGCCGCGACGATGCATGCAGACGGGTTCGGCATCGTCAGTACCGCGTTTGCGTCGTCAGCGGAACCTGCGGCGGGAGGGGCGGCCGGAGCCGAGATGATGCTCATGATCGGGGCCATAATCATCGGCCTTCTCGGAATATTCATCGCATGGCTGTTCTACGTGAAAAACCCGGAGCTTCCGAAGAAATTCGTTCAAAAGTTCCAGGGGCTCTTCACGCTGGTGCATAACAAGTATTTTGTGGATGAGTTGTACGGGTTCATATTTGTAAGGGGTCTGTTCAAAATCGGTGCGATATGTAAGGAGTTCTTCGATGAGACGATCATCGACGGAATCATCAATGGCATAGCGGCGGCCCTGTATGGTATCGGCAGTCTCATACGGCGCGTGCAGAACGGGCTTGTACAGGGCTATGCGTTTGCGATAATTTTCGGCGCGATCATCGTTATCGGCTATCTTATTTCGAGAATCTTGTGAAGGTGTGTGCATGACGGTTATGTCGGTCCCAATACTCAGCTTTCTCATATATTTTCCGCTTCTCGGGGCAGTGATCCTGCTTTTTGCGAATCGCAGGAACAGTCTTTTTATCAAGGTTTTTACCCTTGTCATTTCCCTGGTGGAGCTTGCTGCCTCGATCCCTCTCTTCTTTAAATTCGACGATGCGGCAAAGACGATGCAATTTGTCGAAAAGGCGGATTGGTTTCCCGAATGGGGGATCAGCTACCTTCTTGGAATAGACGGCATCAGTCTTCTCCTTGTCCTGCTGACGACCTTCCTCACGGTAATATGCGTGCTGTGCTCCTGGAAGGCCATTGAGGAGAGGGTCAAAGAATACTACATCACGTTCCTCTTCCTGGAGACGGCGATGATCGGTACGCTCTGCGCCCTCGATCTCGTGCTTTTCTATGTCTTCTGGGAACTGATGCTCATCCCGATGTACCTGCTTATCGGTGTGTGGGGTGGTCCGAGGAGGATCTACGCCGCTATAAAATTCTTCCTCTTTACGATGGCGGGGAGCGTCCTCATGCTTGTGGCCATTCTGACGCTGTACTTTTACTATTACAACGCCACGGGCATCTATACTTTCAGCGTCCTCGAACTGTACAAGGCTAGCATTCCCATCGTTAAGCAGTACTGGCTGTTCGGGGCGTTTGCACTCTCTTTTGCAATCAAAGTCCCCATGTTCCCGGTGCATACATGGTTACCCGACGCTCATACTGAAGCCCCTACCGCCGGCAGCGTCATCCTTGCCGGAGTGCTTCTGAAGATGGGTACGTACGGTTTCATCAGGTTCGCGATCCCGCTTTTTCCCGCGGCTGCGATCGACGCGGTGCCGCTCATGTCCGTGCTGGCCGTCATCGGCATCATCTACGGTGCAATCGTCAGTATGATGCAGCCGGATCTCAAGAGGCTGATAGCCTTTTCGAGCGTAAGTCACCTCGGGTATGTCATGCTCGGAATATTTGCCTTCAATATGCAGGGGGTTCAGGGCGGGATATACCAGATGCTTAATCATGGCATCTCGACGGGCGGACTCTTCCTTATCGTAGGAATGATATATGAGAGAAGACACACGCGCATGATATCCGACTTCGGCGGTATCGCCAAGGTGATGCCGATATTTGCCGTCTTTTTCATGATCATTACCCTATCATCAATTGCCCTTCCCGGGACGAACGGGTTTGTAGGGGAGTTCCTGATCCTTCTGGGCGCCTTCAAGAGCAACGTGGTCTACGGCACGCTGGCCACAACAGGTGTCGTACTGGGCGCGGTGTATATGCTCTGGATGTTCCAGAGAGTCATGTTCGGTGTAGTTACGAAGGAAGAGAATAAGAATCTGAAAGATCTTGGCGGCCGGGAGATTCTGATACTGGTTTCGATGGTCTTCTTCATAATATTGATGGGAGTATATCCGAAGATGTTCTTCAAAAAGATGGATACAACCGTCGTGGAATACCTGGCTTTCGTGAAATCCAAGAGCGCCCAGTCCCGTGTCCTGGAGCAGAACACGGTTGCGCCCAGGGTAGCCAGGGAAGAAGCGAATACGAATCTGACAAGATAGGGGTGCCTTTTAATGGACGCTTCAATAATACCTGCCTGCGAATTTAGATGGATAATGCCCGAGATCATGTTGACCGGGTGGGCACTTCTGTTGCTTATTATCGGGGGTGTGACTAAGGGGCCTGTCGCCTCGAAAACTTCCGGCGTACTCTGCGTTATCGGTTCTATTTTCGCACTCTATTTTACACTGAATCTCTGGGGAACCAACCTCGATGTATTCAACCAGCTCTATACTATCGATAACTATGGAACCTTCTTCAAGGCGCTCTTTCTCTGTATCCTCATCCTTGTGTCGATTGTGTCTCTCAGATATGCGGACCGGGAAGGCATCGGTTCGGGAGAGTACTATGCCCTGCTGATGTTCGGAGTGCTTGGCATGATGGTTATGACATCATCGCACCACTTTATCACGATATTCATCGGTCTCGAGGTGATGTCGCTTTCAATCTATGTACTGTGCGGGCTCCTGAGAGGCAATGCGACATCGGTCGAGGCCTCATTGAAATACTTCCTTCTGGGCGCTTTCGCCACAGCCTTTCTTCTGTACGGCATGGCAATGATATACGGTTCGACGGGAATCCTGGATGTGGTGGAATTGAAGAAATACTTCCTCCTGAAACAGCCCTTCTCGGCCACGATGTTCGTGATAGGGTTGGGATTCCTCATCGTCGGCTTCGGCTTCAAGATCGCTTCCGTGCCTTTCCACATGTGGACGCCTGATGTTTATCAGGGGGCTCCGACCTCTATAACCGCATACATGGCGACAGGCGTTAAGGCTGCGGCATTCGGTGCCCTGATACGTGTTTTCTTTACCGCTTTCATACCGTTTCAGTTCGGGTGGTCGGAGATCATCTGGGTGCTCGCGGTCCTTACGATGTGCGTGGGAAACATCACGGCGCTCGTGCAGCATGACGTAAAGAGAATGCTTGCATACTCGAGCATAGCCCATGCCGGATACATACTGGTGGCTTTTGTAACCGCCGACAGGGCACTCGCTTCGAGCATGCTTTATTATCTGATGGCTTACTCGTTCATGAATATCGGCGCATTCACGGTAGTGATCGCCCTTGAAAAGAAAGGTGACAATAACAGCGAAATCGACGGTTTTGCGGGACTTGGTGTTCGCCATCCCTTTTATGCGCTTTGCATGAGCATATTTCTTCTTTCGCTGGCGGGCGTACCGCCGCTGGCCGGTTTCATGGGTAAGTTTTACGTTTTCAGCACCGCCGTGAAGGCGGAGTATTACTGGTTGGCTGTAATCGGCTTTCTGAACAGCGCCGTAGCAGCGTATTATTACCTGAGGGTCATGATGTATATGTATTTCAAGGAAACCATCGGTGAGCCGGGTACCGTTGACAGGGCGCCGCAGTATGGGCTTGTCATGATTATCTGCATATGGGCCCTTCTTCACATGGGTATCTTTCCGAAGACCTTCCTTACCATCGCGCAGAAGGCGGTCGGTATATTCGGCTGATGAAGTGATGGAAGAGGCCGCCCTGGATGCCGGTATAGAGGCAGAGGGTCGAGCGGAATGATTGTTACGGAATCACTCAGCAGCTTCAAAATCTACCAAAATATTACGCTGTCCAATCTGGATCCGATGCGATAGTTGCCATCAAATGCACGATGGCAGCCGATGACACGCGTGGCGATAGGCGGCGGGGACGGGCGCCGGCCGTTTTCTCATTGGAAGTCCGCATGACTGTTGAAATTTCGCGGGGATAGTGTAAAGTATGCGCGGGTATGAAAGATCTGCGTAAAGGGAGGATGACAATGAGGTTGTCTCGGGCCGTGTTTGCAGGTTTCGTGTGTGGGGTGGGGGTGTTGGTCACATGCGCCGTGACGGGCTATGCGGCAGACTGTCGCGAGCTTGTGATCGGCGGGAAATTCAAGGAAGCGGTTAAGGAGTGTACGACAGAAATCGCGTCCGGCAAGCTGTCATCGGGGCCGCTCGCGGATCGACATGCCTGGCGGGCCTTCGCGTATAAGGGACTGGGTGAAACTCGAAGAGCGATGGCGGACTTTGATGCGGCCGTTCTGATCGATCCTAAAAATGAAATTTCTTATGTGGGCCGGGGGGAGGTGTACGAAACAGGAAAAGACTACCAGCGCGCCCGGTCGGATTTTTCGAAGGCTCTGGAAATTAACCCGCGTAACGGGGCCGCACTCGCCCACCGGGGGAACATTTCCTACGTTGAGAAGAAGTATGATCTGGCCCTAGAGGACCTGGGAAGAGCCATCGAGATCGATGCGAACAGTGCCCGGGTATACAGTTTCCGGGGAAGGACATATGCGGCTATGAATCAGCAGGAGAAGGCCCTTGATGATTACGCGAAGGCCCTCGAACTGAACCCCAAAGAAATTCTCAGCCTTCTTGGCAGGGGGCTTATAGAGAAAAAACTGAGGCACTACGAGGAGGCACTGGCGGATTATAACAGACTGGCAGAGATTGCCCCGGGTTTCTGGCCGGCCTACCAGGGACGGGGGGAGATCTATGGCGCTCTAAAGAAATATGATAAGGCGATTGAAGACCTGACACGGGCCATCAGGATCGATCCGACACAGGTCCTTTTATACTCGCAACGCGGCTGGATGTACGTTTTTGACGAAAAGCCCGAGGACGCACTGAAAGATTTTTCGAAGGCCATAGAGCTCAGGCCGGACAGCGCGAGACTTTATCTTGCAAGGGCTGCATCATTAAAGGAGATCGGCCGTTACGAGAGCGCGGCGGAAGACCTGAAGAAGTCTCTGGAGTTGAAACCGGGGGAACTGCCCGCCACAATGCTTCTTGCCAGGGTGGAGTCCTTGAGAAGGAATGCCGCACAGGCATGCAGGTGGCTCAAGTCGTCGTATGAAAAAGGCGGTCTTCGCGACCCCTATATTGTCATACGGGAAAAAGATTTCGATAATATACGGGGCAGTGAGTGTTACAGGGAGTTCATGGAGCAGTAGAGATTGGGGGCTGCTCTGTCAGGGATTTGGGACGAAGACGCGGTGGCCGGGAACCCATTTATCTCCAACCTGTTGACCGGGGACGGTAATCCATTCACCGGGGGATACTTTCTTGCCGTACCTCGCAACGAAATCGGGATCCGGGGCGGCATACGGCTGGCGTGTGTCGATCGGCCTGTACGAAGCCTGCTGCGGAGGGTTCGGTTGTCGGGGAGTCTGGTTCATTGCCCCTATAACCAGGGCTCCGACAAGTATGGTACCTGCGAGGACGGCAGCCGGTACCCAGTAATCGTTGGAGTACCCGGATCCATAACATCCCCTGTACGGTCCATAGTACCGCCGCGCGTGTCCGAGGGATGGGATCATAAGCGACACACAGAAGATTAGAACGACCAATATAGCCAGTTTTCGTATCATCTTGGTTAAGTATACCACCATTTCTTTCCTGTGTAGCCAACTAATTTCGTTCAGCCTTCCAGTATTTCTTCCAGAATCATGAGGGCGCCTTGGACACATCCGGGGCATATTGTTTTGAAAACGCCGCTCCCCACGGCATCGCGGTAACCTTCCGTCGTCGAGGCATCGTGGCCGAGGAGTTCCTTGCACAGGATAGATCCATTCTTCACTGTGAACTGCCCGGCGAAACGTCTCACCATCTCCTACGTGCGGTTTACGGTATGTTGGAAGAAGGCGCCTTTTCATGTCAACGTCGCGGCGCAGCCCGAGAACCCTTGAATTCAGGGGTATCGCAGGTTATACTTAGTGCGCGATATGATCATGTCCGAAAGCCCCGGGATGGATAAATTCTTCTACCCTCGCAGTATTGCCGTATTCGGTGTTTCCGATACTCCGTCCAATCTTGCCCGTGTCATCGTTGAAAATCTTGCCCGTTTCGGTTTTCGGGGAGATGTCTATCCCGTGGGGGTGAAAGAGGGCCTGGCAGGCGGCAGAAGGATACTGCGGGACCTCGATGGTGTCGCGGCCGTACCGGACCTGGCCGTCGTTCTCGTACCGGCGAAGTATGTACCGGAAACGCTGGAAATGTGCGGCAGAAACGGCATACGTAACGTGATCCTGGAATCCGGAGGCTTCAGCGAACTTTCAGGAGGCCGACGTTCCCTTGAGGCCGAGGTTGTCTCGATTGCAGCACGCTACGGTATGAAGATCATCGGTCCCAACTGCTTTGGTATCGTCAATCTGGAAGCCGGGGTCATCCTTCCTTTCTTCATCATAGATCCCGAATATATGAAGAAAGGAAATGCGTCGCTTATCTCGCAGAGCGGCGGTGTTTTCTACGATACGTGCATGCTTTGCTCCGTGGAAAATGTGGGTTTGAGAAAGCTCGTCAGCATCGGCAACAAGCTGATGACCGACGAAAACGATATTCTCGAATACATCCTGCAGGACCGGGGAACGGGCGTAGTCGGATTGTACCTGGAGCACTTTTCCGACGGCAGGCGGTTTATGAGCCTCGCGGCTTCCACCGACAAACCCGTTGTCGTGCTCAAGGCCAACAGGAGTCCGTCGAGCGGTGAGATAGCAAAATTCCACACCACGGCCCTTGCCGGTGACGATGAGGCCGCGGATGCCGCGATGAAGCAGGCCGGTGTCATCAGGGTAACCAATTTCCAGGAGATGGTGGATTGTTTCAAGATATTCAGCCTGCCCGTACTCAGGGGCCGGCGGCTTGCTCTCATTTCCCGTTCCGGTGGTCACGGCGTGCTGTGCGCCGATGCGGCAAAGAGATACGGTTTTGAGTTCGCCCGTTTCTCGGAAGGTTTTTTCGATGGGATAGCCCAAAAGAAGCTCAATGTCATTGCGGCGACCAACCCCCTCGATATCGGCGACGTTTACGACCTCGACGAATATGCCTCCATCCTTGAGATGGCTCTCAAGGAAGAGGAGGTGGACGGCGTTGTGTTTGTCATTACGTACAGCTCCGAAAGCGATGGTGACAAGGTCAGGAACTTTCTTCGTTATGCCCCGCGGATCACTTCGATCCATAACAAGCCCGTTGCGCTCTGCGTCGTCACCAACCGGTCAGAATGGTTCGACGTCAAGGAGGCGGCCGATTTCCCCGTTTTCATTGATGTAGACCAGGCGGTAAAGGCCCTTGCATGGTCCTATGAACATCACCATGCGAAGGCGATCGGTCGGCGCGCCTTCCCTCACGAGACTTCGCGTTTGAGACCCGCGGCCGGTGCCGACAGCGCAAAGAGGTTCCTTGAACCCTCGGAATGTTTTGCCCTGCTGTCGCGATGGGGTCTTCCCGTTGCGGATCATGGTGCGGCGCAGGACCTGAACGAAGCGCTGGCGGCGGTGGAGCGTCTCGGTTACCCGGTGGCCTTGAAGGCGGGCGAGGGTGGACTGCTGCATAAATCAGAGGCGAAAGGCGTGTTCCTGGACATCAAGGACCGGGCGGAGTTCCTGCAAGCCCTCGACACCATGGGCACAACCCGCTGCCTCGTCCAGAAGATGGTTCCTCCGGGTCACGAGATCATCATCGGAGGACGCTTCGACAGAGAATTCGGGCCCGTTGTTGTCTGCGGGCTCGGCGGTATATACGTGGAGATCATGGCCGACCGGTCGATCCGTGTTGCACCCGTAGACGATGAAACCGCCGAAACCATGATCGATGAACTGAAAGGCGCTGCGATCCTCAAAGGAGCCCGGGGCAGAAGTCCGGCAGACATAAGCGCCCTCAAGGATGTCATCGTCCGGGTTTCGAACCTGCTCACGGAAAATCCGTATATTGTCAACCTCGATATCAATCCTGTAATAGTCTACGACGACGGCAAAGGCTGCGTTATCGTCGATGCGAAAGTGGAAATAGCAGAGCGTTGAAGTCGTGCTCGTGGGTTCCGATAGGTCCAATAAGACCCATATGACCTATCGGACTTATTAAAGAGTGCAGTCAGTTCTCTTTTATTGCCAAATTATTGACCTCTGTGTTAAAAAGTAGCTGTGGGGTTGCCAAAATATGTCAAATAACCTGTTGCGACAGATACCTAAAGTGGATGCAATACTGGAAACAGCCGACTGGAAGATGCTTGTTTCGGCCTGTCCCGAAGCGCTCGCGAAGGATGTCCTCCACGAGTATCTCGATGTACTGCGCCTTGCCATTAAAGAAGAGCGCATCACATCGGTTCCATCCGCCGAAAAGATCGCGGGCGATGTGAGTATGAGGGTGGCCGCCCTCATACAGCCGGGGCTTAAGAGGGTGATAAATGCGACGGGCGTTATCATCCACACGAACCTGGGCAGATCGCTCCTTGCCGGGCCCGCTATCGATGCCGTACTGAAGGTCGCGACGGGCTACTCCAACCTCGAGTATGATATTGGGAAGGGTGCGCGCGGTAGCCGCTATGTCCATTGCAGATCGATCCTCACGAGGCTCACCGGAGCGGAAGATGCGCTCGTCGTCAATAACAACGCCGGGGCAGTTTTCCTCATCCTCAACACCCTTGCCGAAGGAAAAGAGGTGATCATCGCACGGGGCGAGCTCATCGAGATAGGCGGCTCTTTCAGGATACCCGACGTGATGAAAAAGAGCGGCGCCGTTCTCAGGGAAGTGGGGACAACCAACAGGACTTACACCGAAGACTACGAGCGGGCGATCGGAGACAACACGGGCCTCATCATGAAGGCCCACACGAGCAACTACCGCATCCGTGGTTTCACCCACGAGGCTTCATCGGAGGAACTTGTCGAGCTGGGCAAGCGGTACAATATCCCTACCTATTTCGACACGGGAAGCGGGCTTTTCTACAACTTTGAAGCCCTGGGCCATAGAGATGAACCTCTGATCCCCGATGAGGTGAAAAAAGGTTTCGATGTCGTCTCTTTCAGCGGCGACAAACTCCTGGGGGCACCTCAGGCCGGGATAGTCGTCGGCGAAAAAGGCTGTCTTGAGGCCATGAAAGAAAACCCCATGACCCGCGCCCTGCGTCCCGATAAATTTACCCTTGCGGGCCTTGAGGCGACACTGCTCCTTTGCCTTGATGCGGCGTCCGCCGCCGCCAATATACCCACGATCAGGATGATCCTCGAGAAAAAAGACGCGCTGGCAAAGAGGGCGAGGCGAGTGGCTTCACAGGTGAGGAAACGGTGCCCCGGGGCACGTCCGTCCGTTGTCGACGTCTATTCCGAGGTGGGCGGGGGGAGCTTTCCCGACATGGTGATTCCCTCTGTCGGCGTTGCCCTTCAGTCCGAGACAATGACTGTCGATGCCATGGAAAAAGGGTTAAGGGGCCTCCCTGTTCCCGTCATCGCGAGGATTGAAAAAGACACGGTGATTCTCGACATGAGGACGGTCCTTGCACAGGATGAAAGGGATCTTGTCGCGGCAGTTTCCTCGGTTCTCGATAATGCCCGATAGCTTCACGATCACCTGTGACCGCAGCGGCGCCCGGCTTGATGTTTTCCTTTCCGAAACGCTTTCCCTGACCAGGACAAAAGTGAAGGAGATGATCGACGGCGGACACGTCCGGGTGGACGGCAGGACCCCCAAACCCGCCATGCGCCTGAAAACGGGTATGGAGATCGCCGGAGAAGTCCCCGAAGAGGCGCCCCTTGACCTCGCTCCCGAAGAGATACCCCTCGATATTCTCTATGAAGATGAATATTTTCTTGCTATCAACAAACCGGCCGACATGGTGGTCCACCCTTCCTTCGGCCATAGCTCGGGAACACTGGTGAACGCGGTGCTGGGGTATCTGGGCGGAACTCGGGGGCCGGAGACTGCAGGAAAATACGTTGAGGAGAATCGAAGGGACGAGAAAGAGGCATTCATGGGGGGACTGAGACCGGGGATCGTGCATAGGTTGGATAAGGGGACAACGGGGGTTATTCTGGTTGCCAGAGATCTGAGGACCCAGGAGAGGCTTTCGGATCTGTTCAAGGATAGAAAAGTCCGCAAGACCTATCGTGCTGTCGTGGAAGGGAAGCCTGAGTTGGACTCCTGGACTGTGGAAGGCAATATCGGCCGGCACCCGGTGGAACGAAAAAAGATGGCCGTGCTGCGTTCGGGGGGGCGGCAGGCCCGAACGGGGTTCAAGGTCCTTGAACGGCTGGATGGTTTCTCTTATGTCGAGGCGTATCCCGCAACAGGAAGGACCCACCAGATACGGGTCCATCTGAATCATGCCGGGTATCCCATCGTCGGCGACGAGATATATGGAAGGAAGGCAAAAAGGTCCGCCGGCAGGCCTCTTCTCCATGCATACCGGATAGAATTCGTTCATCCGGCGACGGCGACCCCCGTGATTATCGAGGCACCTGTTCCCGGCGACATGAAGGATTTCATCGAAAAACATCGTGGACAAATACGCTAGAAAACCCGTAAACTACAGCATGACCGATCGACACGGCGCACCTGCGGTGACAGGATTTGTTCGTGAAAAGAAGGGCGACTGGGAGTATTACCATCTCCCCGAATTGACAGCCGGGGGCATCATCCATGGGTTTTTCACCCGGAAATCTCCCTCATCAGCCCTTCTCGGCAGGGAAGGCGAGGCCTTTCTGGACGCCTTTTCCCTCAACGAAGTGGTCGTAATGCATCAGGAACACGGGCATGAGATACAGGTTATCGGCAACGGCGACAGGCCTGCGTGCGGCGACGGGATCCTTCTCTATAAACGCGGCATCGCCGGGGTGATCAAAACGGCCGACTGTCTCTGCGTGATCCTTGTCGACCCCTGCTTTCCCATGGCCGCGATCGTTCATGCCGGGTGGCGGGGTACGCTTCAACGAATAACGTCCAGGGCGGTTGACATGATGACGGAGCGCGGCGCGGCGAAACAGCGTATGATCGCCCTGATGGGGCCTTCGATCCGCAGCTGCTGTTACGTGGTGGGCGGGGAGGTTAGAGAGGCTTATCTCGGCGAGGGTTTTCCGGAATCGATCTTTAGCGAAAAAAATGGCTCGCTATACCTCGATCTCGGCAAGGCGAATGCCTTGCTTCTGACCGATGAAGGCATTGAAACAGTCCACGATACCGGGCTGTGTACCTGCTGTACCGGCGATGATTTCGCATCCTATCGAAAAGGTGCCCGCAACGCCCGGCAGGTGAATTTCGTGGCAATTAGAGGCAGGTGATAGGTAATAGGTTATGGGTTATGGGAAAAGATAAAAAGGAAAGGTATTTGGCGACAGGTCGTGAGAAGAAGATAAGAATGTTTACCCATTAACCATTACGCGCTTTTATGAAACTCAAGAAAGAACTCTCCTTCATCATCGGTATTCTCCTCGCTTTCGGGGCGCTTGTCCTTATCGAGACGAAGCTGCCCAACTTTGCCCGGTTTTTCCCTGTATGGGAGAACAAGCTCCTCGTTGTCGTTCTCAACATCAACCTTCTGCTGATCCTGCTCCTCATCTTTCTCATTACCCGCATCATCCTCAAGGCATATATTGAGAAAAAACGGGGCATCTGGGGCTCGGGACTCAAAAAGAGACTGACGTCGACGCTTCTTTTCATCTCCATCGTGCCGTCCTTCACACTCTTCATCCTCGCGACGGGCTTTTTTTACGTAAGCATGGACCGGTGGTTCAGCCAGCAGGTTGAGGACACTCTGGAGTCCGCCCTTGAGCTTTCCCGGCTTCACTACGAGGAAGTGTTCCAGCGCCATGAGAGGATCGGCACACGGATGGTGGAGCAGATAGAGAAGAAGAACCTGGTGGGAGACGATAAGGAACTCAAGAGCTTTCTGGAGAGGTACGAGACGAGCCATATTGTCGGATACCTTGGTGTTTACGATCCTTTATCAGGGGTGATGGTCAGGGCCGGGGGATCTGAAAAATCCGATAAGATGATCCTTTCCCGGCTCAAGTTATTCACGCGCAGTAAGATATCACAGGAGATCATCCCCGCCGACGAAGGGGAGATGCTCGTAGTGGGCATGCGTATCAGGAGCGATGCGGAGGGCCCCAACGCGCCGATACTCTTTCTCGGCGATACGATAAAAGTAAAAGGCGAAGAGCGTATACGACAGATCGCTGTCACGAGCAAGGAGTTCAAGGAATCACGCGTCTTCAAGAAGGTGCTGAAGTACAGCTTTATCATTCCTCTCTTCCTCATCACCATCCTTACCATCTTCGTTTCGCTCTGGGTGGGCATCAAGATGGCCACGGAGATCACGGTGCCCATTGAAAAGATGAAGGAAGGCGCAGCCATTATCGCGAAGGGAAAGTTCGACATCAACCTGGAAGAACGGGGAAAAGACGAGATCGGCACGCTGGTGAAAGCTTTCAACAGCATGGCGAAAGAACTTCAGATAGCCAAGGACGAGATAGAAAAGAAGAGCCGCTCCCTGGAGTTTGTCCTCAATAACGTGGCTGCAGGCATCATATCGACGGATAAGAGAGGCACTGTCCTTCTTGCGAACAGTGCGGCCCGTAACATACTGGGCGTCGACAGGAGCCTTGAGGGCATGACCCTCAAGGAGGTGTTCGGAAACGACTTCAAAGTCCTCACCAAGTCCTTCCTGAGAGAGGTTCGGGCCTCCGGGGGCGGGAGCATTACCAAGGACTTAAGGCTCAGCCTGAAGAAAGACATCACCTATCTCAGGGCATCTTTGACGGCTCTCAAGGACGAAAGCAACCGGGTGGCGGGATTCATCATAGCTTTTGACGACATTACCCATGTCGTGCGTGCCGAGAAGCTTGCCACATGGCAGGAGGTCGCCCGCAAGCTGACGCACGAGATCAAGAACCCTCTGACGCCCATCGTCCTGTCCGCCGAGCGGATCCGCAGAAAGATCATGCCGCGTTTTACGGGCTCCGACAGGGATGTCCTCGATGACACTACTTCGGTGATCATACGGTCCGTGGACGACATAAAAGACCTGGTCAACGAACTCACAAAGCTGACCCATACATCGCAGGTCAGGACCCTTGAAGATATTAATGCCGTTGTCGATGAGACCCTCGAACTCTACCGCAATCTCTACCCCAACATCACCATAGGTTTTGAACCCGAGGATATCCCTCTTGTCCGCGTGGATCGTGACGGGCTCAAGAGGGCCTTCATCAACCTCATCACCAATGCCCTGAAGGCGATTGACGGTGAATCGGGAACGATCACGGTTCGTACGAGATATAACAGATCGAAGCGCGTGGGGATCGTAGAATTCGCGGACAGCGGCAAAGGCGTTCCCGACGAGGACAAGGAAAAGGTCTTCGATCCTTACTTTACCAAGGACAAAGACGGCACCGGGCTGGGACTCGCCATCGTCCACTCCATCATCCTGGAGCACCACGGCAGGATCAGGGTGGAGGACAACGTCCCGAAAGGCGCGCGGTTCGTCATCGAGATACCGGTCATGGAAGCCGTTTGACCCGTTGGGACGGAAAGAAGCCGGAAGCACGGGCGGGTCGCAACTCCGAGAGCGCGATCATACCCCTTCGAGGTTCCTGTTTCCTGACTTTGCAGCGGTTCAAGCCGTTCTGACGGCCCTGCGGGCCCCACGCCGGCAGACCTGTCTTTTCCCCCTCATCTGTGTTATATTATAGCCTATGAAGGTTGTGTGTACCAACAGGAAGGCATATCACGAGTACCACATCGAGGAGAAGTTCGAGACGGGCATCGTCCTCACGGGTACGGAGGTTAAGTCGCTACGGGAAGGCAGGGCGAACCTGAAGGAAAGCTACGCCAAGTTAAAGGATGGCGAGGTATTCGTGATGAACGCCCACATAAGCCCGTATTCCTGCGGCAACATATACAACCACGAGCCGAAGAGGACGCGAAAGCTTCTCATGCATAAACGGGAAATCATGAAGCTCGTAGGCAAGATCAAAGAGAGGGGATATACGCTGATCCCCCTTTCCCTTTACTTCGACAATCGAAACAGGGCCAAGTTGGAACTGGCTCTGGCGAAGGGAAAGACACTTTATGACAAAAGGGAGGGAATCAGGCGCAAGGACGAGAGACGTCTAATGGAACGTGAGGAAAAAATACGATGACGGGGGCGACTGGCTTCGACAGGGAAGCGAGGGTCAGAGAGGCATGCCGGGTTACTGCTTACCCGTACCCAAGCGGAACTAAACACAACTGCAAACTCACACGAGTACGCACTAGCTGCCTAGAGCAGCTACATCATCCGGATCTTCTTCCTGCTTCTAGGTCCGTGTATGGTGTCATCTTAGCAGGATAGTCCGGCGCAACGCCTATAGCGCCGGGCGAAACCTTATAGGCTGGGACAGTAAAGAACCTGTCAGCGGGTGTTTTGCTGTCCGAGACTAAATACGCTGACTAAGCATGTAGGCTGTCTGAAGCCTTCTTTTCTGGACGTGGGTTCGATTCCCACCGCCTCCACCATATATTTTCCCGTTCCCCGACCTCACGTTGACTCCCCTGTGCCATTCTGATACCCTGAAAGGACCTATGCAGAGACAATCCGGCTGGAAATTAAAGTCACTAGAGGACATCAAAAATATATACGCCTTCGCGGAAGGCTACAAAACGTTCCTCGACGAGGCAAAGACCGAACGCGAGGCCGTAAGATGTATCACCCGGACCCTGGGCGCGGAGGGTTTCAGCACGGATCCGTCGGCGGATAGAGTCTTCGCCGTCAACCGGGGAAAAGAAGTGATGGCCTTTGTTCGGGGAAGCGGCGATATCGCGGAGGGCCTCAATATCGTTGTGGCCCACATCGATGCGCCACGGCTCGATCTCAAACAAAACCCCCTCTATGAGGACGTCGACCTGGCACTCCTGAGAACCCACTATTACGGGGGTATCAAGAAGTACCAGTGGGTTGCCGCTCCGCTTGCCTTACATGGTATTGTCGTGAAGGCCAACGGCGAATCCGTTGACGTGTCGATAGGTGAAGAAGAGGACGACCCCGTTTTCCTTATCGACGACCTCCTTCCTCACCTGTCCAGGAAGACGCAGGATGACAAGAAACTGGGCGATGCGATCGACGGCGAGAAGCTCGTTGTTCTTTTCGGGTCACTGCCCCTTGCCGGGGTGGACAAGGAACCAGTCAAGCAGTATATCCTCAAAATGCTCGGCGATTCCTATGGCATGACGGAGGATGATTTCGTGACTGCGGAACTGGAGGTGGTTCCCGCGTTCAGGGCAAAGGATGTCGGTTTTGACCGCAGCATGATCGGCGGCTATGGCCAGGACGACCGGGTCTCGGCCTATACCCTTCTCAAGAGTTTGTGCTCTGCGAAGGGGCCCCGCAGGCATTGCCTCGCCATCTTCGCCGACAAAGAGGAGATAGGCTCCGAAGGTTCCACGAGCATAAAATCGACTTTTCTCCATGTATTTCTTGATGACATACTGGCGGGAATGGGCATCAAGGCCGACGAGGCCCTTATGAGGAAGATCCTTTTTCGTTCGAAGGCGCTTTCCGCCGATGTGAATGGGGCCGTGAATCCCACCTTCCAGGAGGTCCACGAGAAGCAGAATGCCTGCTACCTCGGTCGAGGCCCCTGCGTTACGAAATTCACCGGGCACATGGGCAAGGTCGGCGCAAGCGACGCGAACGCGGAATATGTCGCCGAGATCGCGAGACTCTTTGACAGGTCAGGCGTCATCTGGCAGACGGGGGAGCTCGGAAAGATCGACGAAGGCGGAGGAGGGACGGTGGCCAAGCACCTCGCCGTTTACGGCATGGACATCATAGACTGCGGAGCCCCTCTTCTTGCCATGCACTCGCCCTATGAACTATCGAACAAGCTCGACATCTTTGAAACATATCGGGCCTTTCACGTCTTTTTTACAGCCTAAAAACGGAGGCGGCAAAGCGAATGACGGATTTTGAACATATAGATATACCCGATATTTTACCTCTCTTACCGGTACGGGACATGGTCATGTACCCGAGTGTTCTTCTCCCTTTGTTTGTGGGAAGGGACATGTCCATCAATGCTGTCGAGAAGTCCCTTTCGCAAGACCGCCTCATCGTGGTGGCCGCGCAGAAGGACCTGACCGACGAAGACCCTCTGCCCGAGAGGATATACACCGTTGGCGTGGTATCCCAGATCATGCGTATGCTCAGGCTCCCCGACGGAAGGGTGAAGGTCCTCATCCAGGGCTTGAGAAAGGCGAAGATCGAGGAATACATCCAGGAGACCCCCACCTTTCTCGTCAGGCTGACGGCCATCGAAGAGCCCATCATCACCGAGATCACCCTTGAGATAGAAGCCCTCATGCGCTACGTCAAGGAAGAGATGGAAAAGGTTGTGTCCATGGGCAGGATGGTTCCCCCCGACATCCTCATGGTCCTCGATACCATAGACGAACCGGGGCGGCTCGCCGACATAGCCGCCGCAAACCTGGGGCTCAATGTCGACAAGGCCCAGGAGGTTTTGGAAATCGTCGATCCCGTCGAGCGTCTGCGCAAGCTTTCAGAGATCCTCGGCAAGGAGATCGAGCTCCTCAATATGCAGGCAAAGATACTCTCCCAGGCCAAGGAGGAGATGTCGAAGTCCCAGAGGGAATATTTTCTAAGGGAACAGATGCGGGCAATCCGCACCGAACTTGGCGAGGGCGATGAGCGCACCGAAGAGGTCGAGGAACTCCGCAAACGCATCAAGAAGGCCAGGATGCCCAAAGAGGTGGAGAAGGAAGCCAAGAAACAGCTCGAACGCCTGGACATGATGCACCCTGACGCCGTCGAATCAACGATGGTCAGGACCTATCTGGAATGGCTTGTCGAACTCCCCTGGAGTAAATCGACGAAGGACAATATCGACATAAAAAAGGCACGGGCCATCCTTGACAAGGACCACTACGACCTCGACAAGGTCAAGGACCGTATTCTGGAGTTCCTGAGCGTCATGAAGCTCAAGGCCGACATGAAGGGTCCCATCCTTTGTTTTGTGGGGCCGCCGGGTGTCGGCAAAACATCTCTCGGCAAGTCGATCGCCCGGGCAATCGGCCGGAAGTTCTCCCGCATCTCTCTCGGCGGTATGAAGGACGAGGCGGAGATCCGCGGGCACAGACGGACGTACGTAGGTTCCATGCCGGGAAGGATCATCCAGTACATCAAGCTTGCCGGAACCAACAACCCCGTCTTCATGATGGATGAGATCGACAAGATCGGAAATGATTTCCGGGGAGACCCTGCGAGTGCGCTCCTTGAGGTGCTCGATCCCGAACAGAACAATGCCTTCAGCGATCATTATCTCAACGTTCCCTTCGATCTCTCAAAGGTAATGTTCATCACGACGGCCAATCAGATGGATACGATCCCCTCGGCCCTTCGGGACAGGATGGAGGTCATCGATATTCCCGGATACACGGAGCAGGAGAAGCTCGAGATAGCAAAACGCTACCTTATCCCGAAACAGCTTTCCGAAAACGGTCTCACCACCACCCGGCTGGATATAACCGACAAGGCGATGGAAAAAATCATCGGGGAGTATACCCGTGAGGCGGGGCTGAGGAATCTCGAAAGAGAGATCGCCATGGTCGCCCGTAAGGTAGCCAGAAGGGTGGCGGAGGGCGACAAGAAAAAAGTTACCGTCACGCCAAGAAACCTGGGCGACTTCCTCGGGCCGGTCAAATACCTGCCGGACAGCCAGATCGAACAGGATTACGTGGGTGTGGCGAGCGGTCTCGCCTGGACCGAATTCGGCGGCGACGTTCTCTACGTCGAGGCTTCCTGCAGGAAAGGCAAGAAGGAATTGATGCTCACGGGGAACATGGGCGAAGTGATGAAAGAATCCGCCCAGGCCGCCCTGACCTATATCAAATCCAAGGCAGAGGTGCTCGGCATCGACGGGGGTATCTTCGACGACCTGGAAATGCACATTCACGTGCCCCAGGGCGCCATTCCCAAGGACGGTCCTTCCGCGGGCATTACGATGGCGGTCGCCATGATAAGCGCCATCACCGGCCGTCCTATAAACAGAAAGGTCGCAATGACGGGAGAGATCACCCTGACCGGTCGGGTTCTGCCCATAGGCGGCCTTAAGGAGAAGACCCTTGCCGCTTTGCGCAACCGGATGGAAAAGGTACTCATTCCCCACGAGAACGAACATGAGCTGGTTGAGATACCTCAATATGTCAAGAAGAAGATAACCTTCCTTTCCGCGAAGACGATGGACGATGTTGTTGAGGCCATTTTTGGTAAGAAGGTATGAAACATGAAGGAAGCTTCGTTCTATGAAAAAAAGGACGAAAAGACCCTGCATTGCTTTCTGTGCCGTCATAATTGCATCATAGCCGACGGGAAAAGGGGTATATGCGGCGTCCGCGAGAACCAGGGAGGCGTCCTCTACAGCCTTGTCTATGATCTCCCCTGCGCCTACCATGTGGATCCCATTGAGAAGAAACCCCTGTATCATTTTTACCCGGGGTCGCGTGCCTTTTCGGTTGCCACCGTGGGGTGTAACTTCCGTTGCCGTCACTGCCAGAACCATGACATTTCCCAGGGACCCCACGAGGGCGGGAGAGTCTTCGGCGAGAAGATGACGGCGGAACAAATCGTCGAACAGGCCAGGGAATCTCGCTGTACGAGCATATCCTATACCTATACCGAACCGACCATTTTTTTCGAATATGCCTATGATATAGCCCGTATTGCCAGAGAAAACGGCATTGCGAACAATTTTGTGACCAACGGGTACATGGAAGAGGCGCCGCTTCGGGCCATCGCTCCCTATCTTGACGCCGCCAACATCGATCTCAAGGGTTTTAGCGAATCCTTTTACGGCAAGATCTGTGGAGCCCGGCTTTCGGGGGTTCTCGATACGATACGGCTGCACAAGGAACTGGGTATCTGGATAGAATTGACGACCCTTATCATACCGGGCCACAACGACAGCGAAGAAGAACTGAGGGCAATAGCGAGGTTCATCGCGAAGGATCTGGGGGTGGAAACGCCCTGGCACGTCAGCGCCTTTTATCCGACCTACAAACTGCTCGACGCCGAGCCCACGAGTCCGAAAACGCTCACACGTGCAAGACAGATCGGCATCGATGAGGGGCTGTTCTATGTGTATGAAGGCAACATTCCCGGTTCTGGGGGAGAAAACACCTTCTGCCATAATTGCCACAGGGTTGTTATCGGGCGCTATGGCTATGCGATTACCGAGTACAACCTGAAAGGCGGTACGTGCAAATTCTGCGGCTCGGCTCTGGATGGTGTAGGCCTTTGAAATCACTGCTGGATGCGGGCCATTCTTTCGGGATGAGGATATCCTTCCCTTTGTTCACATGAAATACTTCTTGAAATAAAATCGGGAACTTAATTAAATATAGAATAATCTCAATCCAAATGGTACGTCACGTGAGGGGGAGCCATGCGTTTCTTCGAGAACATCAGGATAGGCAAGCGTCTCAGCTTTGGTTTCAGCATTCTTATCGTCATCATAGTGTTGATGGGTCTTCTGGGTCTCAAGATAATCTATGACGTGGACCGGGAAGCGGGCCATATTGTGGAAACCGCCTTTGAGAAGTCGATCCTTGCCAACACGGTCATGGGGGCGATACATAATGCGAACAATTCAATGGGCATCATCGCCTTCACCACGGACGCAGCCGTTGTGCAGACCGAGAAGGAAAATCTTTCCCGGATGCGGCAGACGTACGGCGAGGCCCTGAAGAAGCTTGAGGCGCTGGAGCAAGACCCCAAGGGTAAAGACCTCATCGCCCGGTTCAAGACGATAAACGGCAGTGCGCGGGATTCGAACAACCGGCTGATCGAACACGTGGCTAACAAGGAAAATGCAAAGGCCGTGGAAGTCTATCTCAATGAAACCAAACCGGCCGCCAGAAACCTGATCGCCACCCTCCAGTCGCTTGCAGGGTACCAGGAAGGCAATGTGCGAAACCAGTTTGGCTCGATACGGGAATCCAATCAACGGTATACCATTATTCTCATCGTTTTCGGCATCGCCGCCATACTTCTTGGCGTTATCCTCTCCATCTCGATAACGCGAAGCATCGTTGTTCCCATACGGGGCAACACAAAGGCGGTCAGGGCGATGGCAAAGGGAAATCTCGCCATCCAGGTGCCGACGGACAGAAAGGATGAATTCGGGGACGAGATGAAGGCGGCAAAGGAGATGGTGGAGAAGTGGCGCGAGGTCATCGGCGGTCTCAAGCTGGCCGCGGCGAGCATCTCCTCCGCCGGTCAGCAGCTCAGCGCCAGCGCCGAACAGATGTCGAAGGGTTCCGGGGAGCAGGCCAACAGATCGTCGCAAGTAGCCGCCGCTTCCGTGGAAATGTCACAGACCGTCGTGGACATTGCACGGAACACGAACAGTATAGCGAACTCGGCGGCAAACACCGCCAGGATTGCCAAGGAAGGCGAGCAGATCGTCAACCAGGCCACGAAGGAAGTGGAGGAGATCGCACGCACGGTGGACGGCTCCGCCGAGTCGATACGGACCCTGGGAGAACGTTCGCATCAGATCGGGGAGATCGTCAATGTCATCGATGATATTGCGGACCAAACAAACCTCCTCGCCCTCAATGCCGCCATCGAAGCCGCCCGCGCCGGTGAACAGGGCAGGGGATTCGCGGTTGTTGCCGATGAGGTGCGCAAGCTGGCGGAGCGTACAGCAAATTCCACGTCCGAGATCGGCGGCATGATAAACGCCATTCAGAAGGATGTGGAGCTGGCCGTGACCACAATGAGCGCCGTAGCCAGGAAAGTCGACACGGGCGTCGATCTCTCCGGCAAGGCAGGCGAGTCGCTTCGGATTATCGTTGCCAGCGTCGATGAGCTTTTGGGTATGGTCCAGCAGATCGCCTCAGCCACCGACGAAATGAGCGCCACATCGGAAGAGATCAACCGGGATATTGAGGAAATAGCGGCGGTTTCCCGTGAGACATCGGCCAGTTCGGAACAAACGGCACAGGCGTCCGGTGAACTGGCAAAACTCTCCAACGATCTTGAGGATATTGTAAATCAGTTCAGGGTGTGAAAAGAACGAAGGGACGGAAACATTGTCTTTCTTCTTCCAACGCATCGTTTTCACACGGGAAGGAGGGCTGATGCAGCTATAACCGGTATTGTGAATTTTTTCCTATGTTTCGTTGACAATCGAAAAAGAAAATGTTTAATATATGAAGCCAATCCATACCGTTCAAAGGCCATTATGGTTATTTATTATTCATCTCAAAGGAGGTCATAGATGAGTATCAAAAAAGGGTTCAGCACCGCGCTACTGTTATTCATGTTTATGCTCGTCTCTTTACCGGCGTTTGCCGGCGAAGCAGACATCATTCTGCCGGATCTTTCGACGGTAACATTCACCCTTTTCGGAAGTACGGTGAGTGGTGTCAGCATTATGTATTTCGGTATCGTTATTTGTTTCGTCGGTCTGATCTTCGCCATTTTGCAGGCAAACCAGACAAAGAAGATGCCCGCTCACAAGGCTATGCTGGAAGTATCGGCGGTCATCTGGGAAACATGTAAGTCCTATCTGGCCCAGCAGGGCAAGTTCCTCTTCATTCTCTGGCTGCTGATCGCCGCCTGTATGGTCTATTACTTTATGGGATTGTCCCATGCGCCTTTCGGTAACATGGTCATCATCCTTGTCTGCTCCGTCCTCGGTATCCTCGGTTCCTACGGTGTTGCATGGTTCGGTATGAGGATCAATACCTGGGCAAACTCCCGGACGGCCTTTGCATCACTTCGCGGCAGGCCGGTTGAAGTCGTCAACATTCCGCTGACCTCGGGAATGAGCGTTGGGCTTCTTCTTGTCAGCGTTGAGCTTTTCTTCATGATCTGCATCCTTGTTTTCCTTCCGAAAGAACTCGTTGGGCCCAGTTTCATCGGCTTTGCGATTGGTGAGTCCCTCGGTGCCAGTGCCCTCAGGATCGCCGGCGGCATCTTCACGAAGATCGCAGACATCGGCAGCGACCTCATGAAGATCGTCTTCAAGCTTCCCGAAGACGATCCGAAGAACCCCGGTGTTATAGCCGACTGTACCGGTGACAACGCCGGCGACAGCGTCGGCCCGACGGCAGACGGTTTCGAGACTTATGGTGTTACGGGCGTTGCCCTTGTCGCCTTTTTGGCCCTGGCGCTCGCAGCAAACCCCATGATGTCCGGCACCCTGATCATCTGGATCTTCGCAATGCGTATTCTCATGATCCTTACCGCCCTCGTTTCCTACTTCGTTAACAGGGGCATCACCTCTTCCGTTTACGGTTCAAAGACAAAATTCGATTTCGAGCAGCCCCTCACGAACCTGGTATGGATCACGTCGATCGTTGCGATCATTACTACCTTCTGGGCGAGCTACATGCTCCTCGGAGGAGGAGAGCTGAACAGCAAGTACCCCGGGCTCTGGTGGGCACTTTCCGTCATTATCTCCTGCGGTACTATAGCCGGCGCTCTCATTCCCGAGTTCACGAAGGCCTTTACCAGCACCAAATCCCGCCACGTTCAGGAAGTTGTGAGCGCAGCACGTCACGGCGGTGCGTCTCTTGACATCCTTTCAGGTTTTGTTGCCGGTAACTTCTCCGCCTTTTGGGAAGGTTTGACCATCCTCGTTCTCATGTTCATTTCCTACCTGGTGTCACAGCATCCCGCAATCGTTGCCGTTATGCCCCCGCAATTTGCATTTGCGGCACCGGTTTTCGCTTTCGGTCTTGTGGCCTTCGGTTTCCTCGGCATGGGCCCCATAACGATCGCGGTTGACAGCTACGGCCCCGTCTCCGACAATGCACAGTCGGTCTACGAGCTTTCCAGGATCGAGTCCGTTCCGAACATTAAGGCAGACATCAAAAAGAATTTCGGTTTTGAGCCCAACTTCGACGTCGCGAAAGATTATCTCGAAGAGGCCGACGGTGCCGGCAATACCTTCAAGGCAACGGCAAAGCCTGTTCTCATCGGCACGGCCGTCGTCGGCGCCACCACGATGGTCTTCGGCATCATCATTCTTCTTGAGAACATGTATGGCAACGTTGTTGCTCACCTGAGCCTTGTCCAGCCTACAATTATCCTCGGCCTCCTCATGGGCGGCGCTGTTATCTACTGGTTCACAGGCGCGGCAACCCAGGCCGTCACGACCGGCGCTTATCGTGCCGTCGTCTTTATCAAGAAGAACATCGACCTTAGCAAGGAAGAGGCCTCTATCGAGGATAGCAAAGAAGTCGTGAAGATCTGTACCCAGTATGCTCAAAAAGGTATGTGGAACATCTTCATCGTCGTTTTCTTCATGGCCCTTGCACTGTCCTTCTTCAACCCCTACTTCTTCATCGGGTATCTCATTGCGATCGCCTTCTTCGGCCTCTATCAGGCCATCTTCATGGCGAACGCCGGCGGCGCCTGGGACAACGCCAAGAAGATCGTTGAAGTTGACCTGAAGGAAAAGGGAACCGCGCTTCACGAAGCGGCCGTCGTCGGCGATACCGTAGGCGACCCCTTCAAGGATACCTCCTCGGTCTCCATGAACCCCGTCATCAAGTTCACCACTCTCTTCGGCCTGCTGGCGACGGAGATCGCGGTGACCATCCAGTCTCAGACGACGAAGTACGTCCTCGGTGGGGTCTTCTTCGTCATCGCCCTTATTTTCATCTACCGTTCATTCTACGGAATGAGGATCGGCGACGAGAAACTCGAGTAGCAAGCAGCGCAGAATAAGTTAACGAAAAGGCGCCCCGAAAAGGGGCGCCTTTTTTTACCGGGGAAACCGACGATGGTCAGGAAGTAAATCCTGGTTGCTTCTATAGGTCCAATAGGTCATATAAGTCCTATTGGACCTATAGAAGCCGCTTTCTCCTCTTGTCTTGAAGCTTGATTTTCTTATGATTTGAATATAGTGAGCGTTGCTTCGTCTTTGGCGAGGGGGCTGCGCAGCCAGTGGGCACTGCCGGGTTTGCATCTCTTGTGCCGCCAGGTGCTCTTGCCGACGTAAAGACCCTCATCGTCTTTTATACGCTGCCCGCAGACATAGCAGTAGTCTTTCTTGAATTCTTCAAAGAGTGGTTCCGTGTAGTACAGGGTCTTTTTCTTCGCAGGCACAGCCTTTCCTTTGATTCCAAGAATACCTGAACAACCCCGCGATTGCAAGGAATATCACAAAACCGGGCCCGCGTGTCCCTTCCCCTTCCAAAATTGATTTGACACCTTGCCGAGGGGACATTAGGATTATAACCATGCCGGGCAGGAATATCGTCTCCGTTCTGGAAATGATAGGGACACTCCTCGAGATCAAAGGAGAAAACCCGTTTAAGTCGAGGGCCTACTTCAATGCGGCGCGTGCGCTGGCGGAGCGGGAAGATCTGGGCGAGATCGTCGCCTCGGGACGACTTCGCGAGATAAAAGGGATTGGAGAGGCGATAGCCGGCAGGATCACGGAATATGTGAATACAGGGAAGATGGCTTACCTGGAGGAACTGACACGGGAGATCCCTGAATCACTCGTCGAGCTGGCCGAGATCCCGAATCTTGGTCCCCGAAAGATAAAGCTCCTTTTCGACGAGCTCCACGTCGGCAGTGTGGGTGAGCTTGAATATGCATGCCGCGAGAACCGGCTGATAAACCTCCCCGGATTCGGCGAGAAGACGCAGGCGAAGATCCTCAAGGGGATCGAGTTTGTCAAGAAACACAAGGGTGAACACCTTTTCGGTGATGTTTACCCTGATGCCGTGGCCATCCGGAACCGGCTCAGAGGGATCGTTCCCGACTGCCTCATCGAGGTGTGCGGAAGCATCCGCAGACGGAAGGAGATCGTCAGAGACATCGACATTCTGGCCGCAGGGGGCGACAAAGAGGCGCTATCCCTTGCTTTTACCAGCCTTGCCGGTATCGAGGAGATCTATCTGACGGGCGAAACCAAGACGTCCTGCCGGCTTATTTCCGGGGTGGATGCCGACCTGCGTGTGGTGAGCCTTGCCGAATATCCTTGCGCGCTCGTCTATTTCACGGGCAGCAAGGAACATAATATCCGCCTGAGGGCCATCGCGAAGAAGAAGGGGTTGAAGCTGAACGAGTACGGACTGTTTGACGGTGACAGGCCGCTTCCCCTGAAGGACGAAGAGGAGGTGTACGGGGCCCTCGGTCTGGATTATGTGCCCCCGGAGCTCAGGGAGGACATGGGGGAGATCGAGGCCGCGAGCACCCATACCCTGCCCGAACTCGTGGAGGAGTCTCATATCACGGGGGTCTTTCATGTACACAGCGAGTTTAGTGACGGTTCCGACCCGATAGAGAAGGTCGTCGCAGCGGCAAAAGCCCTGGGTTTTACCTGCCTTGGCATATCCGATCACAGCAGGAGCGCTTACTATGCGGGCGGTCTCAGGAAGGAGGATCTGTTCAGGCAGTGGGACCTCATCGACAGCCTCAATGCAAAGCAGAATGATGTTCGCATCTTCAAAGGTATCGAGAGCGACATCCTGCCCGATGGAAGCCTCGATTACGACGAGGATATCCTCAAACGATTCGATTTCGTCATCGCCTCTATCCACTCGAATTTCAACCTGAAGAGCGATGAGCAGCTTGCCCGGGTCATCACCGCCATGGATAATCCTTTTATGACCATGCTGGGCCACCCTACCGGCAGATTGTTGCTGTCGCGGGACGGTTATGGTATCGACATGAAGACCGTGATCGACGAGGCTGCGGGCCGTGGGGTGATCATCGAACTCAACTCAAGCCCCTACCGGCTGGACATCGACTGGCGGTATCTCCCTTACGCAAAGGAGAAGAGCGTGATGATTTCGATCAACCCCGATGCCCACAACGGGGCGGGCATCAAGGATGTTTTCTATGGTGTCGGCATTGCCAGAAAGGGTTGGCAGGAAAAGAAGGACATTCTCAATACCCGCACCGCTGATGAGATAAAAGAGATATTTGAAAAGAAGAGATCAGGGACTAGGGACTAGGGATCAGGGATCAGGGAATAGAGAATAGAGAATAGAGAATAGGACAAGGAATGGCGACTGGTAATAGTGAAGTAAAGTATCGATGGGGGAATTGGAATTGTTTGTATTTTTTCTATGTCTTGGCACAAAAAGGCGTTAACATGCAATCTATTAAAAAAGAGGGAATCCCCAGTCCCTGATCCCCAGTCCCTGATCCATCATTCCTTTTTCTTTTCCCTTGGACAGGCTCCGATCTAAGTGGTATAAAAGATACATCCTCATCGTTCTGACATGAAAAAAGATATTGCTTCTATCGTGACTAAACTCCAGGAAATGCACGGCGAGCCCCGGGTGGAGCTTTCTTATTCCAACCCCCTTGAACTCGTTGTTGCCACGGTTCTGTCCGCGCAGTGTACAGACCAGCGGGTCAACGAGGTGACAAAGAGCCTCTTTAAGAAGTACACGTCAGCACAAGACTACCTGAACGTACCGGAAGCAGAACTTGAAGAGGATATACGGCCCACGGGTTTTTACCGGAATAAGGCGAAGAGCATTAAGAACATCGCCGGGGAACTCCTTGAAAGGTTTCAGGGGAAGGTACCCGACGACATCGACACCTTCGCCACCGTGAAAGGAATCGGCAGGAAATCGGCAAACATGATCGTCGGCCTTGCTTACAGCAAACCAGGTGTCATTGTTGACACCCACGTGGCGCGCGTCGCGCAAAGGGTGGGACTGACATCGGCCAAAGATCCGGAAAAAATTGAACGTGACTTGAAGACACGGGTGCCCATGCCCTGGTGGATGGCATTCTCTCTTCTTGCAATACTCCACGGGAGATACGTCTGCAAGGCAAAGAAACCCGATTGTCCGCGGTGTCTCCTTCGCGAAGATTGTGATTATTACTCCATGGGAGGAAGATAAGATGTTTGATGCAGAAAAGCTGACTGAGAAGCAAATTGAAGACCTGAAGGGACTCTCGCGGCTCGCGAAGGGCGACATCATCACCATGACTCGCCTTGCGGGTACGGGACACCCCGGCGGTTCCATGTCGTCCCTTGATCTCTACCTCACCGTCTTTTCCCAGGCAAATCTTGAGGGAAAGGACCCCGACCAGGTCGTGATAAGCCACGGCCATACATCACCGGGGGCATATACCAGTCTGGCCCGTTTGGGCCACATGCCTGTGGAGGAAGTTGTTGCCTTTTTCAGAAAAACGGGGAGCCCCTTCGAAGGCCATGTCGTCAGCGGCATGCCCTTCATACGGTGGTCCACCGGCAACCTCGGCCAGGGGCTGTCCGCGGGAGTCGGCTTTGCGATCGCTTCAAAGATGCAGGGCAGCTCGTCCCACGTCTATGTATTCATGGGAGATGGCGAGCAGCAGAAAGGGCAGATCGGCGAAGCGCGCCGCCTGGCAGTCAAATACGGGCTGACGAATATAACGGCCCTGGTGGATTATAATAAGCTTCAGATCAGCGGCAGCATCGATCTCGTCATGCCCCAGAACATCGTCGAGAACTATCTGTCCGACGGATGGGATGTCCTCATTATCAACGGCCACGATCATCAGGAGATATATGGTGCCTTGAAAAAAGCCCGCTCTGTTGACAACCCGGTTTGCATTGTTGCCAACACGGTTATGGGTAATGGCGTTCCCTTTATGGAGAACAAGGAAAAATACCACGGCAGCCCCGTCAGCGAAGCCGAATACAAGGAAGCCATGGGTATTCTCGGGCTCGAGGACAAACTCGACTATTATAAGGAAAAGAGAAAGGGGCAGTGGACTTTCCAGCTGTCTCGTGAAAACTACGCGGTGTCGATCGATACCGGCACACCATTTACTTATCAGGAATCGGACAAGATCGACAATCGCAGCGCCTTCGGAAAGGCGCTCAAGGACATAGGCGACAAGAACATAGAGAAGGGGCGTCCCGTGAGCGCCTTCGACTGTGACCTGGCAAGCTCGGTCAAAACGGCCGATTTCGCGAAGGCATATCCGGATTACTTCTTCCAGGGCGGCATTCAGGAGCACAATACCGCGACCGTGGCCGGGGCCCTGTCAGCCAAAGGGGTGCTCACTTTTTTTGCGGACTTCGGTGTATTCGGGATTGACGAGACCTACAACCAGCAGCGCATAAACGACATAAACGATACGAACCTGAAGACGGCCATTACGCACGTAGGGCTTGACGTGGGACCCGACGGCAAGACCCACCAGTGCATCGACTATATCGGACTTGCCCGTGGTCTTTACCGGGCAAAGACGATAGTACCCTGCGACCCCAACCAGACGGACCGGGTCATCCGCTATGTGGCGGGCACGAAGGGAAATTTCTTTATCGGCATGGGCCGCAACCGCTGGCCCGTAATGTACAGGAATGAGGGCGAGGCTTATTTTTCGGGCGCCTACGTTTTTGAATACGGCAAGATGGACGTTATGGCCGATGGAAAGGACGGGGCGATCATAACTTACGGCGGATTCGTTTCGCGGGCCTTCTCGGTGAGGCAGAAACTTTCCGAAAAGGGAAAGGCCTTTGCCGTCATTAACATGCCCTGCGTCGATGAGGACGACGTGGCCGTAATGGCGAAACTCGCCTCCTTGCCAGTAATCGTCACCTATGAAGACCACAACGTAAACACCGGAATAGTCCCTATCATCACGAGGAGCCTCCTCAAACTCGGCTTTAAAGGAGCCTTCCTTTCTTTCGGCGCCACCTCTTATGGTGCGTCGGGTGACACGGACGAGGTCCTGGCAAGCCAGGGACTGGATGTGGATAGTGTGGTGGAGAAGATAGGTGAGAAGATAGGTAATAGGTAATGGGTAATGGGTAATAGGTAATAAAAAACCAAAAGACGGGGTAGGGTAGAGAAGCAAAAAGAGGGTGTTCGGTGATCGGGTCTTTCCTATGACCCATGACCTATTACCCATCACCCGTTTTCATTAAGGAGCCTTCATGGAAGATATCAAGGGGATGTACAAAAAGATCGTCAAGGACAATTTTCCTGATACCATCAAGATAGATCTTGGCGGACAGGTCCTCATTTATAAAAAGAAGGTCTGGAACATATTTGACGCCGATGAAAAATGCGACGTCGAGCGCGGTCTTCGCTACGGAGAAAACCCTGACCAGCCCTCCGCCATGTACGAAATGATAAACGGCAATATCACGCTGGGCGATGCCCGTTTTTTTGACCATGATACCGGTCTTGTCAGCAAGATAACGGAAAAGGACATGCTCCAGGTGGGCAAACACCCGGGGAAGATCAATCTGACAGATGTGGACAATGGCTTGAATATTCTGAAATTTCTCGATCGGAAGCCGGCGTGTTCCATTATGAAGCACAACAATCCCTGCGGGGCCGCATACGGTTCCACATCGGCCGAGGCTTTCGAGAAGGCCTTCTGGTGCGACAGGATAGCCGCCTTCGGAGGGGCTGTCCTCTTTACAAGAACCCTTGATGTGGAGACGGCGAAGGCCATGGTGCCCTATTACTTTGAAGTGGTCTGCGCCCCGGAATTTGAGGGCGGCGCCATCGACATCCTGAAGAAATGGAAGAACCTTCGGCTGATGCAGATAAAGGAGATAGGGCGGCTCGGCGCATTCAAGACGAAGAGGACCATAGATTTCAAATCCCTCATGGATGGCGGTTTGATCCTTCAGGAATCACAACCTTACAGGATCAAGGGCAGGGATGATCTCAAACCCGCCGAGGCGGTTTATAAAGGTGAAACGTATCGGATAAAGAGAATGCCTACCGACGACGAGTATCGTGACATGCTCTTCGGCTGGTACGTGGAGTCGGGCGTGAGTTCCAATTCGGCGCTCTTCGTGAAGGACGAGGCCGCCGTGGCCATCGGTACGGGAGAACAGGACCGGGTGGGCGTTGTCGAGATCGCAATTTTCAAGGCCTACAAGAAGTTTGCGGACACCGAGGTCTTCCGAAAGTACGGGGTGCCCTACGCGGTCTTCAAGCTGGAGGCGGCCCGGGGCCACAGGGATATGAAGGATCTCATTGCGATAGACATCTACACGCGGGAGCATAATGCCGGTCTCCAGGGTTCGGTGATTGTCTCCGACGGTTTCTTCCCGTTCAGGGACGGTGTGGATGCCGCCATTAAGGAAGGGGCCAGGGGCGTGATCCAGCCCGGCGGATCGGAACGTGACTACGAGGTCATCGAGGCCTGCAACGAAAAGGACGTGGCCATGGTTTTTGCCGGCCAGAGGCTTTTCAAACATTAGGGCTGGCGAAGGGACCGGGGAAACGATGGATATAAGATGAAATATATCGTAATAATCGGCGTAATCATCGTTGTGTACGTTATCATCAGGGTGTCGCTGAAAAAGCATTTCTAGGGATCCGCGTTCGGGACGCACGGCCCAGAGAAAAGCCGCGTGTCCCGAAGTCTGCACCCCCGGGTTTCCCTGAAATTGTCAAGCCTTTTGTGTTGACAAAGTACCGAAAAATAAATTAAAATTGTGAAAACAGTAACAAATTCCTACAGCCATCGGAGGGTAATAAATGAGACCGTATTTTGAAAAAATGCAGGAATGGAACAAGCCGGTAAAGGTGAATGCAAAGAACGCTGAGGAGATTAGAGCCGTTGAGAAAGAGATCGAGGAACTTGTCGATAAGGCGAAAAAGGCCGGCCTGGCCCAGGAGACACTGAATAAACGCGGTGAATGGACTGTTCACCAGAGGTTGGAATACATTGTCGACCCCGGAACATGGGCCCCCCTTCATATGCTTTTCGACCCCATGGATGAAGAATCAGGCACCACGGGTGTTGTGGACGGTCTCGGCAGGATAAACGGAAGATGGTGTGTGATCATTGGTTTCGACAACAAGGTCATGGCAGGCGCCTGGATCGCGGGTCAGCCTCACAACATCTTGAGAGTTACCGATATAGCAAAAAGACTTCACTGTCCCCTCGTATGGATAGTCAACTGCAGCGGCGTGAAGCTTCCCGAACAGGAAAGAATGTACGCCAACAGGCGCGGCAGCGGAACAACATTCTTCCGTCATGCCGAACTCAATAAACTGGGTATCCCCGTACTCGCGGCCATTTACGGAACCAACCCCGCAGGCGGCGGCTACCAGGGTATTTCCCCGACTCTTCTGCTTGCCCACAAAGATGCAAATATCGCCGTCGGCGGCGCCGGCATCGTCAGCGGTATGGCACCGAAGGGCTTTTTCGACGAAGCAATGGCAGAGCAGATCATCGAAGCCACCAAGAAATTCAAAGCCGTTCCTCCCGGCAGGGTCGAGATCCACTATGACGCGACGGGATTCTTCCGCGAAGTTCATCCTTCAGAAGAGAGCCTCCTCGATTCATTGAAGAGTTGGGTCGTAAAGCTTCCCTACTATGATGCAAGCTTCTTCAGGGTTGCAAAACCGGCCGAACCGAAGTTCCCGGCTGAAGACCTTTACAGCATCGTCCAGTTCAACCAGAAAATGGTTTACGACATGGAACAGTTCATGTCGCGCCTCGTCGACAACAGCGAACACATGGAATTCCGTCCTGACATCGGTCCCGAGCTTTATACGGGTCTTGTCAAGGTTGACGGTTTCCTCATCGGTATAGTCGGAAACAGGCAGGGCATGCTGCCCAAGGGTTACCCGCAGTATGCACCGTACCCCGGCATCGGCGGCAAGTTCTACCGCGAAGGCCTCATTAAGGTTAACGAGTTCGTGACCCTCTGCGGCAGGGACAGGGTTCCCATGATCTGGATCCAGGATACGTCGGGTATCGACGTTGGCGACATCGCGGAAAAGGCAGAGCTTCTCGGCCTTGGCCAGTCACTTATCTACTCCATCGAGCAGAGCGACCTTCCCATGATGACCATCATTCTGAGGAAAGGCACCGCCGCCGCCCACTACATCATGGCAGGCCCGCAGGCGAACAACAACAACTGCTTCACCCTCGGCACCGCGACCACCGAGATCTACGTCATGCACGGTGAGACTGCGGCCGTCGCCAGCTTCGCCAGGCGCCTCGTAAAAGAGAAAGATGCAGGCAAGCCTCTCGCGCCCGTCATCGAAAACATGAACAAGACAGTCAAACACTACTACGACATGTCACGGCCTTCCTACTGTGCAAAGAAAGGCCTTGTCGACGAGGTCGTAAAATTCTCCGAGCTGAGAAAGTATTTCGTAGCATTCGCGAACTGTGCCTATGCGAACCCGAAATCGATCTGCCCGTGGCACCAGATGATCATGCCCAGGATCATAAAGGGCTAACACCGTTAGAGATACACATCAGGGTGGATTACATATCCACCCTGATTTTTTGTTTATTACGTTAACCAATTAGTAGTAACCGTTGACTGATTACGGGTGAATTGGGGAGTGAATGCCTCCAGTATGAAGAACAGGCTTGCATCGATGTTGAAAGAAATTCGGGGACAGGGCAATTACCGAAGCATACGGTACGTGCGTCCCCTTTGCGCCACCACGATAATTCACGGCGGCAAAGAGTACCTTAACCTCTGTTCCAACAGTTATTTGTCGCTTCATCTCCATCCTGCGGTCGTGGAAGCAGCGAGGTCCGCAGTAGGCGATTATGGTACGGGTACCTGTTCGTCGCGAAGCGTCTCCGGAAGCATCGATCTGTACGAAAAACTCGAGGCCGCCGTCGCCCGTTACAAAGGGTATAAGAAGGGCCTCATATTTCCGACGGGATACATGGCAAATATCGGCATAGTCTCCACCATTCCAGACAAGGGGGACGTAATCTTCAGCGACGAGTTGAACCATTCGAGTCTCATCGACGCGATGCGCCTTTCCTACGCAAAAAAGGTCATCTACAGGCATCGCGACGCGGACGACCTGGAACGGAAGCTGAAGAAGCACGCGACGCATGGCAAATCCTTCGTCATAACGGAATCCATCTTCAGTATGGATGGAGACATGGCACCTCTGGCCGAGATTATGGAACTGCGCGACCGGTACGGTTTCTATGCCATTGTCGACGATGCGCACGGAACGGGCATCTTCGGAAAAGGCGGAAGCGGTGTCGAAGAGTACTGGCGTCTCAAGGGGGCGGCCGACATCCACATGGCCACCTTCGGCAAGGCGATGGGATCCTTCGGCGCCTTCGTGCTTTCCGACCCCGTTGTAATAGAGTATCTTGTCAACCGGGCAAGGACCTTCATGTACACGACAGCCCTGCCGCCGGCCGCCCTGGCCGCCTCACAGGAAGCCCTCGATCTTGTCTCGGACGATTTGTCCTTGAAGGAAGAACTCTGGCGCAATATCGACTATATGCGCTCGGGACTTCTTGACGCCGGCTTCGATCTCAAGGAGAGTACGGGCCCCATCGTCCCGATTGTGGTGGGTAAGGATGCCGAGGCCGTAAAAATGCAGAAGATCCTCATGAACGAAGGATTCTTCCTTCAAGCCATTCGCCCCCCCACCGTCCCGACAGGGACATCGAGGCTAAGGCTCACCGTTGTAAGAGGTTTTTCGCGGGAGCAGATGGACAGGGCCATCGAAGCGATAACGGCAGCGGGAAGAAAGATGAAATTGGTGGAATGAAGACAGGTGATAGGTAATGGGGATAGGTAATGGGTAATGGGCAATAGGTAATGGGAAAGGCAAGAACATCTTTTCCTATGACCTATATGTTGAGTGCCACAACATCGTTAA
>DIFE01000116.1 GCA_002418985.1 Deltaproteobacteria bacterium UBA5756
TCTCCAGGCATGTCCGGAAAGGGGGGTAGGCTCAGAATTGGGACGATAGAGGGCGCCGGGACACTCTATGCTAAGGGGCCTGGCCACGGGGAGAGCATTGTTGAGATGCTTGTAATTGCAGGTCGCAAGGGAGGCTTTGCCGGCAAGCGCCAGGCTCTGACCCAACACTGACTCCGGAACATGACCTGCCCCAGAAGATTCATGAAATCCCTCCCGTCACGGTCCTTCCTGAATATCTTCTGCATGGGGAGAGTATGTCACGGGAAAAGTGATAATTCATGTCGTGACCCTGGGAGTCACAGGAGTCCCCGAATGAGGATTCGACCCCAAGGACATCCCCTTCGCAACGGCTACCGTTTTGGCTTCCTCTACGCCGGCCGGCTTGATCCCGTTCATGATCAGCTCGATCGTCTGCTCGCGGAATTCCAGAAGGTCCCAGCTTTCGTCCTTGAGAAGCCAGCGTGTCACGTAATGCTCAAGAGTACCGAGGAGCAGCTCCTGTATCACAATGGGGTCCATGTCATTCCTCACGGACCCTTCCCGCTGTCCCTGTTCGATAATGTCGCGAACCGTCTTCAACCAACCACTGAAGAGGCGGTACCCGTTCGTTTTCTGGAAATTCTTGTTGACCCTCAGTTCAAGCATGGCTATACGTGCGTACTCGGGGTTCGTCTTGAAGAAATAGAGGTAGTACCACCCGAACTTCGCCAGCTTGTTCCGGGCATCCTGGATCCCCTGAAGGTGGAGCTCCAGACCCTCACAGAAGGCATTCGTTCTCTCGTTCGGTATGAAGAACAGGAGGTCTTCCTTGTTCTTGAAATGCTGATAGATCGTCCCTTCCGCCACCTCGGCCTTCTGGGCGATCTCGGAGATGCTGGCCTCGAGGTAGCTCTTCCCGCCGAATACCTGGATGGCGGCTTTGACTATCTGCTCCCTGGTCGCGTCTTTTTTTCTATAATGAGTTCCGCTCATAATTTAGATGAATATTGTTAATTTCATTCTGTGACTTTTCGGATTAATTCACCGATCCCCTTTCCATGTTAGTTCCCCCGGGCGCGGCGCAATAGTCAGTTTTTTACCATGAGCGCTTACTCATGTTCAATTGTTTTCGGTTGTTTTCTGTTCCATCCATCCTCTTCCGGTGAAGACCAGAGGGACATTCTTAAGAAATTAATAAACTCGGGCTATCCAGGCGTTATTGAAGAATAACTTAATTTTCCTCAGGGTCCCTCCCTCCTCCCTGTATGTAATGAACCAGACAGAAAAGAAAAGGGCTGTCTCAGTTAAAAGAATTCATTATTGAAATGGGTCCTTCTGACCGGCGCGTCGTTTTCACCAAAGTCGGCGACTATACATCCTGCTGCAGGAGGTCGGTGTGTGAAGCTTCCGGCTACAGCAGGTTGTCGAATTCTTCAACGGTTAATCTTGCCTGCTTTAGTATATGGGAAAGGCTCGTCGTCCTTTTTATCGGGCGGTGAGCCGGAATGGTAAGCTTAAGTGGTTTCTGTGACGGTATGTTCCTGAAGCCGGATCTGGCTGCCCTTCTGCCTCACTACGATCCACCCGTCTCTCTGGAGAACCCTGATAACATGATCGTAAGGCAAACTGGGAATAACGGTCATACGGCCAGTTCGACGATCTCGGAGTTCTCAGTGAAAACCTGGTCGTCCTCAACTGATTCCAGGTAAAGTTCTACGGCTTCCTTGATGTTTTTGAGGGCCTCATCCTTGCTGTTCCCTTCGCTGATGCACCCCCGTCGTGTAGTGGATATGTGGGGAAAACATATCACAGAAAAGCGATAATTCAAGACCCCAGAAGTCCCCGCTTGCATTGATTAGCAAGGACATATAGTATTACAATAATGTGCAGATGGAAGGTAACGACAGGAACGAACGGTTCAGGAACACGGCCCGGCAATTCGCGCAAAAGGCCGCAGAGATAGCGGAGGTGCAGGAGATCGTCCTGTGCGGTTCCGTCGCCGGCAACGATCCTGATCCGTATGATATCGACGTCGCGGTGGTAATCACCGATGTCGGCTGTCTCGCCTCTGTTGCCAGGTACGCCCGGCAGATGAGCAGCATATCGCACGCCTGGGAGGTCTTCGTCTTCGATGAGCATTCTGTCTACCGGGGAAGGATATGCCATCGCAGCAAATGCCCTGCTCAATCGATAGACTGCATGGTCCCCGAGTGCGGGCGGATACCCCATCTCAGGGCTGAACCGGATTTTGAATTCGATGAGCGGCTGTTCTTCGGGTCCCCTTTCGAAACACTCCACCCGGCAACCTCCGAGAGCTTCTTTCTGAGGCAGAGAACACGGCTGGGTATCACGTCCCCCCGGGCCTACACCCCCTTGAAACCGATCAAGACCAAATGTATCGACTGCGGGCGGCGCTTCACGATGGATGCCGGCGAACAGAAATGGTTCTCAAAGGCGGGTCTCGATTATCCGAAACGCTGTCCTCGGTGCAGGTCGGAACGGCACCGTTTTTGACGGCAGGCGGTCAAGCGTGGGAATGGTACCATCCAGCAACTCTTGAAAGGATATGGCAAGGAAGGGAAATGGGAAAGGTGATCAAAGGCAAATGGGACAAGGGTCTGGCAGGCAAAAAGGCACCCTCCGGTGAAGCGGTCAGCAAGGAGAAAACCTGTTCTGCATCGATATCAAAGTAATGATGAGCGATGATGTCACGAAACCCCTTTACCCCAACCCAGTCGATTTCAGGGTAGTCCGACAATAGCCTGCCCTGGGTGATTTTGTCTATGTTCTTCAAGCTCTCACCGATGGCGATGAAAAGCATGGCTATACCGTCGAGTCGTTCGATCCCCTCTGGCGTATTTGTAAAATAGTCCGGGGTGTCGATATTTTCAGTACGATACTTGATCTTGTCCAGCGCTTAATCAATTTGAAGAAGTATCGCGTGAACAAGGTCTTTGTCAAACATAGATGCCTTCTTCGTCGATGCGCTTTTTGAGAAACGAATTCATCTTGTCCCGGACACGAACAATATCCACGCGGCAATGGAGACTGCTTTCGATGTCCTCCTTGATGTGAACAATCATGAAAGGATCAGGCGTTCTGGTTCTGATACAGATGTCAACATCGCTATCGTTGTGCATCTCGCCCCGCGCAACGGAGCCGAAGACACCGAGAGAAATGATGCCATATCGATCCCCGCACCTCTTCTTAAAATCACTCAAGAAGGATAAAATTTCGTCTTTGTTCACGATTCCTCTCTGCCGCTTCATTGTATCTCTGCAGGACTGCCCGGCACCATTACAAAAATCATACCAGGCCGTCTGCTGAGATACAATCCTGAAGTGAAACCGATCTCCGCGAACTTGTCACGGTATCTTTAATATCTTCTGCTTTGCGTAGTATCGCGGGAAAAGCGATAATTCAAGACCTGACCACAGGAGGTTAAATTGCTGCAATATTCCCGAGTCTCCGATGGATTCGGGACGAAATCATTTCCTTATGGTTCCCTTGCGATTCCAAGCTTTATCATAGATTTTATCACCATCGATTCTTCCTTTAAGGTTCCAGTCCTTATCATAAATTTTATCATCCCGTACGCGATACTTTAGATTCCAATCTTTGTCATATATCTTGTCATTCTGAATTTTACCCGTAACATTCCAATCTTTGTCGTAAATTCTTCCATTATCATCGATCCTTTTTTGTAAATTCCAATCTTTGTCGTAAACCTTGGTTTCAGCGAACGAGAAAGACGGGATGGACGCATAGGCAAAAATAATTAGTTTCCATCCGGAAACC
>DIFE01000021.1 GCA_002418985.1 Deltaproteobacteria bacterium UBA5756
GGGTTTCCGGATGGAAACTAAATAGGTGGGGACGTTCGTTAAAAAGTAAGTAACTTTCTTCAGGAGAGCTTCAACCCCTTCCTCCTGCCAATGTCCTTGCCCAGCGCAGGGCCCCGGAAAATGACGCGAAGGGAATCTGAGGGGTTGAGTTATTTACTTATTAACGAACGTCCCCTGGCTGCTTTATCCCGGAAATAAAGTCCGCAATGAGGGCGGTGTATTCGAGGGGCTTGCTCAGATGAACGTCGTGGTTTGCATCTTCATTCCCCCAATCCTTGAGCAGCAGGCGTTCATATAGTTCAAAAAGGAGAAAATTTAATGCAACCTCTGGCGGACGACCGCGTTTTTTTGGCTTTCAATTGTCCCGGTTAAGAATATGGAAGAGTTCCATCAGAAATTCGAGATGTCCGGGGGGGAATCGGCTACGAATGTCGTTCATTTAGCTACTCTTGACTTGATAATACTGTAAATACTCCCTGCATCTCAAGCAAAACGTTAAACGGTTGAATAGTCCTTACAGCATCACATCTTGGTGGTTTTCCGTCAGTGGATATTCTTCCCGCCTACACCTATGCGCGGTACGCAACGGCACGCCACAGAATAACCCTGTCCGCGATTTTCTGTCCGCGCATAGCCTGTCACTGACATACTGTTGTCACAGGTTGATGATAAATAGTGATAAAATCTTGACAGAGTGGATGGAACTAGCCGAGATTCCAGGGGTAGGCATGTCACGCGATGACCGAGGCAAACAACGGGTGGTCGATGCAAAAACTCTTTTCCTCGCCTTACGGTTCTCTAAGGAGGCGCCGACCAATTCTGAGATGAAGATCCGGGCAATAGCAGAACTACGTTCCTACAGCAAGGAACATAAAGCCGTCAGGGAACACCTGCGGGAACTCCTTGAGGACGACGACATCTTCACCCGCCTCCTTGCCGCCGAAGCCCTTTCGGTGGCCGGCGCGTACTCAAAAGAAGCGGTGCCCATTCTTCAGATGTTTTTGGACTATGCAAGGAGGGAGGGTCTGGTCGACCATTACCAGACGTGGCTTGCCATGTGCTTTCTTGCCCTCACGCACTACGGGACCAAGGCGGTCAGTGCTTTCCGCAGCGTCCTGTCCTACGTCTATCTGCAGGACAACGTCAGGCTGAAGCTTGGCGCCGTAGAGGTGATCGCTCGATTCGCAAAGACCTCAAAGGCGAGCAGGATCTTGCTCCGCGGCCTCTGCAAGAGCAAGATGCCTGAGGTGAGGGAACGGGCAGGGCACATCGTGGAGAGCAAGGAATTCATAGTGTGCATGAGCGAAGAGGATGAGTGACATAGTGCGCCAAAATATGCTGAAAGCCATAATCGAGGCTGATGGGGGAAAACTCCTGATAGACGGACTGAGGCCTACCCGGGTTTCCGCATCGACTGGTACGCTCGTTGAAAGCGTCGTTCACGAAGGCGAATATGAATTCTACGTTTGCAGCTGCGGTGAGGCCGGGTGCGCAGGGCTTTTTGTTTCCCAGGGAGTTAGGTACGACGGCAACGTAATCGTGTGGAAGGTTATTGAGCCAAAGCCGGAAGGGGAATACCGCTTCGACAGGGACGAATACCTCAAGACCGTCCATGACGCATTCACCGGGGCGGGAAGTTTCAAACAGGGCGAATGGACGGATTTCAACATCTGCCCTTACGGTTTCTTCCTGGATACTTTCACGAAATGCCTGGAGAGGCTGACAAGATGGCGCGCACTGAGGAAGGAAGGCGTAGGTTGGGACGAGATCGCGAAAAAGTATCCCAACGAGTATACACCGGGGAAATCATGAACACATGCAAGATACTTACAACGTCAATCCTGGAAAGTGACGGCCCCTTGTTTGATTTCCTGGTAATTGACGAACCTTTCCCAGAGGAAATACTTTGGCCGAGCCGCGAGATGTGCAAGAAATTCCAATTCCTTCAATTCGGCGAATACATCATGGAGAACATATTCAGGTGCTTTCATGTACGGGATATCTTCGATTATTATGACGTGAGCTATTACCGCGATGGGAACGACCTCGGGATGCTGATCAAGAACCTCGAAAGGGAGATGGAAAGCTTCCGTGCCTTGCCTACGGTGGCCCAATTCCGGGAACGATTCAATAATTCCTTCGATTGTTACCTCACGGATGGAACCGTCGACAAGGATAGAGCCTCTTTTGTAAACCAGCGCTGGAGCGATATCCGCGATGATCTGATAAAGATCCTGGCCTGTATCCGCGATAAGGCTGCGGATTGTATTAAGAGAGGAAAGGTGCTCGCAATAGTTGGGATATAGATGAGAACTGAAAGGGGGACACATGACACATCTCGATGTACGTAGGAAAAGAACCCTCGCACGGCCTGGGGAGAAGTATCCCGGAAATGGTTGCGTGACGCCTATGGATACCGCAAATCCGATCCTTGGACCCCGGTTTGAAGATGCCTTGATGTATGCGGTGAAGCTCCATGCAAGCCAGATACGTAAGGGAAGCGGAGTTCCTTACGTGAGCCACCTCATGGCAGTGGCGGGGATTGTCCTTGAATACGGTGCCGATGAGGACGAAACGATCGCCGCCCTTCTCCATGACGCCATCGAAGACCAGGGCGGCAGCGAGGCACGCGAGGAGATCCGGAGACGGTTTGGCGACAGGGTCGCTGAGATCGTCGATGGTTGCACTGACGCCGATACGAAACCAAAACCTCCGTGGAAAGAGAGGAAAGAGGCCTACATCGCCCATATCAAGGATGGCTCCCGATCCGTCCATCTCGTATCAGCCGCCGACAAACTGAGTAATGCACGGGCCATTCTGAAGGATTATCGCAGTCTGGGCGACGAACTATGGGAGAGATTCAAGGGCGGTAAAGAGGGAACCCTCTGGTATTACCGGTCACTGTCAGATGTATTTCTGGCAGTCTACCCTTCGCCCCTTGCCGAGGAGCTGGACCGGGTGGTTACCGAGATCGAACGTCTTGTGAAGCCGGTTCAAGCCGGTCGCACGTGATCGCCATTCCTTTGGTTTTCCCTTGAATTTCCAAGGTTAAAGGGGTAAAAGGATATGGGGCATTGCTGATAGCTAATCGTCACAGCTGTAGGTAGCAGAAAGTGAAAAGCTCACCAGTGATTTCAGCTTAAGAAAAGCATCTGAGCCTTCACATCAGGTCAGGGGATCTCATGCTTCGCTATAATGCCGTTGGTGCCTGTCTGAATCGCAGATTTCCTTTAGCTTTGCAGGATAGGAATAGGTAATGGGAGCATGAATACGCCGATATTCTTCGAATTGACATGCGGTTGTCACAGTTGCATGACATAGCACAGATGATTTCCGAGAATATTTCTTGTAGGACGTAGCAAGACAAAGTTATTTCATCGAGGGGCAGCATGGGCATGGTGACTCTCCAACAGTTAAAATCACACCTTTGGGATTGTGCCGAAATCCTTCGGGGCAGTGCGGTGGATCGCACTGACTGGAAGGCCTACATCCTGCCACTACTTTTTTTTAAACGTATCTGTGATGTCTGGGATGAAGAAACGACAGAGGCCGAGAGATTGTTCGGTGACGAGGACCCCGTCGAGTTTCCCGAGGTCCATCGGTTTGTTCTCCCCGGTGGGTGCCACTGGCGGGATGTGCGTGAGACGCCTGCCAATATCGGGACAGCGCTTTCCCGCGCCATGCGAGAGATCGAACGGGCAAATCCCGACACCCTCTACCGCGTGTTCGGTGCGGCCAACTGGGGTAACCGGGAAATGCTGACTGATGGGATTCTCAAAGATCTGATCGAGGGATTGTCCGGGGTTGCGCTGGGCAACGAGGCCGTCAGTTCGGATATTCTGGGCGATGCCTACGAATATCTGATCGGAAAGTTCGCGGATATTGCGAAGCGTAAGAAAGCCGGTCCCCATGAATAAGTTTAACAGCATATTCGGTCAGATTCTACAGATATTCCATAAAACGGAGTTCCAGAACGTTGTGATCGAAACAAAAGCAGAAAGGAAGGCAAAGGGATTCACCTGCTGGGAACAGTTCGTA
>DIFE01000152.1 GCA_002418985.1 Deltaproteobacteria bacterium UBA5756
ATTGCTCACCTTCGGTCCGCAGCTGTTTTGCCCGCGTAGCGTTTGCCTGGGCGTCGGCCTGCTTCTTCATCTCGCTCTCAAGCTGGCGGATATACGCCTCCAGCTTCGGGTCGGGCTGGCATTTCAAACTCTCGCGGTATTTTGTCACCGCCGCGGCATATTGCTTCTGCTGCACGAGGGCGTCGCCTTGCTGTCTTACCGCAAGACACGCCTGTTTGGCTGCCGCCTGCTTCTTGAGAGAATCATCAAGTTGCCGGACATAGGCTTCCCTCTGCGCGTTCCCCGGGGCACAGGCGATGTTCTCCCGGAATTTTGCCAGGGCCTCGGGGTGTTTCCCGGCATTGTAAAACGTCTGGCCCTCGGTCCACTTCGCCTCGCACTTGCGCTGTTCGTCCTGCTTCTTTGCAATGGCGTTCTTCAGCTCGCCGAGCTTCCACTTCAACTTGTTCCAGTGGATCTCCATATCGCCGTTGCGCGGACGGATCTTAAGCCCCTCTTCGGCCGAGGCTATACCCTTCTTAATGGTTTCTTCGTCAAGGGGCTTCGTGGTGGTGGCAAGCCCAGCGGCGTACGCGTACAGCTCCTTGAAACGCTTGTCCTTTTGAGCGGCGTCCTCCCGGAGCTTCGTATACTTTGCGTAGTCGGGGTCCTTCGCGTCTCCGTTTTCCCTGATGGCTTTAAGTCCCTCGTCATATTGCTTCACGGCAGGCTCGAAATTGTTCGAACGGTAATACTGGTCGCCGTTGTTGAAGAAATTCTGTGCATATGCCTTTGCGTTGACACCCTTCTGCTTCTTTTCCATCGCCGCCGCAAGCTCCGTGATCTGTGTGCGTCGTGCGTCGCCTTCCTTGAAACGTGCCGCCTTGTTCCTGAGCTCCTTCGCGACGGCGGCAAGTCCGTTGGCGTCGGCGGGCTGGCCTTTCGAGAAATTGGCCTTCGCGGTCTCGTAGTACTGCATCGATTCTTTTTTCATCCCGAGCATGGAATTCGTCGTCTGCAGCGCGGCTTCGTAGTGTTTTTTGTCGGCGGGGGTCAGTTCCTGTGTCAGAACCTGTTTGATGTGGATCTCCGCCTTTTCCCAATCCTGTTCCTTGAATAGCCTCGTCCATTCAGCGTTGCTCTTCTGTGAGAAATCGGTGTACCAGGCAACCCCCTTGTTGAAATCCGCCATCACCCTGGCCCAGACGGGATTCGTCGACGACTGGCCTCCGGATTGGCCGCGCAGGATGTCCTGCATCTCGAGCATTGCCTTCTGCGCCGACCACACCTTCTTCTGCGCCATGAAGGCGTCAAATTCCTTTGCCTTTGCCTCTACCCGGGGCCACACCGAGGCGTATTTCTTTGCCTCTTCCAGTTTCTTCTTCGCGTCGGCATCGTTGGGATTGAGCCTGACCGCCTGTTCCAGGCGCTTCACGGCCTCCTTGTGGTCGGCCTTGTTCACGGCATCCGAACCCATCTTCTTCAACTCCTGTGAGAACTGTGAAAGTACGGGTTGTGCCAGTTTCGGGTCCACCTGCGCCGCCGCCTCGGCCGCGGTGACAGCCTCGTCGTATTTCTTTTGCGACCACATCTGCTTCGCGGAATCGAGCTTCTTTTTCGCCTCGTCCTTCTTCTTGCCCGTCGCCATGTCCGACTGGGATATGGTAACGCTCAAAGACCCAGTCCCCTTGCCAAAGTCGGCTCCATCGGCACTCTTTACCGCACAGGTCATCGTGTAGGAGCCGGTCTTGCTGCAGGTGACCCCCGTATCCTTCGAGGAAGGTGCGGAGATACTGCATCCTTCGGGCGCCACGCTCCACTGGTAGCGCAGCTGCTGGGCACCTGCAGGGGTCACCGCGACAGAAAACTCCACGCGCTGGTGTTCGGCTATCTGGCGGTCCGCCGGCACGAGCCCGACGCCTTCCTTCCAGATCATGGGGGGCGGCCCGGCTATCTTCGGGCCCGTCACGGTGACTGTCGGTTTCTTCGCGGAAACGGTGATCTTCTCGAGGCCGATCTCCCCTCCGCCATCCTTCGCCTTCGCGTGAACGGTGACCGTCACGGGCTTGTCGTCTTTCGGTTTGTATGTGTAAATGCGCTGGTCCCTCTCGGGTCCTGCGTTTTGCGTGTTGCCTGCTATCTCCCACCAATAGGAGACGGTCTGATCGTCCAGTTTCGGTGACTCGGTGAGGGTTATCTTCACTTGCTGGCCGACAAGCGGGTCCTGCGGCTCGGCTTTCAGGCTCAGTTTGGGCTTGACCACCTGGATCATTATCCTCTCCGACTCGCCGACGGTCATCTTGCGCCCTTCGACCTCGCGCAGCACTACGACCCACACCGGCGTCGCTTCCGGCTTTCCGAAAGAAGCGGAGTTCCGCGCCGTCGAACCCCCTGTGGTCTCATATTTCGGGTTCTTTGGGTCGCCGAACAGGACGTCGGGGTTCCGCTCCCAAAGATAGGTGAATGAACCACTTGCCGGCTTGTCGCCGGAGAAAACCTCGGCCTTGAACGTAGCCTTGCCGCCGATGGGGACAGCGTCCTCCTTCGGGCTCTCCTTGGTGAGCTTCACCTTGAGAGCGGTGCACTGGATCGTGACGGAGGCGGAAGCGCTTTCATCATCCTGGTCCGTTACGGTAACGGATGCCGTGCAGGGCTTGCATTGCATGCTGTTGAGTACCTTCGCCTTGTTGTCCTTCGCGTCCTGGGCACAGCCGCCCCACGTATATTTGTATCCCGCGGTCCCGTCACTCGCCTCAGCGGTAAGGATCACAATGTCGCCGAAGTCCGCAGGGTTCTTCGATGCGTTGAGCTTTACCTTGAGAGGTTTCTTGTGCTTCTTGTTCTCTTCCCTTCTCATTTCATCGGCTTTCTTCTGGTCCCAGGTCTCCTTACCATAGGCACCCTCCCAGCATCTTTTGGCGCAATCGTTGGGAGGCCCGAAACCATGCCTTCTCGTACAACCGAAGGCTCCGGCACCGCCAAAACAGGGACCGCTGCTGGTGCATTCGGGTACCGATTTCCCGGCCGGGTCCCACCATACGCCGATGTGTCCCGCCCAGCCGGAGTAGCAGCGGCAGAGGCAGTTGTAATACCGGGAATCCAGTTCGCTTTTCGTCGGAGGCGGAGTACACCCCTGTTCGAGCGATGGCTTGCTCTTTTCCACGCAGCCTTCGGGCTTCTTCGCCGTCACCGTTCGCGTCTGTTTCTTCGTCTCCCGGCCGCATTCGCCCCAGGCGGAATATTCGTAGGAGCATGTCGGCGGCGCCTTTTTTACGTCCACCGGAGGCTCTTTCTTCACACTGGTGAGAGGGTCGGCGGGTGGTGGGGTCTCGGGTTTCTTCGCATCCTCAGGCTTCTTCTCATCGGGCGGCAGCTCAACGACCACCGTCGCACACCCCGTCCTGACCCCCTTGCCCGAGAGCCCGTCCTCCAGTGAAACGATGGGGAGACCGTCGATGCGCCACGTATAGTGAACGGCGGCACACACCTCATAGCTGCCGGGCGTATCGAGGGAAAGCTCGGCGGTGTTCCTGTTGTAATCCTTCCTGAACTCCCTGCCGTTCACCGTCCATATATAGTCGCGGCCCGAACGGGGTTTTGCATGGACCCCGCCAAGGCACTTTGCCTTCTCCTCGATGTCCCTCTCGATCCCTGCAATGCTCGATGAATCGTCCGCGGAGAGCCTCACCGTACCCTTCTCCTTCAAACGGGGGGGAGCGGCAGTGACCCTCACGGACTGTTCCTCCATGCCCTGACGCAGCGCGTCTACCTCGCTGACGACAAGCTGGCGGCTGTCGAGCCAGGTCTTCAGGACCGGCTGGAGGCACTTGTTGACCAAGGCCTGCTGAACACCCTCATCGTGCATGGATTCGTAGTCGTCGTAGTGTTTCGATGCCGCCTTCGCATGGCAGTTCAGAAGGGAGATCATGAAAGGCGGTATCAGTTCCTGGTTGAACTTCCGTCCCGCCGCCAGATCCCTTCTGAGTCCCTTTGAATCGTAGATCCGACACGCGAGCTGCCCGTCGCTCTGGATCTGCTCACATTCCTTCGCTTCGATGTTCTGTTCCCTGCCGGGGACCGTGTAGATACCGGCTATGAGATCCATGCAGTCTTGTCTGCCCACAACGGCGACGTAGCCGTAGGAACTGACCCAGTCCACGAGGAGTTCCCCGGTGGTCATGAAGATCACGCTGAAAAGCTGGGCATAACCGAACGTCGGGTTCATAAGACCTACAATGGTCGCCGCGAGCCGGGCGCTCGCTTTGGCGGCGCCCTCCTTTTCGACGGCTGCCGGGAACTCCTTAAGCTCCCACAGGGCGATGAGCGACATGAACCAGTTCTTGTAGGCCAGCCTGGCACCGCTTCGCAGGGTCGTCAGCGCGCTGCCCGAAGCCTCTTCAAGATTGACCCTGAGCGTCGCCCATTTGCCCTCCCCTTCCAGTATTCCTTTGAGGAATGCGCGCTGCTTCACCGAACCCTTGAGACCCATCGCCTCCAGGGCAGCGAGGTCGACGGCGGTCTTTTTCATGACCTCACCGCTCAGCTTGTTTGCCAGTTGCTTCGTCTTGCCAAGCATCGCCTTGGCATCGTCGGCTGATTCAAAGGCAAGCTTGATGGCATCATCGACCTGGCTTTCCAGCGCGTCGAGTTCCTTTACGGCACCACCCTCGGCGCTGACCCCGCCAAGCCTCCGACCACTCTTCAGGCGGTCTTTGGCCCGCTGAAGGTTCTTCTTCGCAGTGTCGAGCTTGCCCTCGTTCAACGCCTTTTGCGCCTCGTTCAGAGAGTACTCGGCGGACTGCACGTATCCCTTGAGGTTGGCCTCACCGACTACCTCCGCCGCGTGCTCCGCCTCGGCGGTCGCCTTGTGTACAACGCGGTACGCGTCCGATCCCTCATCGGCGGCAAGCTCTGCGACCTGGACTCGTGCCCCTGTCTCGTAGCCCTGGCGGATGAACTTCGTGGGCGTCGTATAGAGCCCTTCCGCGGCCTCTTCGCCAACCTCCAGGAGGTTGGGGTAGTTGCCCATCTTCAGGAATTTGGCGATCGCCTGTTCATTCTGCTCTATTCCCTTCAGGAGTTGTGCGGGGGGATAGAAGTTGACCGATTTGAGGAGTAATTGTATCTCATCCGTGCTGTACCCCGCGTTCTGCGCCATCGCGAATATCTTCTTCCTGAGGCGGCCCTGGTAAGCCTTCCAAACCTCCCGGGCCCGCTCGGGCGGCACATCGTCGAGCGAAATGAACAGCCGTGCATCGTGGTCGGAAGGATCGAGGAGATTCGTCAGGGGGTTGCGGTACTTCTCACCCGATATCCATGATCCCTGTTTGATGACCTTGAGAAAGGGATTGCCCATGTCCAGGAGAACGCCATCCATCGCATTGTTGACAAGCGTCGATGGCGGAACGGATACGGCGAAAAGCAAGGCCGGTAAAAGAAGAAAAAGACAAAGAATTGACGCTGAAAATTTCGTTCTCAACGATCCTGGAATGCGCATGCGATCTCCCCTCCTGAACGTCCGTGATATGTGAGGTTCGTATTAAATCCGTGGCGGCTCAATCTGCCGAAAGACAAAACGACGGATACTCTAAGAACGTACCCTTTGCCTTTCACGCAATATATCGGTGAGACGCATGGATTGTCAACATTAATATGTGGCAGCTTTACATAGCCGCAAATTTGCACTGGAAACCCTTCTTCGATTGACAAAATTTCAGGGTTGCAGTTATACTACGTGGTACACTATGATCTCCACCCTGCCGAGATCTATCAGTGCTTAACCGATATACTGAATAAATGTCTTAGGACATAAACACCTTAATTTAGACGGAGGTTCAGATGAAATCATTGCCTTCAATCCTGATCGTTGTTCTTGTAGCAATCCTTGTTGTATGCACCGGCGGCCAGGCCCAGACAAAAGGGCCAGCGGGAGCAAAAGCCATCTTTGACAGCGGCGAAGGTCCGGCAGTTCGGATGTCTTCCGGCTCGGGATCGGTAAAACCGGCTACCCAGACGGCGGCGGCTCCGGCAAAGGAAAAGTATGTCGGTATCTCCTACAAACTTGTTCTTCTTCGCGACGACGGCAGGTTCGATATCGTTCCCCGTTCCAGGACATTCCGTTCCGGTGAACGGCTGAAACTTCTCGTCAGGACCAACAAACCCGGTTATCTTACGATCATGAACATTGGGACCTCCGGCAATACCACAGTTCTTTACAGCGAACAGGCGGAGCCGGGCGCTATGGTAGAGATCCCCAAGGCCGGGAATTTCAGGTTCTCCGGAGCCCCCGGCACGGAAAAGCTCCTTGTTATGCTCTCGGGAAGCCCGAACCCCATGGGAGCGCCCGTGCAGGGTGGCCAGACCATGGCACAGGCACCGTCGGCGCCTCCTGCGGCCGACGCAAGTGCAGCACTTCCTCCCCCACCGCCTCCCGGACAGGCGGACGTGGCTAACATCCCGCCGCCTCCTCCTCCCGGAGTCATGACGGCATCTCTGGCAGGCGGTAAGGACATCACGCTTGAAGATTCGAACAGGACGAGCTACTCCGTTATTTCTCCGAAAAACGGCTGGAAACCCGAACCCAGGGGCAAAAAAGACATCGTCCTTGAATCCCGTGGAGGCGAAAATTTCGGCGTCGTGCCTGCATCCTACATAGAGGACGGCAAGATCCTCACCCTCGAAATCAAGTTGAACCACAGATAAGGAGAGACTAAAGACATGAAGAAAAGCCGGCTAAGACTATACGCGATTGCACTCATCGGGGTGTTTTTCCTTTACTCCTGTGCCTCAATGCTGCCCAACCCCGATGACATAAAGACCGAAGAAGACCGCATCAGAGCGAGAAGTCAATGTATAGCCCTCCATACCGTTGGAGGAGCCCTCGGCGGTGCCCTTGTCGGTGGACTGATCGGTGGAGATTGGAAGGGGGCCGGTATCGGCGCCGCAATCGGGGGCGGTATAGGGTTCGCTTACGCGTGGGGCAAATGCCTTTCGCTGTATTCGACACTGAAGAGTCAACCCGCCGCCGGGTATCAGGAAACAGCCCAGAAGGTCGGCTACAACCAATCTCAGGGAGAAGTCGTAAAGATCCAGAGTTTTAACGTGAGTCCGGCATCGGTCGGCCAGGGCGGTTCCGTAAAGCTCAACGGCTCCTACTATGTGATGGCTCCACCCGACCGCACGGAAATAAAAGTGACGGAGACCCGTATCGTCAAGTACTTCGATCCGTCCAAGAATGAATTCGTGGATCTGGGACAGGTAGATCAGCAGGTCACAGCTGCTCCGGGTACCAGAACAGCCGACGGCAACTTCGATATCCCCAAGGACGTGCCTGAAGGCCGGTACAAGATCGCTTTTATCGTCAACGCCGAAGGCAAATCGGATATGATAGAGCGCGAACTCAGCGTCCGGAAGGCAACAACTTTCGTACCCAACACCGACCGTATCCACGCCCTCGTGAACCAACCGGGCTCATACCGCGCCGAGACTGTACTCGTTATCGAAGAGATTTCGATGCTTCAGAAAACGGCCAGCAGGTCCGTCATGAGGTAGGATGATGAAACCGCGCATATCATTATTAATAAGTGCGTTTCTCCTGATCTTTCTTCTGGCGGGAGAGTATTCCCTGTTTGCGGATAATTCACCGGTGACACAGGGCCACCTGAACAGTATCAACAACAGTTTCAAACAAAACAGGATAGCAAATGGATTCGCCGAACTTGACTCATACGGACGGGTCCAACTGAAAGGGGGCTATGAGGACGACAGACAGGTCGACCTAGCCTTCTCTCTCGCCCAAACGGTTGTCGGGGTCAGGTGGGTTTCGCCGGTAACGCCGGACAACATCAGGGTAAAGGAATGGGAAAAGAGGATCGGGAGCCTTTTCAGCCGCGCCCGTGTCCTCAAGGAAACAGGGTCTGAGGGCGCTCCCGGTTCAGTACGGAACCGCTACGCCCTTGTTGTCGGTGTGGGACAGTTCAAAAATGGTATCCAGACGCTGCAATACACAGTCCGGGATGCTTCCAGTTTTTACAGCTTCATCGTAAATCCCCAGGGAGCCGCATTCCCTCGGAGCAACGTCTATTACCTTACGGACCAAACCGCAACGCGGGACAACATCATGAAATATCTCAACACAATCAAGAACTCTGCCGGTCCCGACGACCTGGTAGTCATCTACATGAGCAGCCACGGTACGCCTCCCGACAAGTTCGGGGGCGTCCATATCGTCACCTATGATACGGAAGTAAAGCCCCGCGAACGGGTATGGCATACGGCCGTGACCGAAAACATGCTTAAGGACTTCGTCGAGAGCCTGAGGGCCAAACGGCTTGTCATGATCCTCGACACCTGCTACAGCAACGGTGCTTACCGATCCATCCCGGGCTTTCTGCCTCCCGGCGGCAAGTCCCTCGGGGCCGATGAGGACGAGGGATACGGTATCTCGAAGGACCAGGGAAAACGACTGTTCGGATCCAAAGACATAGTCCTCGACGAAGCGCCGAAGAAGACGGCCAGCGCCGGCAAGAGTATCGACAACCAGGACGGCTACGGCAAAGTACTCCTGTCCGCCAGCAGCGCAGGCGAGAAATCCTGGGAATCGGACAGCCTCAAGAACAGCGTCTTCACGTACTATTTTGTCGACGGATTGAAGAGGTACAACGGTTCCGTCAAAGACGCCTTCACCTACTCAAAGCCCCTTGTCTCTCAGCGGGTCAAACAGGAGAAAGGCGCCGAGATCAGTCAGACGCCGCAGGCGATGGCAACAAGCGACAACTGGAACATGCGTATTAAAAAGTAACCTTGATATTTAAATAAGGAGGAGGATCGATAGATGAGGAAATGGATTGCAGTTGTCAGTATAACTTTCCTGTTTTCCCTGGGACTCATGGGGATGGGATGTGACAAGCTACCCTGGTCAAAACCACAGCCAAAGGCCGAGCCTCAGCAGCCCGCACCACAGGCACAGGAGCAAAAACCCGAGGCCGCCGCACCGGAAGCCAAAAAACCTGAATCGAGCGAACCGGGTCAGGAGGTCAAGGCCCATCTGAAACAGGGTATGAGCTATGTGAGTATCGCGAAAAACGCAACGTCCAAGTCCGTCTTCAACGAGAACCTGGACAATGCCATCGCGGAATTCTCCAACGCTATAAACAAAGACCCGAACTACGCCGAAGCCTATTCGAACAGGGCAGTGGCCTACATGCTTCAGAAGAAGAACAACAAGGCACTCGACGACCTCAAGAAAGCCAAGGAATTGAAACCTGACAGCGCGACAATCCGGTACAATCTCGCCTCCGTCCATTCGCTTATGGGAAATACCGATTACGGTCTGGACGAACTCGACGCGGCCCTTTCCAAGGGTTTCAACGACTACGAGAGCCTGAGGAAGGACCCGGATATCAACAACCTCAGGAAGAGCAAAGAGTTCAAACAGATTCTGGAAAAACACAAGGTGTTTATTACAAAGTAAGGGATAACGCGGACGCTTCGGCTTTAAACACGGTCGGGAAATCCGCGCCCGCGCGCTTTGGATGTTTTTTAATAGGTCCTATGGGTCTTATACGACTTATAGGACCTATTTTTTTTGTGTTTTCTCGACCCTTCTTGACTCGTCGTCGGCTTCTTGCGTATAATGGACGTGCAAGATAAACCATGACAAAAGCGAACGATCCTAGAAACGAAGCCGCCGTTCTCATAACCGATATCCATCAATATTCCAAGATCACAGCCAACATGACCGCTGAAGAGATCCGGGATTTCATGATCGGTTACCACGGAATGATGCAGGCTATCGTTATGGATGGGGACCATGCCGCCGACGACTTCGAACCCTGCGCCGGAGATGCGTCGATTGTCATCTTCAAGCAAAAGGACGGGGAAGACGGGAAACAAAAATGCAGGAGGGCTCTCGAGGCAGCCATCGAAATTGTGCGGGCGATTGAATCGGGAACAATCCCCTTCACCAGGATAGGGATTTACGTCGGAGAGATCATAGAAGCGCAATTCGGAAAGCTGATGCTGAGGTTCGGGAGCTGTTTCGCTGCCGCCAACAGGCTGGAAGAACTATGCGCCTATTTTGGCACCACCATTCTTATGGACCGCGAGATGGCACTCGCCCAGGACAAAGAGGCACGGCATATTGTAGCCATCGGCAAAGTAACGCCCAAGGGCTTTGAGCATCCAATCCATGTCTATTCTATCTACAAACCAGGCATACATAAATGCCCTTCCGGCGTCGATGAAGCCGGCCTTGCCCATTTCATCCAGTTAAAGAACGAGGCAATCGAACATTTTATCGGTAATGCACAGAAAGGAATCACCCCCAATTTCCAGCTTGCGGAACACAAGTTGCACCAGGCGGAGATGGCGTTCAGGAAGGCCACCGGTCAGCTCGATGTGGCGACTCTGCGCATATCCGAATATATCCATGAACACCCCTATCCTCTCGATACCTTCGAAAAACTGGGCATGACGATAGACGAAAAACAGGGGCAGTCCATAGGCATCAGGCTGTTGCTTCTCTCCCAGCAGTTGATCAAGGCATTCGATCAGGAGTTTTACTATGCCCTGGTGGAGAACACCAGGTGGGAGAATCTGTTCAGGATAAAATGGTTCAAGAAGGGCGACATCATCATGATGGTCGGCGATGAACCGAACGGCATCTACTATCTCGCCCGGGGCAATGTAAGGGTTGAAGATGCCGGAGGAAACCCGATCGCAGACTTGTCCGAGGGAGACATCTTCGGAGAAATGGCATATTTCACCATGGGCAGAAAGCGAAGCGCCACGGTTGTTGCCACGACGGACATTGCGGTTCGCAGGATCACCACGGAAGACTTCGAAAAAACCCCCATGCTCCACAGTCTTTTTGCAGAGATAGCAAAAAGAAGAACTCGTCCCGTGTAGTCTTCACACCAACCCCAAAGTATTCGATCAGCTCCCTTTACCCGGCGGTATTTTTTCACATTTTTCCACTAACATATCCGTGTCTCCTGCCGATAATTCTCTTAGAAACAGGGGAGGTAACCCATGACCGACAGAATAGTACCCGCTAGCCCTTGCCCCCATTGCGGCTCGGATATGTACCCCGATTTTGATGCCTGCAACACCGTGAAAGTCTTCGTGTGTTCGAAGCCCACGTGTCTCCATCGCATCTATCCCGATTACCCCACACGAAACGGGAACCAGGAGATGTGCTACCAGTGCGGCGACATATTTACCGTTGATGATGATTGTCCGGGGGTTTTGTGCCCGCAATGCAAATCCGTAATGTTGAAAAGAAACAGAGCGAAGACGCATAGACCAGGTCGTCCCCATGGCAAGGCCATTTCCGTCGAAAGACCGACATTCTGACCAACAAAATAGACTCGCCTTTCTAACATTCCGATAACATTGCCTGTTTCATGCCTCAAAGATCAATCTTTCTCTTGCAATCCATATCATCACTATGTTAAAAAATGTACAAGCGAGGTTAAAACCACAATGAGTAATTTTCTTGACAAATTATCTGTGAGACAGATGACAAAGGATGATCTGGACTCCATAGTAGAGATCGATACCAAGGTTCTAGGCGAAAGCAGAAAAGACTACTGGGTCACAAAAATTATAAACCAGGCCGAGAATAGACCCCCCGATGCCTCACTGGTGGCGGAAATCGATGGAAAGGTTGCCGGATTCATTCTTGGCGAGGTCAGTGGTTGGGAGTTCAAGGTTCCCAACAATATAGGCTGGATCGACACAATCGGAATCGACCCGGATTACCAGAACAGGGGTATTGCAAAAGTTCTCGCAGTAGGCCTTATCGACAGCCTGCAGAAATACAGCGTCGATACCATATATACTCTTGTCAACTGGAACGACTGGGATCTTCTACAGTTTTTTCACGCCATGGGTTTTTCACGCGGCGATATGATCAACCTGGTGCTGAAAGTCTGAGAGTACGAAAGACTCTTCCGCGAGGCAGGGCTGAATTTCTTCTTTCTACCCTTCTTTCACGATCTTCAGCCTGGCGCTTCTGTTGATCTTGTTGCCTTTGAGTTTGTTGGCGGTCTTCAGGTCGTCTACATCAACGCCATATTTTTCCGATATGGATGTAAGCGTTTCGCCTTTCTTTACCGTATGGTACCGGACTTTTTTCGTCCTCGCAGGTGAGACAGCCGCCTTCTTACGCTCGACATGGCTCACGAGGCGGATCTTCATGTTGGGATAGACCCTGTTGCCCCTGATCTTGTTTGCCAAGCGCAGACTGTCCTCATCGATACCGTAGCGATCGCAGATCTCCGAAAGGGTTTCACCCTTTTTTACAACGTGGAAGGCCTTGACGGGGCGCACAGGAGCTTCTCTGACCGAACGGTCTGCCGTATAGGCTTTCGCGATTCTCACGGGCGCGGGTTTCGCCGGCCTGGCATCGTCGTCTTTCACTTTCCCCACAGTTTTTGCCTTGCTTGGACCGGGAGGATCCTGCGTGACGCCTTTGGCGAGCACGGTAGTGCTCGCGCGCTCTCCGGAGAATTTCGGTATGGCGATAACCATTCCCGACTTTATCCTGAGCTCGTTATCGCTGGAGTTGACCAGGACCAGGTCCTGCTGCCTGACATTGTATTTCTTGAGGATCCTTGCCATGCTGTCTTTTTTTCTTACCTTGTACGTGGTAACGCTTCTTATCGTCGGAATTCCCTCAAGTTCCGTCTCAAGGCGTCCGTAAAAGGCCTCCTTGTCAACGCCGGACGGTAGTTTCACCGTATAGCCGTTCGTTCCCGGCGGCGTGATGCCCCTGAGGAGTTCGGGATTATAGGTTCGGACAAGATCGATATCGACTGAGGACGCTTTCGCAATGGCCGTGATCGGTGTGGCTGCGGGTACGTTTACCTCGGCAAACCTGATCGGGGGATCGTAGGTGATGCTCCCGAAACCGAATTTTGCCGGATCTTTCGCTATGATAGCGGCTGCTATAAGCTGAGGGATATATTCCCGCGTTTCCCGGGGAAGCGTATTGTATCTGTATAATTCCCAAAAATCGTTCGTCTGGTGCTTCTGGATCAGCCGCCCCATCCTTCCCTCACCGCAATTATAACTTGCGGCGGCAAGGTACCAGCATCCGAACTGGTCGAACAGATTCTTGAGATACTTGGCCGCGGCAACCGTCGATTTCTCGGGATCCCGTCTTTCGTCCACCCAGTAATCGACTTCCAGACCGTATCGGCCGCCCGTCGAATAGATAAACTGCCATGGACCCGATGCCTTTGCGCTGGAGTACGCCTTCGGATTGAAACCGCTTTCGATCATGGCAAGATAGACAAGGTCTTCCGGCATGTCGTTTTCGCGGAGGATCTCGGTAATAATAGGAACATAAAGCCGGGACCGTTTCAGCCAACTTGCGAAGACCCTCTTCTTGTCCTCCGAAAACCACTTTATGTAATACTTGACGGCGTCATTGAAAACGATGGGGATGTCGAAGTTCTTGTTGTAATCATGAGTCAGCAGGTTGGTTATGTCATCATCGTCTTTAACCTGCATTTCGAGCGCGTATGGCAGTTGTTTTGTCTGCTTCTGGCGGGTTTGTGCGACAATAGCTTTTGTTTTCAGGGACTTCGCAACCTGATTCCTGTCGGTTTCGGAAAAAGCAGGCGACTCGGACCAGTTCGCAGCAGGCTGTTCCGGGGCAACCGCCACAGCGTCTTCGCTGACATTCTGCATGGAGACATGATTGGATGTCGCACATCCAGCGAGAAGTAAAGCGAAAACAGTCAACACGAGATATTTTTTCATGATCCCCTTAATTAGCGCACTGCGTTCTGTCTGTGGTTCTTACTTGATGATATGTGGTATAAGCCTTTCCTGTCAACAAAAAAATGGCTATTTTTAAAGCTAATTCAATGACTTGTCCTGTAACTCACGGTATCCTCTGGAGAAATCGTATGCATTCATGCGTTTCTTATTTTCGAGCTGCAGCTCCCTGATGATGAGCAAACCCTTGCCAGTGCTTACTTCAAGGCCTGCTTTCGTGACTTGCGTGATAGTGCCGACAGGGGCCTTCGCTTCAACGCTCTCATCCACCGAGGAACAGAACACTTTTAAGAGCTTTCCATCAAGATATGTGAAAGCCGTAGGCCAGGTCACGAATGCCTTCACCTGACGGTCCAACCGGGCGGCACTTTGCTGCCAGTCCATTTTCCCCATTTCCTTGGTGATCATCGGGGCATAGGTGGCAATGGCATGATCCTGCACGGTCCCCTCTATCGTGCCCCCTTTTCGAACGATACGATCGATTATTTCGGGAAGGCTGTCTGCTGCCTTTTGGGAAAGCCTCTTCGAGAGCGTTATGTAATCGTCATCCTTCTCTATGGTGATCCGCTCCTGGTAGATGATGTCACCTTCATCCATCTTCTCATTCATCCTGATGAAGGTAATCCCGGTTGCCTTATCGCCGCTCAACAACGCCCACTGCATGGGGGACGGACCCCGATAAAGAGGCAGGAGCGACGGGTGAATATTGATCGGTCCCATCGACGGAACATCGAGGGCCCATTTCGGCACGATAAGCCCGAAGGAGACTACCACAAAAAGATCGGGGTGATGATCGACTATCGTCTTCGCCTCGTCATCTTTGAATGAATCTATTTCGATAAGCGGCAAATCAAGCTGCACCGCCGCCCTCTTGACCTCGTTGTCATCGATCTGGTAACCCCTGCCTTTAGGTCTTGCTTTCTTGGTCACCACGGCCACAACGGAATCTTGGATCTTCAGAAGGGAGGGAACTGAAAAACCCGAGGAACCAAAAAAAACCGTCCTCATGTATTTTTCCTGGAATACTTCTTCTTGAAAAGGCTCTTTTTGATTGGACTTAAAAGATCGATGAAAAGTACTCCATTGAGGTGATCGATCTCGTGCTGGAGCGCCCTCGCCAGTTGGCCCTCGCTTTCCAGCTCGATAGTATCGCCGTTAAGGCCGGTGCCTCGCGCGAAGACCTTCTTTGCCCTTTTAACATACTCATAATAGCCAGGAACGCTCAGGCATCCTTCCTCGCCATTCTCCTCAAGCTGAGTCTCGACAATGATCGGATTTATGAGGATAAGCGGCTCCTTCTCCAAGGGGTTCAAAGATGCCTCCAAGACTATGAGCCGGATAGGTAGGCCGATCTGGGGAGCAGCAAGGCCGGCCCCGTGGGCGAGGATCATGGTTTCCACCATGTCATCGGTGAGTGTCACGATCCTGTCCGTTATGTTATTGATGGGGTCGGACAGTTTTCTTAAAACGGGGTCGGGAATAACCCGAATATCAATGGCTGACATGCGTAAGTTTTAAACTATATCAGGCGGAGAGTCAACCCGGGAAAGGCCAAAAAAGATGGTTGAAAGTTTCGGGTTCCCCGCCTATTATTCAGGGCTTCGGTAGTAAGGGAAGTGAGTGACCATCTTGTTTTCGATGTCATCGAGGACGGCCTGCGCGAATTCTTTCAGGTCTTTGGACCGTTCCCAGCCGGGAGGGTCGTATTCCTCACCATTCATCAGCATCAGGAAATTGGCGAGCCGCTGGGGTCTCCAGGACATCATTGCGGCCACCGTCTCGGCCAAATCCGTCTCTACAGTGACCTGCTTGCTCTCGATGGCGTGCATCGCCGCCCGCACGCAATGAAGGCTGCCATCGACGGCATGGCCGCCCGACTCCTCGAGGAGCCTCAGGGCCATGACGTTAACAGGCATCATGTTCAGGTCTTTCAGAAGTTCGCTGTCGTTCATTTCGGACACCGATAGTATTTATACTGACGGCAAGAGGATAATCAAGGATTTTCAAATGTACGCCCGCCGAAAAACATTGACTCGTTTCCTTTGCCGGTGATATCATTAGGAATGTTTGGTCTAGGAGTTCCAGAAATAATCATAATTCTTGTTATCGTGGTCCTTATCTTCGGTGCGGGCAAGCTTCCGGCCATCATGGGTTCGGTGGGCAAAGGCATCAGAGATTTCAAAAAAGAAGTCAAGGAAACCGACGGCAAGAGCTGATAAAACACCACACCTTGGGATCACCGGCGGGGGTATGGAGGTACCGGCGTGGATAAGAAGGTCTTCATCGGGATAGGGTCGAATATCGGCCACAGCTACAAAAACTGCATGACCGCCATTAAACGGATCTCCAGCGACAACAGGGCCGGCCTCAAATCGATATCCTCATTCTACTCGACATCACCCGTCTCAGATATAAAGCAGGATGATTTCATCAACTGCGCCGTTGAAATCGACTGGCAGGGCACGCCCGTGGAACTGCTCGGGTTCCTGGGCGACATCGAATCCTCAATGGGCAGGATCAGAGAAGAGGTGAACGGACCGCGCATCATCGATCTCGATATACTCATGTACGGCGACGGCGTCATCGAGGAAGAACCTCTCACGGTTCCCCACAAGGAGCTCCACCGCAGACGGTTCGCGATCGTCCCCTGCATCGAGATCGACCCTGACCTCATCCACCCCGTCCTCAAGAAACCTCTCCGCGGCTTCCTTTCGGAGATCCCCGCCGACCAGCACGTGACAAAGCTGGAAGGGATAGGTTTCCCGGATGAAGACGACCTCTAGCGATCTTGAGCGTGTTGGTCCTTGGAAGAATTATAGGTCTAATACGACTTATAGGACCTATAATTTGATTTTGGTCTTTTACTGATGCGGTCTGATGATTACTTTAATGGATTCACGGCCGTCGGAGACCAGCGCGAAACCTTTAGCAATGTCCCCCAAAGGAAGCCGGTGGGTTATCAGGTCGTCTACGATGATATCGCCGGATTCGATCAGATTCATTGCCTCGGCGATATCCGGGGGGCCGCAGTAGTATGACGTCAGGATGGTGATCTCTTTCATCCAGTAATCGTTGACGGGGACTACGACCTTTTCTTCCGGGCCTGGGACGGCGAAGAGAACGATCGTTCCGCCCTTGTCGACACATCTCCAGGCCTGTGCCACGGCCTGCCGGGCCGAAGAGCAAAGCAGCACCGTGTCCGCCTTCCTTCCTTGTTCACCGGTCAGGCGCTCCGCCACGTCACCGGCACCGTCGATGACCGAAGCGGCGCCTGTTCGCGCGGCGACATCCAGCTTCATCCGATTCACGTCCGCGGCAATAACCTTGCATCCCCGTGCCGCGGCAAGCTTTACATGAAGGAGGCCCGACATCCCGCAGCCTATCACCAGGACGCTGTTCTCTTTCTTTACCCCCGCCAGCAGCTGCGCCCTGACCGCACAGGCCAGGGGTTCTATGAATGTACTCTGATCGTAGGTAACCCTCTCCGGCAACGGATACGTTCCCTGCCGTACGAAAATCTCCGGAACCAGGATGTACTCAGCGAAACCGCCCGGCAGCCGTTCCTTGATTTGTGTGCACTGCGGATAATGCCCCTTCGCACAGTAGAGGCATTTTCCGCAGGGTATCTTGGGGGGAATGAAGACCCTGTCGCCGGGTTTGTACCTGTCCACCTCTTCACCGGCTGCCACCACCTCGGCTCCTATTTCATGGCCCTGGACGAGCGGCGCCCGGGGAAGGCGATACCATTCGACGATGTCGCTTCCGCAGATGCCGCAGGCGTGGACCTTTACCAGCATCTCCCGGGGACCGGGAACAGGTGTGGGGACGTCCTCGATCCGAATATCCTGATTGTTGTACCAGTATGAGACTTTTATGGTTATCCCTCGTGCGAAGAGACTGTCATCCCTTGTTTTTCAGACTGTTATAAAGGTCAAAAGCGGCAGCCGGGGTCGCGTTCTCATGAACGACGGCGCCTACGGCCTGGATCATGGCGATGGGGGCTTCAGACTGGAAGATATTGCGCCCCATGTCCACCCCGGATGCCCCCTGCTGCACGGCGTTATAGGCCATGGTCAGCGCGTCGAGTTCGGGTATCTTCTTGCCGCCCGCCATGACGATGGGTACGGGACAGGATGATGTGACGGTATCGAAATCCTTTTCCACGTAGTAGGTCTTGATGTAATGGGCACCCAGTTCGGCGCATATGCGGCATGCCAGTTGGAAATACTTCGCATCGCGGGCCATGTCCTTTCCCACGGCAGTCACCGCCAGAGTTGGAATGCCGTAACGGTTGCCGATATCAACCATGCGGGTCATGTTAATGATCGACTGTTTCTCGTATTCCCCGCCGATAAAAACCTGAACAGCCATGGCGCACACGTTGAGGCGGATGGACTCCTCGATGTCCACGGCTATATCTTCGTTGGACAGTTCCTTGAGAATGCTCGCGCCCCCGGAGACCCTCAGGACGATCGCCTTCGATGTCGACGGCGGAACGACGCTCCGCAGTATCCCCCGTGTCAGCATGAGCGTATCAGCATAAGGCACCAGGGGAAGAATATTTATATCGACACGCTCGAGACCCGTTGTCGGCCCCTGAAAATATCCGTGGTCGATGGCAAGCATGACCGTCCGGCCGGACACCGGGTTGAATATTCGCGCCAGCCTGTTCTTGATACCCCAGTCCAACGAATTGGAACCTTTCAGAAAGAACCCCTCACATTCCTGTGGCCTGTCCGTATAAAAATTCTTGGCTTCTTTAATCCCATCCATGTCAGCCATTTTTTCTCCTTTTCTATCGTGAAGTTTGCTGCGCAGAGTATAAAACAACCCCAATGGAGGTTCAAGTCAAAACAGGCGATGACGGTTGCGCGCGAGGAATTCTTTCCTTCACAGGTCCGTGATTTTGTGTTAGAAAACAAATGCAATGTTCGACTCTGTCACAGCCAGGGAAATTGTCGATATCGGACGGGATATGTTCCTGCGGGGTCTGGTAAGTTCCCATGGGGGAAACATAAGTGTCCGGTTCGGTTCGACCGTCTACATCACGGGAAAGGGCTCCATGACGAGCCGCCTGTCGACCGCAGATATAGTCGAAGTGGACCTCCGACGCGATGACGATCCTGATATCCTCAACGCATCATCGGAATACATCGTTCACCGCGCCATTTACCTCAACACCGGTGCGCTTGCCGTGGTACACGCTCACCCTCCCTACGCAACCCTTCTTTCCCTGAGCGGCGAGATCGTCCCTGTGGACTCCGAAGGTTCCTATCACCTGAGACGTGTTCCCGTCGTCGCCCCACAGAATCCCATCGCCTCCGCGGAAGCCGCGCACCTCGTCAGCGAAACCCTGAAAGACAACAGGGCCGTCATGGTCAGGGCACATGGCAGCTTCGCCCGCGGCAGTACCCTGGAGGAAGCCTACATGCTGACCAGCGCGCTCGAATCTTCTGCTTTTTACGTTTATCATCTGGAAACGAAGAGACGATAAAGAAAAACAGATGTTTAAAGTTTGAGTCTCAGGCCGGAATCTTTCTTTTCCGCCGCATCGTCGGGCTTCATTTCCGCCATCTTGATCTTGAGCCGGACGTCGTTGGGGCTGTCGGCGTAGGCGACGGCGTTGTCGAGGTTGAGAAGGCCGGTCTGGTACATATCGAAGATATGCTGGTCGAAGGTCTGCATTCCTTCGAAGTAGGATTCCGCCATAGTCTCTTTCAGGAGGGTTATCTCGCCCTTCAAGATGAGGTCTTTTACCCTGGGACTATCGAGGAGTATCTCGATGGCCGCCACTCGCTTGCCCTCGATGGTCGGAATGAGCCTCTGGGATACGATGGCCCGTATATTGAGCGAAAGCTGCATGTAGATCTGCAGATGGCGTTCTATGGGGAAGAAGTTGAGGATCCTTTCAAGGGCCTGGTTGGCGTTGTTGGCGTGAAGCGTGGCAAGACAGAGATGGCCGGTTTCCGCAAAGGTAATGGCGTCTTCCATCGTTTCGGCGTCCCTGATCTCGCCGATGAGGATGACGTCCGGAGCCTGCCGCAGGGTATTCTTGAGGGCGTTGTAGAAGCTCAGCGTGTCGAAGCCGACCTCTCTCTGGGTAACAACGCTCATTTTGTGCTGATGAACGAACTCCACGGGGTCCTCTATGGTAATGATGTGTCCCGGCTGATTGGAGTTGCGATAGTCGATAAGAGCCGCCAGTGTCGTCGATTTGCCGCTGCCCGTGGCGCCGACGACAAGAACGAGGCCCCGCTTCGACATGCTGATATCTTTCATGACTGTCGGCAGGTTCCAGTCATCGATGGTCTTGATCGTGAGCTTGATCTGCCGGATAACAATGCCGATAAAACTTTTCTGTCTGAATACGTTGACCCTGAACCTGCCGTACTCCGGCTGAAAAATGGCAAGGTTCATCTCCATCTCTTCTTCAAATGTTTTCTGCTGGCGCTCACTCATGATGGCGTAGGCAAAATTCTTTGTGTCTTCCGCGGTGAGCGGTTTGTCTCCGTAAAAAGAGACGATACCTTCGATGCGGAACGCCGGCGGCACACCAACGGTAAAGTAGATGTCCGATGCATCCTTCTCGACCATGTACTTCAGGTACTCATTGACGATGTCCATGGATCACCTCATTGAACTGCTGAGATAGAACGATACTTCGTCTCTCGTCACAAGATTCTTCGCGATAAGTTCGTTGCATGCCGCTTCCATAGTCTGCATGCCGATGCCTTTGCTCGTCTGGATCATCGACGGTATCTGGGCGATCTTGTTTTCCCTGATGAGGTTCCGGATGGCCGGGGTGGCTATCATTACCTCGAAACCGGCTACCCTACCCTTGCCGTCGCGCCTCTTGAAAAGGGCCTGCGAGATGACTGCCTGAAGAGAACCCGAAAGCATGGAGCGCACCTGGTTCTGCTGCCCGGCCGGGAAGACATCGATGACCCTGTCTACCGTATCGGGAGCCGAACTGGTGTGAAGCGTTGCGAAGACAAGGTGGCCTGTTTCAGCAGCCGTCAGGGCAAGCTGGATCGTCTCCAGGTCCCTCATTTCGCCGACGAGGATCACGTCGGGGTCTTCACGCAGCGCACTTCGCAGGGCGTTGGAAAAACTCTTGGTATGCGGCCCCAGTTCGCGCTGATTCAAAAGGCATTTCTTGGAGACGTGGAGGAACTCTATGGGGTCTTCGATGGTGAGGATATGTTCCTTTACTGTATCGTTGATATAGTCGATTATCGCAGCCAGAGTCGTTGATTTGCCGCTGCCCGTCGGACCGGTGACGAGGACGAGGCCTTTTTCCAATCCGGCGATGTCTTTGAAGACCCGCGGTAGACTGAGCTGGTCAAAGGTCGGAATCTTGTTTGGGATCGTCCTGAAGACGGCTGATTCCCCCCGGTGCTGCTTGAAGACATTGACCCTGAAGCGGGCCAGATCGCCGAGACCGAAGGAAAAATCGAGTTCGAGGTGTTCCTCGAAGACCTTTCGCTGAAAATCGCTCAAAATATCGTAGATCATGTTGTGTACGTCCTCTTTATCGAGGGCCGGCAGATCAACCTTGGTCATTTCGCCATGGATCCTGATCACGGGGGGTTCTCCCGCGCTGATGTGCAAATCCGATCCTCCGCTTTCAAGTGCAAAACGCAGCAATTCTGAAATATCCATGGTGTCCTCCTATCCTTCCAGCGATTCAATCTCTTTGTATGTCGGCAAATCTTCAAGGCTCTTCAGCCCGTAAACCTCCAGGAACCTCGGGGTGGTCCTGAAGACGATGCGCTTTCCCGCATCGCCGTTGCGTCCGGCCATCTCGACGAGCTTTCGCTCCAGGAGGTGCCTTAAGGCCCGGGCTGAATCGACGCCGCGCACCACGTCGATCTCCTTTTTAGTGACAGGCTGTTTGTAGGCGATGATGGAAAGGGTTTCCAGCATCGGCCGGGAAAGCCCTACGTCTTTTTCCCTGACAAAACGTTTGACGTAGTCGCGGTAGACCACCTTGGTTCTCATCTGGAATCCGCCGGCAACCTCGGCTATCTCAACTGACCGCCCGGGGTCGGCGAACTCTCCTATCAGCGCACGAAAGGCCTCTTCGATCTCCTGAACAGGAAATTCCTCAAGCCGCCGCGCGACCTGTTTCACCGTCACAGGCCTCGACGAAGAAAAAAGCACCGCCTCTATTATGTTCTTCAGTTCCATCGATCCACAAACCCCGATATTCTGTCGACTATCCCGTCCAGTTCACGGGGATACTCGAACCATTGCATATCTCGTTCTTTTGCAAACCAGGTGAATTGCCTTTTGGCATAATGTCGGGTATTTTTCTGTATATCTTTTACCATATCTTCATATCCAATGGAACCACTAAGATAATGCAGGACTTCGCGGTACCCGATGCTGGAAAAAGGCTTCAGTTCCTTCGCGTATCCCCTCGCCAGAATGGACTTTACCTCCTCAACGAGACCCCTGGCGATCATGGCAACAACCCTGTCGTCGATCCTTCGATACAGTTCCCCGCGCTCGGCCGTAAGGCCGATATTGCATATGTCATATCTCGCCTCCCGGAAACCGTGCTCCTTCTCGAGTTCCGAAAAGGGCTTTCCCTCCAGGAGATATATCTCCATGGCGCGGACGGCTCGTATGCGGTCCCTGAAGCTGATCCTCAGGGCATATGCCGGATCGACCTCTTTGAGTTTTTCATAAAAAGAGATGGGGTCAAGGTCGTAGTCGTCGCGGAGCTTCTCCCGCAGTGCGTCGTCTCTCTTCGCGGGAAAAAGCCCGTAGAAAAGGGCCTTGAGGTAGAGACCGGTCCCGCCGACAATGATGGGTAGTCTCCCCCGTGCGCTGATATCCACGATGGCCCGGTCGGCCCTGTCCCGGAAAAGGGCGGCGTTAAACTCCTCATTGGGATCGATAATGTCGATGAGATGATGGGGAACGACCCTGCGAGTCTCGGCGTCAGGTTTCGCCGTCCCTATATCGAAGTGGCGGTACACCTGCAGGGAATCGCCGTTGACGATCTCTCCGCCGAAACGTTCGGCGACGATGACCGCCAGTTCCGATTTGCCCGTACACGTCGGCCCGCCTATGGCAACGAGCTTGATCCTGTTTGATAACATAAATGATATACAGTATAATAACCCCCGGATGTATTCAAGGATTATCAAGTTTGCGGTCATCCTCATAATGCTGCCCATGATCTTCGGCGTGGGTCTGGGATACGGCCTTGTCAACTATCTCGAGATCCCCGATGTAAAGCAACTTGAAAGCTACCGGCCCAAATCGGCCACACGAATTTACGCAGACGACGGAACACTTTTTGCGGAGCTCTACGTCGAGAAAAGGATACCCATCCCGCTGACCGACATGCCCCGGGACCTCAGACTGGCTTTTGTCGCCATCGAGGACGTGCGTTTTTACAAACATTTCGGTGTCGATATCCGCGGCATCGGACGGGCGTTTGTCCGCAACATTATGAAAAAGGGTATTACGGAAGGGGCATCGACCATAACACAGCAGCTTGCCCGGAACCTCTACCTGACGCCTCAGAGGACCTATAAGCGAAAGATCGAGGAGGCCATCCTCGCCATCCAGATAGAGAGAACCTATTCCAAGGACGAGATACTCAACATGTACCTCAACCTTATCTACCTCGGTGAAGGGGCGCACGGCGTCGAGGCCGCGGCATACACCTATTTCCACAAAAAAGCCAGGGACCTTACTCTGGAAGAGTCGGCAATGCTGGCGGCGCTCACAAAATCGCCTTCACGGCTTTCTCCCTACAAGAACGCCGCCAGGACGGTGGACCGGCGCAACACGGTCCTCAGAAAGATGTACGAGGCCGGCTTCATCGACAAGGCGCGATACTCAAAGGCGGTTCAAACGACCCTTGTCATCGCGCCGTTCAAGACCTTCGAGAAAAGAACGGGATATTTCACGGACTATGTGAAGCAGGTGCTGGAGGAATATGTCGAACAGGCCCAGGAGATATTCACCAGTGGTTTCAACGTAAAGACCACCATGAACCTCAAGATGGTGCAGTATGCCTACGACGCCATCGAGAAAGGCATGGAAGCCTACAAAAAACGTCATCCCGGCGTCAAGGAATTGCCCGAGGTCGCCCTTGTCGCCATGGAGGTCAAGACCGGGGAACTGAAGGTGATCGTCGGTGGAAGAGACTTTTCGCAATCGCCATATAACAGGGCTGTGCAGGCAAAAAGGCAGCCAGGTTCTTCCTTTAAGCCGATCATCTATCTGACTGCGCTGGAGCAGGGGTATACCCCCAACAGCACGCTGAGGGATTCCCCGCTGACCTATACCAACCCGTATACCGGAGTGGGCTGGAACCCGAGAAATTACGGCAACGAATATCATGGCGACGTTACAATGCGAAAAGCGCTGGAGCTTTCACTCAACACGGCGACGGTGCGGCTCCTCGAGCAGGTAGGCCTCGAAAATGTCATCGACATGGCAAAGCAGCTCCACATAACGAGCAAATTCGAACCAAACCTTTCCCTTGCCCTCGGGACCACCGAGGTCGCTCCCATTGAACTCGCCGCGGCCTACAGCACCTTCGCCCGCGGAGGGGCATACGTCCAGCCGATATCCGTAAAGGCCATTACGACCCTGGAAGGCGAGGAACGCTACCGTGAGGAGGCCGTCGAAGAGCCCGTCGTAACACCGGAGGTCGCCTATACCCTGGTGGATATCATGAAGGGGGTCGTCAAGCATGGCACGGCGCGCGCGGCCGCGAAAATGCCCTATTACCTGGCGGGAAAGACCGGGACGACCGATGACTTTCGCGACGCCTGGTTCATCGGATTTTCACCGAACCTTCTGTGCGCCGTTTGGGTCGGTTACGACAAGAAAACAAATCTCGGCGCCAAGGAAGCCGGCGGGACAACGGCGTTGCCCATATGGATCGACTTCATGGCGAATGCCCTCCCCCTTTACCCCAATACGGATTTTCCGCCAGCCACCGTGGATTATCCTTAAAAACACCACAACACCCGCTTTTCGTCGACCAAAGTATTTTACAACTAAAAATATTTTGCATATAGTATGGAACCATGCCCATGGACATCAAGCAAAAGGTCGCCCTTTTTGCCGCGGCATCAGCCCTGGTTCTTGCCGCGGGTAAAGTCACCATAGGGCTTTTTTCGGGCTCCATGACAGTGGTTTCTTCCGGCCTCGACAGTCTTTTCGATGTTTTCATGTCGGCAATGAACTTCTATGCCATCGGGAAGGCATCCGAACCTGCCGATGACGAGCATCGATACGGTCACGGCAAGGCCGAAGATCTGGCAGGTGTCTTCCAGTCTGTGGTGATCGTGCTGTCCGGGTTATTTATCATCGGCAAGGTACTGCAAACCTTCCTTCAAAAAGGGACCATATCCTACTCGTTCTTCGATTTTTTTGCGATGTGCCTTTCTCTTGTCTTCAGTCTCGTTATATCAACAATCCTCCTGAGAACCGGCAAACGTACCGGTTCGGCCGCGCTCAAGGCCGACGCCCTCCATTACAGAAGCGATCTCTATTCGAACTCGGGGGCAATCGTGGCAATCGCGCTCGCCCGTTACACGGGTATTGCCCTCTTCGACCTTTTCTTTGCCGTCGTCGCCGGAACAATAATCATCGTTTCGGCAGTGAACATCTTCCGTGAAAGCATCTCGGGCATCATGGATTCACGCCTCTCCGATGAGATAGAGCGCCAGATCAAGGATATTCTCAACGGGATGTCATTCCCTATGGCCGGGTTCCATAAACTGCGGACCCGTCATGCCGGAAGCAACAAATATATAGATTTCCACCTTCTTGCATGCAGAAAGCTTCATATCGACGAAGCCCACGCCCTTGCCCACAGGATAGAGGACCAGATAAAGGCAACGATACCTCTTTCCGATGTTATCGTGCACGTGGAACCATGCAAGGAAAGCTGCGACCTTACCGAGATAACCTGTGTCCTGACAAAAAAATAAAGGCGGTTTGAATGTTTGAAGGTTCGAATACCGTAGGCAAAAAAGGGATTGACTCAGGATACACAAGAGGGGCCGGATCTCTCGGAAAGGAAGGTCGAACAGGGCGGGAGCGCTGTTGGAAAGGCTTACTGATCGTCATTCTTCTCCTGTTTCTTGTGTCGGGATTGGGGTGCGCGGCGCAAAAAACCAAATACGTGAAACCCCGTGAAAACCCGGATATGTACCAAAGGGTGGATCGCATTCTCACCGACTCACGCAAGGTCATCAATCCCTATCCCATTTACCGGTTTCAGTTTACCATCCTTGAAGACAAGACACCGAACGCCTGGGTGAACACACAGAAAGGCATCCTTGTGGTCACAACGGGTCTTTTGGCCCTGTGTGACGACAACGAACTCGCCCTTATCTTCCTCCATGAGAACGCGCATATCAAGTACGATCACGCGGCCAAGAACAGTCTGCTCTCCGACGTCACCTCGGCGGCATTCACCATAGGCGGCCTGTTCCTGCCCGGCGTGGGCTATGGGAATCTCGTAGTCAATCCCCTTGTCACGAGGGGCTACAGCAGGTCGCAGGAACTCGAAGCCGACAAGGACGTGGTGAACCAGTGCCATCTCCTGCGCCTGACACCGCAGAATTATATTTCCGCATTGGAAAAGATGAGACAATACGCCGCCTCGACAGGCAACGGCTCAGATTCTACGGGTCTCTTCGACACCCACCCCAATTTGCAGTACCGGATCGATACGATAAATAGAGGGACGGGAAGGTAATGGGTCACATCTGTCCAAAATAATGTAAAGGTCAACCTCTTTCAGGACAGTCACAAACGAACGCATGGTTCCCTATATTCTTCCCCCGTCATTCCAATATCTTCCCCCGTCATTCCACCATCTTCCTCCGTCATTCCAGCATCTTCCTCCGTCATTCCGGCGCAGGCCGGAACCCAGGAGAGATCATGGATAAGGAANNTGTCCCCTTTAAACACTGCGTGGTACTCTGTATGTGTATGCTTCCTGTTGTATGAGAGGTCTTCCTGGCTTCCGGCCTTCGCCGGAATGACGTTATAGAGAAAGCTGGAATGACGTATAGAGAAACCCGCCGGAATGACGTTATGGAGAGAGCCGGGATGACGGAGAAAAGGGGGGGGAAGAGATGAAAAAGAGCGTGGTATGATATCTGGCCGGATGTCTTAAAAAAGCTCTGTCCACCGGTATTATGCCGGTGGACAGAGAGCAGAATGTCAGTGTGGCATCATTTGCCGATGCAGTCCCGAATGATCGTTCCGTTGCCTTTTCGCGGCCCCGATCTGTAAGGCAGAATCCCGCCCCTGCATGCCGGGCATATCGCCCCCCGCAAGGAAGGATACGGCTCCCCGCAGGATGGGCACAATGCTATGGCTCCGCCCTTCTGTTTTTTCATTCGGTCGAGGGAGACCTCAATGGTCTCCACCGAGCATAGGGAGCTTCCCGCCTCTTCTATCTCCTTCATGAGGCGGGCTTCGTCCTGCCCGGATTTGGGGGTAAGCTTCATGAACCAGCCTTTTATTTGCGGCCAGGCATCCAGCCTGGGAGCGTCGATGTAGACCCGTATCCCCTTCCCGGTGTTCTTGTCATAGAAGGCAAGTGCGAAGCGGCCCGTGTCTATGATCCTCAGCCACTGGTTCCCGATGGAACAGGGGGTCAGGAGTTGGACCGCGTCGGGGAGGCACTTCGCCGTCTCGCATATCACGTCGTACAGTCCGCCCTCGGGCAGGTTGCGATATGCCAGGTCCACCATGAACCCGCCGATCATCAGACCGGGGGCGGTGCTGCCGTGGAAGGCCTTTATTATCCGGGCATACTCCTCAAAAGTGTGTGAAAGGATCATGTCCTGTCTCCTTCATGTTGCCTTTACGCCGCATCCGCCTTTCTTATGCTGCACAGGAGCCCCTTCCACTCCGGATAGCCCATGATGGGCTCGCGGGCGTTGCAGTCCGTCAGTCTGTTGCAGTTGGCCTCTCCCGGCCAGCCGTGGGGCACGAGGACGACGCCTTCCATGGTTCTGGCGTCGACGGATGCCTTCATCTTCACCCAGCCGCGGTCTGTCTCGACGATCACGTCGTCACCGTTGGCAACGTTGTATCTCTTCGCCGTCTCGGGCCCCAGCTCCGCTTTGGGGAAGGGAGACCATGTCTGGAGAGACTTTATGTTGTGGAGCATGGCGCCGTTGAAGTAGAAGTCCCGGGTGCCCGTCGCCAGGACGAGAGGATACTTCTCTCCCAGTTCGGTCCAACGGCGTCCCTGGGGGCTCTTTGAGGGTTCGAGGTATGTGGGCAACGGGTCGAAGCCCACGTCGGCGAATGCCTGGGAGT
>DIFE01000141.1 GCA_002418985.1 Deltaproteobacteria bacterium UBA5756
AGGTGTGATAATCGGCGCTGACAATAAGGAACGCGTTTTGACGGATTATCCTGGACAGCAGTGGGTTATGGGTAGTGGGAAGAGAAAGAAGACAGGTCTTACCTATGGCCTATCGCCTATTACCCATTATCCATTACCCGCCTCTAGAACTCCCACTTCATTCCATCCCTGCCCGCTATGACCTTGACCCCCGTCTGGCTGGACAGTTTTTTGGCCAGGAGCCAGGGCTTCTCCCTGATGATGTGCATGCCGAAGTGGGTCAATATGGCGGTTTCGGGCCGGACGCCTTCGATGATGCGTCTGGCGTCGTCGAGGGCAAGGTGCTCGATGATTTCGTGGTCCTCTATGGGTTTCAGCCTGAGAACATTTATTAGGAGGTGGTCGGCGCGGTAATGGTTAACGAGATCGGGAAAGAATCTCGTGTCGGAAATGAGCCCGATCGTCTTGTCGAAGTCGAAAAAAAGTCCGTAGGTCTCAACGGGATGCTTGTGTCTGACTGGGGTCCGGAAGGTAATATCGCCCAGGGTATATTCCCCGCCCTCCCTGAAGAAGACAATATTATCGAGATACCTTCTGGCAAACTTAAAGACTACCGGGTCACCGGCCAGGGCATCTTCGGGACAAAAAAGGGTCCCCCTCTTTTTGAACCCCCCTTCGGCCATTGACTCGATGAGGATATTGATATCGTTGGTATGATCCATGTGTCTGTGGGTTATGATGATCCCGTCAAGCGAGGCGGGTTCGAATTGCTCCCGAGAGGACCGGATCCGGACAATGGCGCCGGGACCGGGATCGATATAGAGGTTCGTCTTTCTGTAATTCAACCAGAGACCTCCCGTCGCCCTGAGCTGTTTCAGTGCCACAAACCGCGCGCCGCCCGTCCCGAAAAACTTTATATACCCTTCCATGGTCCGTACCTTTCTTCGCTTTTGACATCTCTATTCTAGAGAAGCGCGTCCTCCTTGTCAATTTGCCCTTATTCGAACCCTCCAAACATCGGAAAAAGGCTGCGGTAACTGACCGGCGGACAAAATAGAGAGGTTCATATATTTTTCCTTGTGCATTATGGTGAATTATGATGGTTTATGACAAGAATGTGTGGTTTAATACTTACAAATAATAACCAAATATGTACGATTCGAACCATTTAGATGCAATTCATCAATACAAACGGAGGGGTTAGAAGGAGGAACTCTGATGAAAATCACTATCAACGGAAAGTCTTGCGAAGGAGTTGAAGGGCAGACAGTCCTCGAAGTGGCGCGGGCCGGCGGATTCAACATCCCTACCCTGTGCCATCTGGCGGATCTGACGCCAACGGGGGCCTGCCGTATTTGTGTCGTCGAGGTTGACGGCATGCGTAACCTGGTGGCCGCCTGTTCCACCCCGGCGGCCGAGGGTATGGTGATCAGGACCGACAGCGAACGCGTCCTGAGCGCCCGTCGCTTTATCGTCGAGCTCCTGGTATCGTGTCATCCCCTGGACTGTATGACCTGTGAGAAAACGGGGGACTGCACGCTGCAGAATCTGGCCTATGAGCTGGGAGTGACCGGCTCCCGGATGGAAGGAGACAGGTACGATTATCCCGTCGATTCTTCCAATCCATTTATCGTCCGGGACTATAACAAATGCATCCTCTGCCTGAAATGTGTCCGTGTATGCAACGAGATCCAGGGGATAGAGGCGATAAAAACAACTCAGCGCGGCTTCGACACAAAAGTCGCCACCGCATACGACAACACCCTGCAAGACAGCACGTGCGTCTTCTGCGGACAGTGCGTGCAGGCCTGTCCTGTCGGAGCCCTTACGGAAAAGAAGGCGAAAGGCCTCGGCCGGGCCTGGGAGACCCGAAAGGTACGCACCACCTGTCCTTACTGCGGAGTCGGCTGTCAGCAGGAATTGCATGTCAAGGGAGAGCAGATAGTCAAAGTGATGGCCGTGGAAGACGGATCCCCCAACAAGGGACGGCTCTGTGTAAAGGGACGGTTCGGATACGATTTCATCTATTCCGACGAGAGACTCACCACACCCCTGATAAAAGAAAACGGCTCCTTTCGTGAGGCGTCATGGGATGAGGCGCTGGACCTCGTCGCAAACAAATTCAAACAGATAATAGCGGAAAGCGGACCCGACGCCATCGCAGGCGTCAGCTGCGCCCGAAGCATAAACGAAGATTCCTATCAGATGCAAAAACTCTTTCGCGCGGTGATCGGCACCAATAATATCGATCACTGCGCGCGAACCTGACACGCGCCAACCGTCGCCGGTCTGGCGCAATCATTCGGTTCCGGAGCAATGACAAATTCTTTTGGTGAATTCGCCGACGCAAAGATGTTCCTTTGCATTGGCACCAATATGACAGAGGCGCATCCCGTTGCGGCCACATTTCTGAAAAATGCCCTGCGCAAAGGTGCAAAACTGGTCGTCGTCGACCCGAGACGCCAGCCGCTTGCAAAACTTGCCGATATCCACTGCCAGATCAACGTGGGCAGCGACATTGCATTTCTTAACGGCCTCATGAACGTCATCATCACCGAGAACCTGTACGACAAAGAGTTCGTCGCGAACAGGTGCGACAATTTCGAGGCCTTCAAGACCAAAATAATGGAGTACCCCGTGGAAAGGGCAGCCGAAATCTCCGGCGTGAAGCCCGAAACCATCCGCGAAGTGGCCCGGCTTCTCTCAACCGTCAAGCCGGCCATGCTCTGCTACACCCTCGGAATCACGGAACACACGACGGGCAAGGACAACGTGATGAGCACCGCCAACCTCCAGCTGCTCCTCGGGAACATGGGGATGCCCTCAGCCGGCGTCAACCCGCTCAGGGGACAGAATAACGTCCAGGGCGCCTGCGACATGGGGGCCCTGCCCAATGTCTTCCCCGGTTATCAAAAGGTCATCGATCCGGCAATGAGGGAAAAGTTCGCCAGGGCCTGGAATGTCGAGAAACTCCCTGAAAATAACGGCATGATGATGCCTCACATGATGGAAGCATTACCGGACAGGAAAATCAGGGCATTCTACATCTTCGGCGAGAACCTGGCAAACACCGAGCCCGACATCCATAAAGTGGAACGCGAACTGGCCTCCGCCGAATTCCTGGTCTGCCAGGACATCTTCCCGACGGAAACGACGCGTTTCGCTCATGTTGTCTTCCCCGCCGCATCCTGGAGTGAAGATGACGGAACTTTCTCGAGCAGTGAAAGAAGGGTGAACCGTGTCCGCAAGGTCAAGACTCCGCCCGGCGAGGCAAAACCCAACTGGTGGATATTCAAAGAAATAGCAAAACGAATGGGGCACACATGGGAATCGAACAGCAGTCAGGAGATATGGGACAACGAGGTCTCCGTGCTGGCCCCGGCACTGGGCGGTATCAAGTACAGCCGCATCGAAGAAGACGGACTCCAGTGGCCCTGCCCTACCTTGGAACACCCGGGCACGGCGTTTCTGCACCGCGATGGCATGTTTACACATGGAAAAGGTGTGTTCAACCCCGTCGATTGGAAGGCGCCCGCGGAAATCCCCGACCGGGAATATCCCTTCGTCCTGAGCACGGGCCGGAGACTTTACCAGTATCATACAAGGACTCAAACGGGAAGGTCGGGCATGAACTTCCTCATGTCCGAGGAGACGGCCGATATTTCCCCTGCTGACGCGCAAAAGCTCGGCATCCAACAGGATGAACGAATAAAAGTCCGGTCGCGGCGCGGCGAGGTCGAAGTTCGCGCCAGGGTCACCGAGCAGGTGCCCCCGGGGATGGTATGGATGTCATTCCATTTCCGTGAAGGTTCAGCAAACTGGCTCACAAATGCGGTCTACGATCCCGCCACAATGACGGCGGAATACAAGGCATGTGCGGTGAACCTCGAAAGGTTGTAAAAGACCGGTCGCGGCATTGCCTGTCTCAGGATGCCGGCGGTTGTTTAAAGATTGTTAATGAGGCCCCCGGTGTCACTCATCGGGGGCCTCCCGTATTTCCCGGCATCATTCGGATGGCCGACTGCCCGTAAAGAATCACCTCCCCTTGCATGGCTATGGTGAATATGCCATGCTATATAGAGTCAGAAGCAAAAAAGGAGGGACATATGGGAACACGTGAGTTTGCAGCCATTATCGACCTGGCGATAGCAAAAGAAGAAGAAGCCTACGATTCTTACATGGAGCTCGCAAAAATGGTCACGGGCAGGGAAGCACGGGACGCACTCGAGTACATTGCCGGTGAGGAAAAGAAACACAAGGATTTCCTCGTCGGCTACCGGGACCGGGGCTACGGGAATGAGGGCCTTACAATGAGCACCGCCGTCGACTACAAGATCGCGGAACACCTTGAGGCCCCCGAACCAAAAGCGGGCATGGAAGGGAAAGATGTTTACCTTCTCGCAGCTCATCGCGAAAAGTCCGCTCATGAGTTTTACCTGTCCCTCGCCTCCATCCATTCGGCGGGAGAAGCAAAAGAGATGCTGTTGAAGATGGCTCAGGAAGAATTAAAGCATAAGGAAAAGATGGAATACTTCTATACCAACGCCGCCTTCCCGCAGACAGACGGAGGCTAAAGAGAAGCCGACTGCAACGTAGTGCCGCCGGAACACGATGGAAACAGCGCGAGGTTGTCTCTTTGGATCCCATTCGATTTGCTATTTTTGAATCCTGGTTCGGCACGATCTCGGTGGCGGAAAGAGACGGGCGAATCATAAGCCTCGATCTTTCCGACAACGACATGTACCAGGAACACCGGGCGCTGTTGAAACGCTATCCCGACAGCGTGGAGTCGGAGCAATCCTTTAAGAAACTGCGCACCCTCCTCCACCGTTATCTGAAGGGACAACCCGTGGACTTCGATATAGAGGTGGACATATCGGACTTGCCGGACTTCACCCGGAGAGTCTTAAACGAACTTCGCACCATCCCCTACGGTGAAACGAAAAGCTACAGCGATATCGCGATCAGGGCGGGATGCCCGAAGGGCTGCCGCGCCGTCGGTCAGGCACTAAAGAAAAATCCTATTCCCATCATCATCCCCTGTCACCGGGTCATCCGCCAGGATGGGTCCCTCGGAGGATTCGGACTAGGGGAAAAGATAAAGAAAAGGCTTCTTTTTCTTGAGGGTATCAAAAAAACCTGGTCGGTTTAGGCACAGGTACCCGGAAATGACGTCCGCCGATGTCTCCGGTGTGGGCAGGTAATACTGGGTCTGGCTATCGGACTTTAGAGACCGCCTTCACATCCGCCAGATTCTCAGCCCTGAGCCCTGCGCTGTCCTCGAGATATCGTTTCAGGAAGAGACCGGTGTAACTCTTCTCCACGGACATGATGTCTTCCGGCGTACCCTCGGCGATGATCGTTCCCCCGCGTGCCCCGCCCTCGGGGCCAAGATCGATTATATAATCGGCGCTCTTTATCACGTCGAGATTGTGTTCGATGACAACCACGGTATTCCCCCTCTTGACCAGTTCGTTGAGGACATGGAGAAGTTTTTCGATGTCCACGAAATGTAGGCCCGTGGTAGGTTCGTCGAGGATGTAGAAGGTCTTCCCCGTATCCCTCTTGGATAGTTCCCGGGAAAGCTTGATCCTCTGGGCCTCTCCGCCGGAAAGGGTGGTGGCCGCCTGCCCCAGCCTGATATATCCGAGGCCGACCTGGTTGAGTACTGTGAGCTTGCTCTTGATATGGGGGTGCGCCTCGAAAAATTCCATCGCCTGCGTAACGGTCATTTCGAGAATATCGGCGATGCTCTTCCCGCGATAGAGGATCTCCAGGGTATCCCTGTTGTAACGCTTCCCCTTGCATGCCTCGCAGACGATATACACGTCCGGCAGAAACTGCATCTCTATCTTGACGAAGCCTTCGCCCGTGCAGGTTTCACACCTGCCGCCCTTGACGTTGAAACTGAACCTTCCCTCCTTATATCCTCGCATCCGTGACTCGGGCAGTCTGGCAAAGAGCTCGCGGATATGGGTGAAAAGGCCCGTATAGGTGGCAGGGTTCGACCTCGGCGTCCGTCCGATGGGTGACTGGTCGATATCGATGACGCGATCAACCTCCTCAAAACCGTGGATACCGTCGGATTCGCCCACCCGTTCCTTTGACCTGTAGAGTTTTTGTTTCAAGGCAGGATAGAGGGTATCCACGACAAGGGTGCTCTTGCCGGAGCCGGACACGCCCGTGACAGCCGTAAAGACCCCCAGGGGAATTCTGACATCGATACTCTTCAGATTGTTCGCCCTCGCGCCCCTGACCGTCAGGAAACCCCTCGGTTCTCGTATGCCGGCCGGCCTTTCGATGGAACAGCGTCCCGACACATACAGCCCCGTTACAGAATCGGGATGGGTCTTCAGTTCCGCCGGTGTCCCCTGGAAGACTAGGTGACCGCCGTTTTCACCGGCTCCGGGGCCCAGGTCGACAACGTAGTCCGAGGAGACTATTGCATCGTAATCGTGCTCGACAACAATAACGGTGTTATCAAGATCGCGTAGCCGCCTCAATGTTTGAAGGAGTCGATCGTTGTCCCGCTGATGAAGCCCTATGCTGGGTTCATCAAGGACATAGAGCACCCCGGTCAGACCCGAGCCTATCTGCGTGGCAAGACGGATCCGCTGGGATTCCCCGGAAGAAAGGGTGGCGGAATTACGGCTGAGGCTGATATAATCGAGGCCGACATCGAGGAGGAACTTCAGACGGGAGGTGATCTCCTTGAGTATCGTCCGGGCAATCTCCTTGTCTTTCTCGGAAAGTTCGACGCGGTCGAAGAAATCCACGCATTCCTCCATGGTCATCCGGGAGATCTCGAAGATATTGAGGCCTCCCACCTTGACCCAGAGCATTTCTTTCCTGAGACGGGCTCCCTTGCATTCCGGGCAAGGGATAAGATTGATGAATCTTTCCAGCTTTTCCCGTTCGTAAAAGTCGGCCCCATCCCAGTCCTTCTGAAGCTCGCCGATGACACCGTCGAAGGGCTTCTGATTGAAAGTCCGGCGGCCGCCATGATCGTGGAAGAACTCTATCTCTTCATCCTTCGAACCATAGAGGATGGCATCCTGTACTCTTTTCGGGAGTTCCCTGAAGGGCTTTCTGATATCGATCCTGTAATGCTTGACGAGGGCTTCCAAAAAGGGCAGGAAATGTACGGGGTTCTTTTCGGCCCAGGGTGCCACCGCCCCGTCACGGAGGGAAAGGTCCTGATTGGGAACGATAAGGGCCGGGTCGAAGTATTCTTTGACGCCAAGTCCCGTGCAGGCGGGACAGGCCCCATAGGGGTTATTGAAAGAAAACATCCTGGGGGCGATCTCCGGGTAGCTGATGCCGCAATCGGGACAGGCGAATTTTTCGCTGAAAATACGCGTCTCTTTTGCCGTTTCGACCTTGACGAGACCGCCGGCCCTGGCGAGTGCCAGCTCCACCGCCTCGAAGAGCCTGCGTTCAACACCGTCCCTGATGGTAATCCTGTCTACAACAACCTCGATTTCGTGTTTCTTGTTTTTGTCCAGGTCGATCTCGTCGGCCAGATCCATGATCGTGCCATCGATCCTGACCTTTGTGAAGCCATGTTGTCTGAGTTCATCCAGTTCTTTGCGGTACTCGCCCTTTCTCCCCCGGACAATGGGTGCGAGAATCGTGATATTCTGGCCCTTTTCGAGGGCGATTATCGCATCGACTATCTGGGGCGCATGCTGGCTCTTGATCTCCTTCCCGCAGCCGTAACAGAAAACATGGCCTACGCGGGCGAAAAGCAGCCGAAGGTAATCATAGATCTCCGTGACGGTCCCCACGGTGCTTCGCGGGTTCTTGCTGATGCTCTTCTGCTCGATGCTGATTGCGGGCGACAGCCCTTCGATATAATCGACATCGGGTTTTTCCATCAGTTCCAGAAACTGCCTGGCATAAGAAGAGAGCGATTCCACGTACCTGCGTTGCCCTTCGGCATAGATGGTATCGAANNGCAAGCGTCGACTTGCCGGAACCGCTGGGCCCTGTGATAATGACCATCTTGTTGCGGGGAATGGTTACATCGATGCCCTTGAGGTTGTGCTCTCTCGCACCTTTTACAAATATACTGTCCATATCGCTTTTACAGCTTCACTTCCTTTTCAGCCCCCTCATTGTAGCAGAAAACCGGGTATATTTCAAAAAAGGTAAGCAGGATCGGCCTCTATGGCAACCCGGCTTGGGCCGCAATCCGAAGAAGAAATGTGGCCTACGCCTGTTGCACCTCGTCGCCCGGCACTTTATAATGTAGGTATGCCGCGGTTTGAGCGGCTATCCGGATATTACGCGGACACTAACCAAGGAGGCTAAAGATATGGAG
>DIFE01000038.1 GCA_002418985.1 Deltaproteobacteria bacterium UBA5756
TCTTGACACACCAAACTAAAAATACTATAAGCCGCCCAGTTTATTCCGTTATTCAAACATTGGGCCTGGGTGGCGGATTAGGTAGACGCAAGGGACTTAAAATCCCTCGGTCCTCGCGGCTGTACGAGTTCGATTCTCGTCCCAGGCATTAAAACATCGATATGCTCCGAATCGTATTGGCCTTTCTCCTGATACCCGGGATATAGCCTCCTCTGAATTCTTTATCGGCTTTAAGAGGCTTTCTTTCTTCCAAAACCGGCGAGAAGTGAATATGTGGAGGGCATCCCCAAAATTGATGCAGGCTCAAAAGACAATCCTCATTGAACACGCATCCAGATGATGCCCAGATATTCATGGATGGCGATTTCCATTTTTCCCAGGGAACCGGTGCTGGGGAAGAACACACCGGGGTTGAATTGCGATTGTTTGTGGACCATGTAGCTCGTTGGTGCCGGGATCGGGTCCATGCCGTATTTGCGAAAAAGGGCCATCGACCTGGGCATATGAATGGCCGAGGTCACAAGAATGAACTGACTACGGCCAACGATGTTTGAGATCATTTTTGCCTGATCCGCCGTATCCAGAGACTTGTTTTCGCAGACTATATCTTCTTCCCTTATCCCCATCAGCCGGGCTATCTTCGCAAGCGTTTCCGCCTCCGGTGTGCGAAATACGGATCCGCCGGAAAGAATGAGCCTTGAGCCGGGAAGTTGACGATAGAGGTTCACGCCTTCCAAAAGACGGGTCAGCGACGCCGGGGCAACCTGGTTGGAAATGGGTAAACGTGGATCGGGTATATTGCCGCCTCCCAGGATCACTATCCATTTAATATCGTTGGTTCTTTGAATATTTTTAACATCAAGCAAGGGGAGGTAACGGTTTTCGAGAGACACAATAAGATGGTCTGCCAGAAATCCGAAACTTGCGAACAGAAGCAGGCCCGTTCCCAGGGTAACAAAGATTTTACCTAAGAATTGGCGTTTGGTTGCCCACAAGAGAATCAAGCCACTCACCATCAGGGCTGACACGATGGACAAGGGCAGGATAAAGAAGGAAATAACGTTTTTTAGAATGAATATCGTATTGACCATCAGTACTCCAAATTTATTCTTATCTTTTGTTCCAACGGGATTACTTCTGGCACCCTGGTAAAATGAGATAAATACTACTACACAATACCGCATTTATCATTTCTATTCTTGGCCTGTTCCAATAAACCGGTCCATGTTCCGTTCTACGGTTGGTTTTGCCTCCTGCCGCCCCCCTTTTTCTTGAGGTACAGCCAGGGTACCTGCCATCCTCTGGATCATGAGGCGTTCAATGTAAATAGGGTCTCCTTTCAATCCCCCTGACCCCGTGCTATAATCTGCTCGCCGGCACAAACAACGGTAGAAGGAGTGAAAAAAGATGGATGAGAAAGCTTTGAGAATCGAGGCTCTGAAAACTGCGGTAGAGATAACAAAGGTCTACGCTGGATCAGGGAACAAACTGAGCGGTTACCCGGTAGAGAAGGAACTTCAAAATGTCTATGACAAGCTGGTTGAACTGAGAACGGAAATCGAGAAGCTCTAGGAATCCGCGTATCACGGGAGAGGAACTGTGCTATTTCATCAGGTGACTTCGGTGCTCCTCCCCCCAAAGTTTTGGCAAAACGGGGAGGCGAGATGTAATCCAGACCCCGGTGAGCGGAGGACTACGAGCGCAACCCCCGTCCTACCGCTTCTTCCAGGCCCTTCAATCCCAGCGGTTTAGGAATGGCCGCTCCAAACCCGGCAGCCCTTATCTCTTCTTCCAGGGACGGCTCGATGGCTCCTGCATAGAGCAGGACCGGAAAACCCGGCTTTATGCGCCTGAAACGCACCGCTAGCTCCAACCCTGTTAGCTCAGGTGCAGCGGGAGAACTCTTTCGCATACTCCGGACGGGAAGTTCCGGCATAACCGGTTCAACTATGGCAAGGTCGAATTTGTTGGGGTCTTCAGAAAACGTTTTCAACGCCGCCAGGCTCTGTGTCTCACCCTGTGCGCTATAACCCAATCGCTCAAGCATTTCAACGGTCAGTTTCGTGATATCTTCGCCGTTGTCTACGACCAGGACATGTAATTTTCGTCGGGAAGCCATAATAACTCTCTTTTCTGTTGGGAGCGGCTGGCAGAAGCCCCTCGGTTCTGGTGACTTTCAGGAAATGGCAGAGGATCAACTCGATAGACCAAACTCGGGAGAATCTGGAGAAGAAAAGGCAGGCCGGGAGTATCCCAACCTGCCCTGTTAGGCTTAGCCTTTTACGACGTTGGATGCGGCGGGACCTTTCGGGCCGCTCACAACATCAAAGCTTACCGTTTCGCCTTCGTTGAGTGATTTGAACCCGCTATCCTGGATGGAAGAATAGTGTACAAACACATCCACACCGTCATCCTTCGTGATGAAACCGAAACCTTTTGACTCGTTGAACCACTTCACTGTACCTTTTGACATATTTACTACCTCTTTATTAGAATTTGAAGGATACGGACATATGTTGGGAAGATACTACAAAAATAAAATTTCCGCAGTTACTACTAACTAATGCTTCCGAAACTTCTGACTAGAATTATCGCATAAAAATAATATGATTTCAATATATTTCAATCAAACGCATTTGGGACGTCAGCCCCCTTGCCCTGTTTCTGCATGTTTGCCGCAGACAGATGGCCGGGGTTCTATTCGATGACCGTTCCTTTGCCGGTCTTCTGATATTCGAGTACGACATGCTCGGTGAACGCCCCTCTCGCCTGAGAATTGGCTTGAAATCCACGCAGGTTGCACCAGGCGATAAATGTTTCCGGGTCGAAGTCCACGCGAATAGCGATATTACCGGCACGCTTAACCTCTTCGCGTTGCCTATTCACCAGGGTTTTCCAGTCTTCAAAAGTGGCGGGCATATCCTTCGAATCGGTAAAGATCGCGAATGCCCTGCGGTAGGCAGCCTCATCATTAAACCAAAGAATTCCTATGATATAGTTCAATTTGATTACCTCCTTTCGTTCATCGGGAACCAGCCCCTCCATTAGAATACAGTTACAAGAGGCTTTAAGCAAGTGTCTCCAGTCTGAACTCCTTAATAAAACCGGCCGGATGGCGATTATATAGTTCAGGGAGACCACCCGGAGGTCGAGTGTGTCTCAAATGTTACGTATGGCAGAGACCGGCAATCAAGCAGTTCAACATCAGAAAGAGCATCTCGGCGTCGAGTTGGGGATAATGCTTCGCCTTCAACTGAGGGGAGCGAAGGACACCTGGAAGAGCACCCTTGTAGGTATGGTGAGAGACCGTTACCTTATCGCCGAAATACCTTCCATACCCGGGCTCTGGGTGAAACTCTACCAGACGAACAATATCATAGTCCGCTACCTCCACAGCGGAAAGGTTTACGGGTTCTACGCTACGCTCATGGGAGCCATGAACGAACCTTTTCACCTGGCTTTCCTCTCCTATCCCGAGAATGTCGAGGTAGTGAACCTCAGGAAGTCCGAGAGGGCGCCATGCATGATCCCCGCTCTCATATCGGTGAACAACGCTTCACATGAAGGTGTCTTTACGGACGTAAGCGAAGGCGGATGCAGCTTTCTCTTCGACCAATCCGACAGCCCGGGGGCAGCTATAAGTGTAGGTGAAGAGGTTACCTTTTCGACACGGCTCATTGGTTCATCAGACGTGCAATCCATCAAGGCAACAGTAAGGAACATCAGGCTCGGGGATAAAAGAACGTTCATAGGTACGCAGTTCCATGATCTCGATGACAACCTCCTGCAGTCCATCCGCACGTACATGGAAAAAGTCGGAACACTCGATGCGCCGTGACAGAAGCCCGTCCGCCGCTCTACCCTGTCATATTTCACGATAATCGTGACGACCGATCATGTCTTGTCGATATTATGCAACATATTCTTTGGCACACATGAGAGAAGCTCCTTTCGCCTATGTTTGTGATTGAGATACATTCCGCGAGGCGCTCATGCCCGTTTTTGCCTCTCTCTTTTAGGTAACCCTATAGTTTCTGTTGTTCATCATTTACAGGCCGGCTGACTTGTGATAAGAGTTTGCAAACCTTCGAAAGGCGAGGCACAGTCTTCCTGCCTGCGGGTGCCGACCTGAAGTAGTAAAGCGGCGTGCCGGACGTTTCCCAGCCAGTAAAACACAACAACGATTGGGAGGAGATCACACTGCATTCTGCGTCTGGAGAGAACCAAGACGACCCCAAGGGGACCCGGGCCGCATCCACCGCCTCAATACAACAGCCTGAACTGGTGCTGGACCGGAAGCGGCATAATGTCCTGGTACTCGTTCTTGCGGGCATAACGGCTATCGGTCCCTTTGCGACGGACATGTATCTTCCCGGTTTTCTTGCCATCGCCAGGGGGCTGAAGACGGATATTGCCCGTGTGGGACTTTCGCTCACGAGTTATTTCATTGGGGTTTCCATCGGCCAGATAATCTACGGCCCCTTATTGGACCGTTACGGACGGAAGAAACCGCTGATGCTCGGGCTCCTTGTCTATACAGCAGCCTCCGTCGGTTGCGCCCTCTCGTCGACCATTCACGTCCTGGTGGCAATGCGCTTTCTCGCCGGTTTCGGCGCATGCGTCGGAATGGCGGGCAGTCGGGCGGTTGTGCGTGACCTGTTTTCCGGGACCGAGATGGCCCGTATGTTATCTCTGCTGATGATGGTCTTCGGCATCGCACCGATCGTTGCCCCCACCATAGGGAGTTTCGTGGTGTCTGCATTCGGCTGGCAATATATTTTTCTGGTCCTTGCGGCTATCGGCCTCCTCGTCTTTTTGGCCATGAGCAAATTTCTCCAGGAGACCAAGGGCCACGATGCTTCCATCTCTTTACACCCGAAAAACGTGATGCTGGAATATGTTGAGGTGTTCAGGAACAGGGCATTCGTCACGTACGGACTTCTCGCGGCGACCGCAACGGCCGGGTTCTTCGCCTACATCGCCGGATCAGCCTTTGTCTATATGGGCCTGCTCGGGTTCACGGAAACGGAATTCGGCTTGATATACGGAGGAAACGTGATCGGCCTGGTACTGTCAAACCAGGTCAACAGGATCCTGCTCAAAAAGTACAGCGCTGCGCAAATTTTACGGACAGTGACGGCAGCCCAATTCCTTCTCATAATGTTCCTGGTGATAGGAGGGTTGGCGGGGTTCGTTGGGAAGGCGGCGATCCTGGGCCTCATCTTCTGCTACCTGTTCGGCTTCGGCTGTGTCACGTCCAATGCCGTTGCGCTGGCGCTGGAGCCCTTCACGAGAAATGCGGGCACGGCTTCGGCGCTTATCGGAAGCCTCCAGATGGTGGGAGGGGCCGTGTCATCGGGATTGTTAAGCTACCTGCATGACGGGACGATCGTGCCGATGGCATCGATGATGGCCGGGTGTACATGCGTCGGGCTTCTGCTGCTCTTCGGCTCCGCGCTGATCGTCAATAAAGCCCCTCGAAATCCATAGCCGTTGTCAAACCGACCTTCACCCTCGACGTTACCTCGGCACTATTTCGCGCCTATAATCGGTTAGTGAACTCGCGGGCGACTCTGAGGGGGTCCAAACGTAAAATTTCGGGCTCTTCAGCTGCTTCTTCTGACTATCTGAATATTCGTAGCTAAACATGTTATGGGCAGGCACGGCGCCCCATGAGCTTGCATGCAGGCGATGGTCCGCTTGTGTCTCGGGGCTATGTTCGTTTCCATCTCTCAACAGCGGGCCCTTGCCCGAAAACTGTATTTGCGGGGGCATCGGAAAGGCTATCGCCACATGATCGCGCGAAACTGCAACGACAATTATTCCCCGATTAGCCCGTTCCTGGACGTCCTCTTCTCTCAATTCATTCCAATCGGTCCTGTCAGCTTCTATCTTTGACTTTATCTGCGCGGCTCTCAGACCTTTCTTCCATGCTCCCCTGTCAGCCGGCAAACCCAATTTCTTGAGTTCTTCTCCCACCCCTTGAAAGAAAAAGTTGCACACTAATCTGGGCTGCAAATCCTTATGATATCCCCCTTTGGGACGATTCAGCTTCTTTGTCACCGTGTCCATTATATGAACAAGATTGGCGGCGGCCGGGGGGAAATTCACGTCCTTCGGCTTTCCCTCCTTCGCCGGTTCCGTCACGCGCACGCAAACACCGTCGCGGTTCTCAAATCCGGGGATACAGCGACAATGGACGACGTTATCCTTTTCGGCAACGGGCGCAGAGTTCGGGGGACACCCCTGTGCCCCGGCTGGTTGAATTTGTGCAGTCGCCGCAAGCCCGATCATGACGGCACCCGCAGCTAAAAGAAGTGATGGCTTCATCTATTTGTCCAATACGTAGATCTTTTCTTTGAGTTTGATCTCGGCCCGCTTGAACTCCTCGACGGCCGCGTTCAGTTTCGACTGCGCCTGTTTGACATCGTTCTGCGTTGCCGCACCGGTATTCGCTCTGGTTGTCGTCATGGCGAGCGCGGCGTCCGCATTCGCAAGTTTGTTGTAGGAAATAATCTCAGCCTCCCGCAGCGCCCTGACCTCCGGGTTGCCCATAAACCTGTCGACGGCGGCGGCCGGCATGGGTTTCAGAAACTCCTGTTTGGGGAGTTGGAGCCGCGGCGCCGTCAGGCTTTGCGTACCCTTATCGAACAGGTTCTGCAGTGTCACGAGGCTCTGCTGGATCTGGGGGTCTTGCGGATCTCTCCGGCGTGCTTCTTCGAGATACGCCCTCGCGCGAGCAAGATCGCCGTTCCTCATCGCGAACTCGCCCTTCTGCCTGAGAGTTATGGGGGTATCGGCGATTGTGTTAAGCTGACTGGCAAGCTTCGGGTCCACTGGAGACAACCCCGCCATCTGCGAACCTTCAGCGCTGGGATGGCGCCAGACGATAACGGGCGGGCCCATGATGATGGCGCGTCCCCCGCCGCCGCTCGTTGTCCCGGGACACGGCTTGCCCACAGGAAAGCCCCCGACCAGCGTGCCGTTTATCCAGCACTGTGTGCTCACGGGTGTTCCATTGACGGCCCAGGCACACGGCGAATCGACCACCACGGCAAGGAACAGCGACAGGATCATGATACTCATCGCTGCAGCTTTATTCCATCTGTCTTCTCGCCCTGTGACACGGCGGGGGTGCTCCCCCGTCCCCCCAGAAAAAGGTCGGTCCATTTCAATACCTGGCTCGGGCACGCATGGTCACCTGAGTCGCTCCTTGTCTGGGGAACATGGCAACGGTGTACGTCCCGCGCGGCAAGCTAACGGATCTCGTGTCAACGCCTCCGACAGTCACGCGAAGAATCGGCTGTCCTGACGGCTTTTCGCCCGCACTGATCGCCTGCCATTGATCCTCTGTGATCACCATCAGCAACACCTCTTTCCCCGATTGAACGGCAACGTCGAAGAAAACCGTCGCCTGCTGGGGAACGAAAAGGTTCGAGGCCGCGCCATTATCGGAAAGGGTCACGTTCTGATTGAGGAGCATGCGATCCGAGGGTCCGACGGGAATTGAATCGAGAGGACCGGCAAGAACCTGGTCCGTCATAAGAAAAAGTCCGCAGATAATGACAACAACGGCCCAGCCAGCCCGAAGAAACCGGCGTGCCATCAGGTCAGAACGCACGGGCACAAACCCGATACGTGACAGATACAGGCTGCGAGTCCGAATTGAGAATTGCGACATAGTACCCTCCCTGGCTTACAGTTAGTGATTGACTTGCGGTTCCATCGATGGGTGCACGAACTCGCGGGCGTCCCGTGATCGGTCTTCCCCCATTCATCTCCCGCTTTTGAGCGTCCGTGATGACAAGCAAGGTGACTTGTTTGCCTGACTGCACTGCAAAATCTATAGAGAGGAAAGCCCGACTGGAGATGGAGATGTCGGATCCTACGGCACCGTTTACAGGGACCATGACCGTCTTTTCAGGGTGAACAATGGTCGCTCCAGGGTCGATTGCGACCGAGTCGAGGGGACCGGCCCATACGGCGATCACCGGGACGATCATCGCCAGCGCCGTAACACTTGAAACGAGCAGAACCTCCTTGCACAATCTTAATAATCTCGCCAAGATTAGCCCCCTTTGCTGTTTCTGAAAAACTTTCTTTTGCTGTGAATACAGATTAGAAAAAGCGGTTTTTTATGTCAAGAAGATTCTCGACAGGCAGCGTCATCCTTGAACGAACACGTCCAGACCCTCGATGTTTCCCCCGCTGAACTGGGCCATGGTTTGTGCGGCGACAGTCAATCCTTCTTTAAGATAGACCCCGTCGATGCCCGGAACGGCGTAGGAATAGAAAAGGACGCTGCGTGTATCGTCGCGGACTTTTGTCTTTTCATCCGCCCCCTGGCAAAGGACGCAAATGATGTCCTTTTCGTCGCGGAGTATGATCTCTCCTTCTGTCATTACGAACTGGCGGCCTCCCATTCCAACGCACGTCTCCCCTCCCAGGGCTACATCGAGCATGAGTTTGCCTTCAATCCGATCAAAATCGGTCACCGCCACCAGGATACCGGCACACATCTCTGCCATGAAGTGGGCGTCTACCATGAGGTTGTACCTCGGGAACCCGCTATTGATAGTTCTCTTGAGATGCTGCGGCAGGGGACACGGGAATCCGAAGCTCTGAAAAAACCGATCGTAAATGTCGATACGCCCGGAGATTCCGGCAAGCGTTTCCCTCTTTCTCATCTTTCTCAGGAGATTCCGCCTGTATTGATCGAACCCCGCGCCGTCATTTATGGGCTCGCAATCCGAGATAAGGGTCAACCCGAAGGCCACACCGGGGTATTTGGATTCATAAGCAGACGAGATTGAGAAACCTATTTTTGTCGCCATCCCTTTCCTTCCTTAACCTGCTTTTATCGCGGAGCATCATAATACCATTATCCTGGCGTCACAGATCCGCGCGCCATGAGAGGAGACGAATACGGGGTTCAGGTCCATCTCCCGGATTTCCGGATGACGGGTGATAAACTCCGAGATCCCGAGAAGGAGCCTCTGAACCGCCGGCAGATCAACGGACCCGCTTCGAGGGCTTTCGAGCACCTGGTACCCCTTCAGTTCTTCCATCATATCCTTCGCATCGCATGCCTCCATCGGGATTAGCCTGAAGGACACATCTTTCATTGCTTCCACGAAGATGCCCCCCAGTCCGAACATCAGAACGGGGCCGAACTGCTCATCGGTAGCCATTCCTACAATAACCTCGACGCCGCCCCCCTGTGCCTGCACCATGACTCCGTCGAGCCTCTTTTCCGGTTGATCCGTTGTGAAGGTCCCGACAATCTGTCTGAATCCCTGCCGCACTTCACTTTCATCCCTGAGCGACACCCGTATGCCGTCAGCCTCCGTCTTGTGTATCACGTCCGGCGATGAAAGCTTCAGCGTTACGGGAAAACCTATCTCCGCCGCCTTACCGGCGGCATCATCCTCGCTGGTCGCCAGGAAACTCCTGAGCACGGGGAACCCCTCCTTTTCGAGGAAGGCCATGGCCTCTACTCCAAGTATCAACGATCCCACGTTCTCACCCCCCTGCCGTTCGATAAGGAGCTGACTTTCCAGAGGTTAGCCATGGCCTGCACGGCCCTCTCCGGCGTGGGGACGATCGCCACCCCCTTCTTCCGGTCGAGGGCTCCTATCGGCTCATCCCATATGCCGGGAGGAGCGGTAAAGCAGGCGATTACGGGCTTCTGAAATGGGTCCGCGGCCCTCATGTACTCAACCATCCCCTCTGCCAGATTCAGGTTGGCCGACGCATACATGGCAAGGAAAATAATACCGTCCGTGTGCTCGTCATCGATCACCGCCTTTAAGATCGCGATAATATTCTTCGGGTCATACCACGCAGGCCCCATATCCACGGGATTGGTGCGAATCGCGATCGGCGGCAGGAGGTCATTGATCCTCCGCTGTGTGGCCTCCGAAAAGTGCGATAACTTAAGCCCCGCGGGTTCCAGGGCATCGGAAGCGATCATTCCCGGGCCCGCCTGGCCGGAAAGCACGGCCATGCGCGTCCCTCCGGGCAGGCTGCATGAGTCGATGGCCTTCGCGGTATCAAGCAACTCCTCCGTCCCGGTAACCTCGAGAATCCCCGCCTGACGAAGCGCGCCTTTCCATATTGCATGGTTCCCGGCAAGGGAACCGGTGTGGAACCGGCTGGCGCTATCGCCCTTTTCGCTCTTTCCCGCTTTGTAGGCGATGATGGGTTTTCTTCCGCGAAGCGACTTTGCAGCATCGAGAAGTCTCCTGGGTTCGTCGAGTCCTTCTATGTAGAGGGCGATCACCCTTGTGGAACTGTCTATTTCGACAAGGTGCGTCAGGACTTCGGGAAAATCCACGTTGCAGCGGTTTCCCAGGCTCATCAGCTTTGACATGCCAATCCTCTGCTCGATGGCGAGAAAACCGCAGAGATGGCAGATGCCCCCGCTCTGGCTTATAAGGGCAACACCCCCTCTTTCGATCCTTGAGAACTCCGACGTGAAGGACGCGTTTACCCCGGAACTCAGGTTGACAAAACCAAAAGTGTTGGGCCCGATGATCGGCAAACCGTAATGTTCGGCGATCTCCTTGATCTCTTCCTCCAGGACCCTGCCTCCGTCATCTTCAATCTCCCTGAAACCTGCGGTGATCAGCACCACTCCCCTGACACCCTTGCGCCCGCATGCGTGAAGCGTATCGGGCACCATACGGGCAGGCACGGCAATCACCGCCAAGTGGACATCCCCGGGGACCGCTTCAAGCGAAGGGTATGAAGCCAGGCCCCAGATCCTGTCGCTCTTCGGATTTATCGGGAAGATCATCCCATGGTAATTGCCGGCGAGGCTCTTCATCACATGATATCCGAGTTTATCAAAACTGTTGGATGCCCCGATAACCGCAACGGAGTCGGGAGAAAAAACCTGAACGAGTTTTTCATTCATCACGGAACCCCCCTGGCGGCAAGACGTTAAAAGCCGTCTCCCAGATACTCTGTAGCACGGTGACCGGGAAAAAACAACCCATTGATGCAAAACATCAGGTCAGGAACATCGCGGGTCACCTGTGAAACAAGGGGAACCGTGGTCGCGTCCCTGTTACCAGCGAATATGCATCCATGTTTTCCCGAAATGTTCTCCCTCCGTGACCTCTTCCTCCTTTACATCAAACCCTCCCTCACGCAGTTCTCCGACAACAGGCACCGAAATCATCTCGTCGATACCCGTAATATCGACTTTGCAATAGTCCTTTCTCTTCTTTGCAGCCGCGACAATCGCAGCCTCAACCGTATCTTCCAGATCCTTCTGCAGAATTTTGTGCAGCTTCTCTTTCGTTATCATCGCGCTCCATCCTCCCTTAACTCCACGAAACACACAGTGCCTACATCCCCTTGACCCTTCCTGCCCGAATTTCCAGGCTCTGAAGCATCTCCAATTTCCTGGCCTACTGCAAAATACCCATTCTTATATTCTACCACGGTCACCTTATATCCAGCCCGTGCGCAGGTCAGAATACTTTAGCGACCTATGCCATTTTCTCCTTGAGAATCATACCATAATGGAACCGGACGTCCACCACGCATGGGTGTTTTGAATTTAAAAAGAAAAGCTGAAATAACTTATTAATGGAACAGCAAAAGACTTGTCTCACGCCCGCTTCACCCCCTCACGGGGGTTCGCTGGAGGCATAGAAGAGAGGATTGGAGGAAGCCTTAAAAGAATTGCGTCCAGATCCCAGACAGCAGGGATCAGGCCGCACTTTGCACGCCTGCGGCGGGTATTCGCTATTGATGTTAGCAAAATGTGGTCATCATTGTGGGACAGGTCTGAGCGAAATATCAGGTTCTTTATTTTCCCGCGTAGCGGGATCGAAGATTCCCGGGAATTTCAGTCTTCTCAAATTCCCGGGAAGTCTTTTGGCTTCCTCCCCAGCCTCTCTTTAATGCCTCCAGAGAGGAGCCTTAAGGCGACGAACGGGCCCCGTTTGTTACGGGGTAAACGTGAGAACAGTCTTTTAAAAATGGGGGATTTGGGCAACAAGCCGTTTTAGATCTCAGCCCGATAGTTTCTGTTTGAGAATCCCCAGCGTCTGGTCGAGCAGGCCGCCTTCCGGTACTGATCCGTCCGGGGTGAGTTTATCGATGACCTGGGGCAGCAATTCGGCAAGGCGACTCGATGCGTCGCCTTCGGAAATACCCAGCTTCTCGGCTATCTGCCGGATCGTGTCGCTTCCGAGCGCACCTGTTACTTCATCACCAGAAACCGGGTTGTTTTCTCCCGTGCTTATCCACGAAGACACTACGTCGCCAAGCCCTTTATTCTTGAACGTTTCGATCAGACCCGTGAGCCCGCCGGTGTCGGGATTGTTTACGAGTCCCAGGACCTGCTCGGCTTGCGTCACTTCTTTGCAGGTGCCGGTTCGGCCTTTGGGGGTTTCGCCTGTTTCCCTGCATCCTTGACTTCGACGGTCACTGCCTTCATGGTATACTCGATTGTTACCTTCGACCCGATTTTGAGGTCGCCCGTCACCTTCGTGGATGCGTCTCTGGCTATCTCCCATTTCTCTTTGCCCTTCTGTACGGTAATGGAATCATCCTTCATCTCCAGCACCGGGCCCGTAACCTGATAGGTCTTCGGACCAGCGGCAAAGACAAGCGAAGAAAAGAGAATTATTGCTCCCGCAACGATCAGTAAGGTTTTCATAAATGTGACCCTCCTCTTTTTTATGCCCCTGTTAATTCACGCTGATCATATCCTTGATCTTGCCGAAAGTCCCCCCTTTAATCCCCTTTACCTTCATAACGTCCTCTGTATTCTTATAGGGCCGTCCATCAATAATAGCCTGTGCCTTCGCGGGACCGATCCCGGGAAGGGCCTCCAACTGCTCTTTGGTTGCGGTGTTTATGTTCACTTTCTGACCGGGAGCCAGAGCCGCGGCTTTTGGCGGGGACTTCACCGCCGGCATTTCCTTCGTGGGCCCTACCCTTGCCGGTGCCTCTTGGGAAATCTTTTTGGCAGGAACCGGCGGAGCCGTCGGTTTCACCTCGGCAGGAGGTTTGGGTGACGCGGAAACTGCGCCGACCTTTACATAGGGTTTCATGGATTGAATCATTTTGTCCGATATACCAGCCTTCTTGAGGTCGTCGACCGAGGTGTAGGGGCGGCCGGCTATGATCTTCTTCGCCGTCGCCGGGCCCACCCCCTTCAAGGATTCAAGTTCCTTCTCAGAAGCGGTATTCAGATCGACCGGGTTTTTCTGAACCTGTCCATAGCCTGAGGGGCAGACCAGAATGAGAGATAAGCCCACAAGCCATGCCGCAAGGAAAAACGCATGGTGCCAGAAAAAATTAGCTTTTGTCTTCCGATGCATTGTACACCTCCGGTGAACTGGTACTAACCCCTTATAGTACGGTAGATTATCAACAGGATTATGGCACCGCCGACAGCAAGCAACAAACTCCTTACCGAAAATCCCGTAACAGTTCCAAGTCCCAGCCATGATCCGATAAACCCGCCGACAAAGGCGCCCACTATCCCTATCACGATAGTAATAACGAAACCTCCCGGATCACTGCCGGGCATTATGAATTTTGCAAGCAAACCGACGATCAGTCCCATGACAATCCATGATATGATTCCCATTGTCCCTCCCTCCTGCTATGTTCAATACCTCGGCCCATCCACCATCGGGCCCGCGGGCGAAAAGAAAAAACTTATTCCCGGCAGGTTGAATACACCCACCGAACAGTGTAAGGGTTGCCTGGTTTTCGGTTATTGCACTCTTTAACTGAAAGAGCGCGATTCACCGGCGTTTACCACCGTGGACCTCAATGATCGCCACAATCTTCCCGGCGTATTCGCGCAAGACAGGGTCTTCCTTTTATAATATGATTAAGATTCCGCTTTGTCTGTCGCCTGAACAATCATTGTTTTGTAATCATTGTAATAGAAATTTTGTCGTCTTTTCAGTGACGGTGTGTATGGTGGGGTCTTCCGGCAAAACAAATGGGGACGTCCGTGCCAGGAAGACATCGAAGTTGACCGGGGAACAAGTGCATTTCAACTATGCGTGTGGAGCTGAAAGCGCTCGTTCAGGGGCGCTCGAATACCACTATTTGAGGTGCGTCGGAAATCTCTGGTTTAACCGGCGTCTCTTCCGGCTTCTTCGTCGCCGCCCTCTTTCTGACGGGCACTTTCGCTTCCATTTTTCCGACCTTCACCCCGAGGCCTGCAAGCTGCGCGGACAGGCGGCTATCGACAATCTTCTGCGTATCGTTGGCAACCATGGTCTTGAGTATTTCAAGCTGGCGATTTGCATTATCGAGGTGCCCTCTTGCATCCTTGACTGTCTTGCGCTCGACAAGCAGGGTGATCTGTTTGGCAAGTTCCTCGATGCTTTCTCTTATCTTGATGAACTCTGCAATGCTTGTCATCATTTACTCCCTTTATATTGGTTCGCTGTTAATCTGTAAGGAATCAAAAGGCGATCGTGCGATTGTATTCCGTATCGGCCGATCACGTGTAGCTGCGGAGCAAAGAAGATGAGATCGACAGTGTTTATAGTATACTCCTTTCCGAAGCAGATGACACTAACCATCTGCTATTTATCCTGGACAATCCCCTCGATGACGTCTGTCCGCCTTTGAACGACAGGGGTCCTGGAAGAAATGAGCAATTTGGTGGAAGATTGTCCAATGTGGTACTATTATCTGTAGAAAACCCGAACCACCGGTTGAATCGTATCGGGGCGATACAATAAAGGGCCCAAACCCGCAAAGCGAGAACATGATGAAAGCACTCCTTATCTATCCCAAATATCCCGTCACCTTCTGGAGCTTCAAGTATGCCTTGAAATACGTCTCCAAGAAGGCCGCCTTCCCTCCCCTGGGATTATTGACCGTGGGGGCGCTCCTCCCCGAAGACTGGGACATTCGTCTGGTAGATCTGAACATTAACAACAATCTGAGAGACAGCGATCTCCAATGGGCGGACTATGTCTTCATAAGCGCCATGCTTGTACAAAAGGAGTCTGTCGCTGCAGTTCTCGGAGAGTGCCGCCGTCTGGGAAAAAAGGTCGTGGCCGGAGGTCCCTTCTTCAACGGCGCCTCGGAAGAACTCTTATCACTTGTCGATCACCTCATCCTGAACGAGGCAGAGTTGACGCTGCCGCAATTCCTGAAAGATCTTGCAGAGGGTAAGGCAGCCAGGGTGTATCGATCGAACGAGTTCCCGCCTTTGTCTGTAACGCCCGTTCCCCGCTGGGACTTGATCGACATGAAGGACTACGCTTCTCTCATGGTTCAATATTCACGAGGATGCCCCTACAATTGCGACTTCTGTGACATTACCACCATGTATGGCCGCACACCGAGACTGAAGGGCACAGGGCAGTTTCTGGATGAATTGCAGATGATTTATGACAGGGGATGGCGGGGCAGCCTCTTTGTCGTGGACGATAACTTTATCGGCAACCGTGTTGCCGTGAAGAAGATGCTGCCGCACATAATCGAATGGATGAAGGTCCACGATTACCCCTTTTATCTCTTCACCGAGGCCTCGATCAACATCGCCGACGACGAGACGCTCATTCATCTCATGGTTGAAGCCGGGTTCAAGCAAGTGTTCATCGGGTTGGAGACGCCAAACGAGGACAGCCTGCAGGAATGCTCAAAGAATCAAAACTGCAGGCGCGACCTGACAGCCGCCATCAGAAAACTTCAGGCGTCAGGTATTGAGGTTATGGGAGGCTACATCGTCGGATTTGACAGTGATGATGAAGGGATCTTTGCAAGGCAGATAAAGTTCATCCAGGAAAGCGGTGTGGTAACGGCCATGGTGGGACTTCTGAACGCCTTACCGAATACGAAACTCTGGCACAGGCTCAGAGAGGCGAACCGTCTGGAACTGACTGCGTCCGGGGACAATACGGACGGGAGCATCAACTTTGTTTCTAAAATGGACAGGATGAAACTGATCGAAGGGTATCAAAGGATCATTAAGACCATATACAGCCCCAAGCCCTATTACCAGAGGATCTCCCAATTTTTGCGGTATCATAACCCTTACTTGAAGCAAAAGATAGCAAAAGGCCAGATCAAGGCCCTCCTGAAATCCATCCTGTATATCGGGATACTGGGCAACGGCAGGACCCAGTGGTACTATTGGAGGCTTTTCGTCAAGACCCTGTTGTTCCATCGAAGATCTTTTCCCGAGGTTATCACTCTGATGGTTTACGGACAGCACTTTCGCAAGGTGGCAAAAAAGGTATGTCTAAAATCATGAGTGAACCTTTCCGATATGGACATCCCCGGTTTCACAGCAACTGGCCTCTTTCCAGATAGTCAACGAGGATACCTGTCGTTTGGCGGAGTCTCTGGCTCATGGAGAAGGCTATCTTCTTCAGCAGTTTCAGACCGACATAGGGCTTCTCCTTGAACAACAGATCCATGCTTTCCTTTGACAGCGTGACGAGGATCGTATCCGCCGCGGCGATGGCGGACGCGGAGCGCGGGTTGCCATCTATCATCGACATTTCGCCTATGACCTTCCCTACCCCTATCGCGGTAACGTGTTTAGCGGCGAGACGTTCATCTCTCTTCATTATGTTGACGCCTCCTTTCACGACGACGCACATGAAGATATCCCTGTCACCTTCTTCAAAGACGGTGCTCCCCTTTTTATACTTCATGGTACCCATGTAACGGGACAGGTCGAGAAGCTCAGCCCAGGTAAATTCCATGCTGAGTGAGGTGTTTTCGAGCATTTCCGCCCGTTCTGTGATGGCACGCCCAATTTCCGTTCATCTCTCCCCAAAGTAGTATTATCGTCATTTTTTGTCGAGGATAAAGCTCGATATCGCGCAGAGCGAAGATGGTAACGGCGGGGGCCGGTCGCAAAACCTTCTTTGATAAAAGCTTCCCGGTTTTCCCGGTAGAAAACGCGGGGCAACCATAAGGCGGCCCCGCGTCGAACCTCTTGCATCGGGATGACTGTCATCGATCCCGGGTGTCCCCCCGCTAGAGAGCTTCTTCCCCTGTCTCACCCGTTCTGATTCGATAGACTTCGAGGACCGGCGAGACGAATATCTTGCCGTCCCCTGCTCCGCCGGTACGCGCCGCCTCCATGATCGTGTTCACGATCGCTTTCACTTCAGAATCCTTTACAACAATCTTCAATTCAAACTTTGGAAGCATGTCTATCGTATATTCACGCCCCCTGAATTGCTGCCTCAGTCCTTTTTGCTTTCCGTGACCTTCAATTCTCGTAACAGAAATACCAGGGTATCCCCTCTTCTCAAGCGCAGCCCTCACATCGTCGAATTTTTCAATTCTTATTACCGCCGTTATTTTTTGCATGTCATCACCCCTACCTATTTGTTCTGAGTATAAAAATCAGGATAGGCCGAGCCGCCGTGTTCAACTACATCGAGGCCCCCAATCTCTTCTTGAGGTGAAACCCTTACACCTATCATAACATCCATTATCTTGAACAGAATATATCCGCATACGAAAGCCCATAATCCCGCAACGGCAGCACCTATCACCTGAGCGATCAACTGGCCCGCGCCACCCCCGTAAAGAAACCCCTTTACAAAAGGTGCCTCAGTCAGATAGTTTCCGTACGTGCCATCCGCAAATATGCCGACGCTTATAAGCCCCCACATGCCGTTGACACCGTGGACAGACACCGCGCCTACCGGATCGTCAACCTTCATTCCTTCAAGCGTATATATGCTGACAATGACGAGCACCCCGGCTATCAATCCGATCACTACGGCAGCCCACGCCTCTACCCACGCACATGGCGCGGTTATGGCGACAAGACCTGCAAGAACACCGTTAAACATCATGCCGACATCGTATATTTTGGTCTTCAGCAGAACGACGATTAACGCGGCAAATCCGCCTGCCGATGCAGCGAGCAGGGTGTTGACCGCTATAACCGATATTCTAAGATGATGCGCATTGAAAGTAGAACCGGGGTTAAACCCGAACCATCCAAACCAGAGTATGAAAACACCGAGGGCTGCCAGTGTTATACTATGGCCCGGGATAGCGTTTGGCTTTCCTTCCTTTGTAAATTTGCCAAATCTTGGCCCAAGCACTATTGCTCCCGCAAGCCCGAACATCCCACCTAATTGTATGCACAACACCTGATCCGGCAAAATCAAGATGTCCCAGACCGAACGGCAACTTCGAGAGCCATCCGCCGCCCCATACCCAGTGGCCGTATATCGGATAAACAAGCATGCTGATGATCACGCTATAGATCAAATACGAGGAGAACTTCAGGCGTTCCGCCACAGCGCCTGAGACTATGGTTGCGGCGGTTGCGCAAAATACCAATTGCCAGAAGAAATCAAGGTACTTGCCAACGTCATATTGATTGCCGGCCAGAAATAGCGGACCGACACCGATAAACCCCCCGACATCGGTCCCCTTCAAAAGCGTGTAGCCGATGACGAAGAAGCCGAGAGAACCGACGATGAAGTCTATTCCATTCTTTGCCATCAGGTTTGTTGCATTCTTTGCCCGGCAAAAGCCCGTTTCAACCATGGCAAATCCTGCCTGCATAAACATGACCAGGAAACCGCAAACCAAAACCCAGACATAGTCGACCGGTGCCTGCGCATTTTCCGCCAATGTCTTCGCTCCGGTAGGATCCGGCCCTGTCTCGGCAAAAACGGTACCTGCCATGCCAAGGATCGTAAAACTCAATAGTAGGAACATAAAAGCTCTTTTCATTATCAAGCCTCCTTAATTATTTGTCCTTCCGTTACTCACAATCTCCTGCCTCAAACAATCCCTATTCCCATGAGGGTGAATGTTTTTTCTTGTTACCCGTGACCCCTGGCGCATCCCTCCTCGGAAAAAGATAAAGGCGCCTCCAAACCCGCGTTGGCCGAAGACGCCTTTGTCTTGCACCTTAACCCTGGTCTTGTTAAAAGCAATGGGTATGCCAAAACTCAACGACGGCTTTCCCCGATGCTATGTTGAACTAAACTTAATCAATTGTTACGAAGTGTTACGCTGCAGAATCTACTCCGCCTGTCCCCTCTCCGGGCCGATTGGAAACATTGGAATAGAGAATATATCCTACATAAAAGTGGGTCCTGCCGCCGCCACCCTACATAATTGTACGACATCGGATGAGGTTGTCCCTGAAGGCTTCGTCCATAGAAAGAACACTGATTCCGGACATACTCAGCTCTCACCAGGGAACCCGGACTGCCGCCCGGGTATTCACCAGCATCCCTATTGACCGCCAGGTTCGGTTACGTCCCGGGCATCGCTTGTCTCAAGGGTTTACAGAGATACTCGACCGGAGCGTTCTGTTGACAGCACTGATATTTGTGCTATTAACACCATATAACGTCGTGAGGTAATGGAAATTGAAAGGAGGTCGTTATGCCTGACAGAGTATACGTCGTCAATGAGATTGTAGGCACCAGCACGGTATCGTGGGAAGACGCAGCCAAGACGGCCGTAGAGACCGCTGCAAAGAGCGTTAAGGACCTTCGTATCGGGGAGGTGGTAACGCAGGATGTAACGGTGGAGAATGGAAAGGTTGTAAGCTACCGGGTAAGACTCAATATTTCCTTCAAGTATCATCCGGAAATAGCCTGGTACGAAGAGGTTCAACGCTGATACACCAGAGCTTGCTCCCGGGTTCCACCTCAAAGGTCAGGGATACTCGCAAGGCTTCCCTGACCTTCTCACCTCTGAACTACCGCAGTCTCCTGGCGGCCTCTTCGATCCCGTGATCGCTCATGCCTTCGTTTCCTCCCCCGATGAACGATGTTCTCTCAGAATTATCTGCCGGTACAATCGTTCCGTGTCATCCCGGCAACATAGTCCGGTCCCAGGGGACATCACCGCCGACGCCCCGGCGGCCACGCCGAAAGAAAGCGCTTCCCGGAGGGTCTTTCCCCTCGCGAGGCTCAGCACCATACCAGCTACCATGCTGTCCCCGGCCCCGACAACACTCCTGATCGGTACCGTCGGAGCCCGCACATGTTCACACCCGTCTTTGGACACCATTATGGCGCCGCCCGCACCCAGCGAGACCGCAATCACCTCACTGTAACCTTTCCCGATCAGCTTCCGAGCTCCATCCTCGAGTTCCAACTCATCCCGGATTTCGCCTCCGACGAGGCTCCGCATCTCATTCATGTTCGGTTTTAGCAGATACACTCCAGCCCGCGACGCCAATCGAAGCGGTTCGCCCGATGTATCGACGATCAGTCTGGCCCCCAACCGTGGAGCGGCCTCTGCCAGCTGAGCGTAAAAGTCTTCCGGAACCCCCGGGGGGAGACTCCCGCTCGCCACCAGATAGCCGGGTTTCGGGTCCAGCGCCTCCAGCATTTCGAGACATTGCCGCCATTCCTTCTCCTTCAACGTCGGTCCCAGCATGCCAAAACGAAACTGCCTTCCGCTCGATTCCTCCAGGATAGTCAGATTCTCCCGTGTCGACCCTTCGATGGGAACCCGGTGATGAGAAATGTCTGCCTCGTCGATAAGCGCCTGAAGCATTTCGCCGAAAGGGCCCCCGGCTGGGTAAAGGGCTAATGACTTTCCGCCCAGTATCCCGATTACCCGGGATACGTTGACACCGCCGCCGCCGGGCTCGTATGTTGAAGGTTTGCAGCGCAGCTTGCGGTCTGCAACAACATGTTCGACGCTTGAGCTTATATCTATTGAAGGATTCATCGTCAGGGTCACTATACGTTCCATATGGATAAGCCTCCCGTCATCGGCCTTCGGATATACTCCCTTTTCCTTCCTGTCGGGGCCTCGGAGCCGGCGTAGATATCGAGAAGCCCTTTCGTAAGACTTCTTTAAGTTCCGACAGTGTGCTGTGAAAGACGAAGACAGAAAGAAAATGGAAGAGGAGTGCCAAGAAGCCGAGTGTTACATAGAGACCGAATAAGAACCGGTGGGCCTTCAGGATCTTCAGCATGATGACGAAGACTATCATGGATAAAACCCCGTCGATGATGAAATGCACCAAAGCGTTGCTTGTGCTTACAATGGAAATCAATGCTAACGAAATGAGAAAGAAAAGAAGAAGGGAATACTTGTTTTCAATAATCCTTTCCAGATCCGCCGCGCGCACTTAAGACCCCCTGTGCAGAGCTTCCTGACGGCATGGTCCTTATCCGGACCCATCGCCGTAACGAGCAGTTTTTTTCCGATTAGTCACCAATTCTTTATTGTGCAGCAATTTCAGACAATTTACAAGCTGGAACAGAGTTGCCGTCCTGTTACCAATTACGCTGTGGATCCACTTGTACCTCCTGTAGGGTTCATCGGCACATCATCACATCGAAGTGCGGGTGAGACAAGGACGTCTCAAGGGTGAGTTGCATCCTTGAGATTTTTTTTTGATCATTTTCGGCCAGGACGAGGCATGCTGAATACATCGCACGAGGTCAGGAAACTTTCGCTTCTTTTTGAGATCAGCACGAAACTCAACGAAAGCCTCGATCTCAAGACAGTTCTGAAACCCATCCTCCAGATGACGGCACAGCACATGAAGATACCCCGAGGGACACTGACCATCCTGAACAGAACCACCGGGGAAATCGTCGTCGAGGAAGCGTACGGCCTCAGGCCCGAAGAAAAGGCCAAAGGCAAGTATCGCGTGGGAGAGGGTGTCACCGGCAAGGTCATCTATACGGGGCAGCCCGTTGTCATTCCCCACATCTCCGATGAACCCCTTTTTCTCGATAAAACGGGAGCAAGGAAAAACCTCGATAAGAGCAACATCGCCTTTCTGTGTGTACCTGTAAAGGCGGGTGTCGAGACCATAGGGGCCCTTTCCGCCGATTGTCCCTCCCAGGAAAACAGTGTCCTCGAGGAAAACCTCCGCCTGCTCACCATAATCGCATCGTCCATTTCTCAGGCTGTCCGCCTTCGCCAGCAGGCCCAGGAACAACTCGACAAGATCAGGGAAGAGAACAGGCGCCTTCAGGACCAGCTTCAGGACAGATACCGGTCGAAGACGATCATAGGGAACTCCAGGGCGATGCACAACGTCTATACCCTCATCGACAAGGTCTGCAGAACAAACACGACGGTCCTCATCCTGGGAGAAAGCGGCGTCGGCAAGGAACGGATCGCCCATGCGATTCATTATGGTTCGCCACGGGCCGACAAACCTTTTGTAAAGATCAATTGTGCCGCCCTGCCTGAATCCCTTGTGGAAAGCGAGTTGTTCGGCCATGAAAAAGGGGCTTTCACGGGCGCCGCCACGGCGCGCAAGGGGCGTTTCGAGATAGCCGACCAGGGAACGATCTTTCTTGATGAAATAGGCGACCTTTCTCCGGCCGTGCAAACGAAACTGCTCCGGGTACTCCAGGAAAAGGAATTTGAGCGTATCGGCGACAATACGACCCTGCATGTTGACGTAAGGGTGATCGCGGCGACAAACCGCAGTCTTGAAAGCCTGATGGAAGAAGGAGAATTCAGGGAAGATCTCTACTATCGGTTAAACATCTTTCCCATCGTCGTGCCTCCCCTGCGGGAACGCAAGGCGGACATCATGCTTCTCACCAATCATTTCGTGGAAAAATTCAGCGGGGAGCAAGACAAGAAAATAATCGAAGTGTCGACCCCGGCAACGGACATGCTCGTCGGTTACCACTGGCCGGGGAACGTACGTGAACTGGAGAATTGTATAGAGCGGGCAATTATCCTCTGCAATGACGGCATAATCGAAACCCATCATCTCCCTGCGAACCTCCATATCGTCCACGATATCGGAACCCAGGAACAGGAACCTCCCTTCAGGAATGTGATGGCAAAACTTGAGAAGGATATCATTACTGAAGAACTGAGGCGCTCGCGCGGAAACATGGCGAGAGCAGCCAGAACGCTGGGCATTACCGAAAGGATGATGGGGCTTCGGGTTGCCAAGTATGACATCGATCCCATCCGTTTCAAACGCTGACCCTGCATTTCACCTCCCCTTATCACCTTCATCGCGTCTGCAGAAACAGAGGTCTCCCCACAGTGCAACATTCAGGTAGGATAGGTCTCTCTTTCCTACCTTTTTGTAGCTCTGTCCCGGGCTTTGCCGCCTCGGAAACAGACGGTACAATACATCCCCCGGGCAACCATCCGCGCCTAACATCCTGTAATTCCCCAACATATCCCGATTACCCGTAGATGGATACTTGAGTTACCGACCAGCGGCACAGTTATTGATAATAAGACCGACAAGCCTGTTCAGTCATGACGGGGTATCGGGGTAGTGGATACACGGGGAATGCTGATAATGGGCAAACAACTATCAGGGAGGCATGATATGAAACATTCAAAGCCGGTAACAGCCTGTTTGCTGTTCTTGTTCCTCGCGGCAGAGGGCATTGTTTTTGCGGAGGGGCCAAAAGACTCCGCCCAGGCACCGGAAGCGCCAAAAACCCAGGAAAAACCAGCGGAAGCGGCCGTAACGGGAAGCGGTTCCGTCGGTGTTTACAACCAGTACATATTCCGCGGATACGAGATAGGCCAGAGCGGCCTCATCGTCCAGCCTTCATTGACCGCTTCGTACAAAGGCTTTTCGGCGACATTCTGGGGAAACCTGGACACGAACCAGAGAAATACAAAGACAGCCGCTTTCAGCCAGGAATTCAAGAAGGGTTGGAACGAAACCGATCTCACGCTCAGTTACACCCATGCCATCGATAAGCTCTCGCTCACGGGCGGCTATATTTATTACGGCACGAAGTATGCCGATGAGACCGAGGAATTCTTCGGCACCATCGCCTACGACATCATAACCAAGCCTACATTATCGATATACAGGGACATCACTAACTACAAGGGTACGTACGTCAACCTGTCCTTTTCGCATTCCTTTCCCATCTACAAGGCGATAGCTCTCGACCTGGGAGCATCCTTCGGCTATTTCATCGGGGAAAGCGACTACTGGAGGACATACGACGAATCCACGGGAACCTACACGGGCAGCAAGTACAAGGGGTTCCATGACGGCATGATAAAGGCCGGTCTGACGATTCCCGTAACCAGGGCATTTGTCATCCAGCCGATGGTGCAGTACTGGTTCCCCCTTACCGGGGATGCGAAAAGAGAATACGATGCGGTCCCCGGGGCGGACATAAAAGATTCCTATAATCCGAACGGGCCTGTGAAGAACAACGTCGTATACGGGGTGGGTTTTACATACAGTTTCTAATCCCGAACAGTCCTTTGTTCCACCCATTCGCGATGAAGCGATGATCAGTGTGGAACCCTGATCGGTTTGGGCAGGCCTGGGAACAATGTCAGCTCCGGCGAGTGGTCTCCCGGCCGATCAGGTCAAACAGCATAGCTCCCAAAGACGTCGGGTTCATGAACGACCGGCAGCAGTCCGGAATCCGGCAACATAAGCAACAGGGAGGAATTGAAGAAGGAGATTTCTAAATGATCTGAGTACCCAAACCCCGGCCATCAAGCAAAACCCCCCTAACGAACTACCCCCTGAAATGTGATGGCCGGGGTTCTCAAAGATGGCACGTTGCCATTTCCGCTTCACGAGACTTCCCTGACGTGCTATAAGAACAGGAAAACAAGACGGGAGGCAACCGATTTGCGCGTGCAGAAAAAACAGATCAAGGATCCGGCCGTCATCTCCGGCCTGCTCAGGCAATGCCCCATGGGAAGACTCGCCACAATCGGCGCCGACGGCTCTCCCATGATAAAACCCCTCAATTTCGTATACCTGGAAGGCGATGTGTATTTCCACTGCGCCCGTGAGGGAGAGAAGATGGAGGACATAAAAAGGGACGAACGGGTCTGCTTCGAGATCGATCTCCCCATCGGATACGTGAAAAGCAACGATAGCCCGTGCAAGGCCGGCTATCTCTACCAGAGCGTGATCGTCAAAGGAAGGGCGCTCATCATTGAGGAGAATGAGAAGAAACTGTGGGTACTGAAGGCCCTCATGGAAAAATATCAGCCCGAGGGTGGTTACGGTCCCTTCCCCCAGGCCAAACTGATGCTTACCGCCGTTGTCAGGATAATTATCGATCATATATCGGGCAAAGAGGAACTCGGCTGAGATCTTCCTTTTAACCCCTTCACAACTGCCGGCTGATGATTCCTTCGGATCAAAGCGCCGCAGGCCCCTCCGCGAGTCCTGGATACACCGTCCGTCTACCCTTTTTGACCCGGCTTACAGTTTCCGGAACTGGACAAATCTCAACAAAACATTATGTTATCAGAAACAGGGGGAGCGGCATGGCGCAAGATGAAAAGAAAGGACCAATACAGAATCTGAACGACAGATTACGTTCCCTATTCGGTCTCGGTGGCCCCGCCGATTCCGGGCAAAAAAAGGAGGGGTTGCCTCCAAAGACCCACTTCACGCTCTGGTATTTTCTTTTTGTGTTTCTTCTGCTTCTCTTACTCCAGCAATACTATTTTTCCGTGAAGACGGAGACAATTTCCTACAGTACGTTCAAGCAAAGCCTTGTCGCGGGAAACGTGAGCAAAGTGACCATCACCCCGGAAACCATAACCGGAACGATGAAAGGTGAAGGAAAGGCGCCGGCCCGCGCGTTTATCACCGTCCGGGTCGATGATCCCGGACTCGTGAAGGATCTGGAAGACCATAAGGTCGACTATTCCGGGAGCTACGAAAGCAAGTGGCTGGGCAATATCCTCTCATGGATCGTCCCCATCGCCATCTTCTTCCTCATATGGCGTTTCGCCATGTCCAGGATGGGAGGACCGGGAGCAGGAGTGATGTCCTTCGGCAAGAGCAGGGCCAAATTGTCCGCCCAGGATGAGATAAAGGTCACCTTCGAAGACGTGGCTGGCATCGATGAGGCCAAGCAGGAACTACAGGAGGTGGTGGAGTTTCTACAGAGTCCCGAAAAATTCCAGAGACTTGGCGGGAGGATACCCAAGGGGGTTCTTCTCGTCGGCTCCCCCGGCACCGGCAAGACCCTTCTTGCCAAGGCGGTCGCCGGAGAGGCAAAGGTGCCTTTCTTCAGCATCAGCGGGTCCGAATTTGTCGAGATGTTTGTCGGCGTCGGGGCATCCCGGGTCCGCGACCTCTTCTCCCAGGCCACGACCCGGGCACCATGCATCATCTTTATCGATGAACTCGATGCATTAGGGAAAGCCCGCGGGGTAAATGTTCTTGGCGGAAATGACGAGAGGGAACAGACACTCAACCAGCTTCTCGTCGAGATGGACGGTTTTCAATCGAACAAGGGCGTGATCATAATGGCCGCCACTAACCGCCCCGAAATCCTTGACCCCGCCCTGTTGCGCCCGGGAAGGTTTGACCGGCAGGTCCTGATCGACCGCCCCGATATAAATGGCCGCGAAGCCATCCTGAAGATCCATTCCAGGGACGTCCCGTTGAGCCCCGAAGTCGATTTGCGCAAGGTCGCCGCCCTTACACCCGGCTTTGTGGGCGCCGACCTTGCCAACCTCATCAACGAGGCCGCCCTCCTTGCTGCCC
>DIFE01000099.1 GCA_002418985.1 Deltaproteobacteria bacterium UBA5756
CCCGGATGCCAGACCCGTCCCTTGGTGGGGAATCGCTGGTGGGCAATCCAGACATGTGCCTTTAAATCGTCGATCTTGTAGTAATCGGTGATCGACTCCGCATACCCGACCACCTTGAGGATCATAATGTTCTTGCCGTAAGACATGACGAAGGCTTTTTTGTCACCCAGTGACGCGTAGTACTCCTGGTTAAGCTTCACGCTTTGCTGGCTTAAAAATTCACCCTCAACCTCTTCACGCGTCATCCGACCCATCTCATTTTCTGAAATGAAGGATGTGAGAACCTCCGGTCGAACACGTACAAAATAGCGCATAACATCCGGCGGTTTGGCTTCCAGCGAAGGGATCGTCGTCCAATCCGCAACGGTATCGAGCATGCACGAGGCCTCAACCTCAAAACAGGGGGTAATATACCTCTCTTCGAGTTCCTGCCGGATACCGTTATCCAGAAATGCGATGTGCACCATATAACAGGTGTTCAGGACCTCACGGGTTACCCCGAGTTGCTCCGGTATAAAGCCTACCGCGGNNCCCTTGCCGTTGCCGCGGTTATGCATCTGCCGGGACGGCTCGTGAATATGGCGCGCGGCGACAGGCTCCGTGGCACAGAAACCGACCACGCCGCAGCCGCCTTCTTCCTCGCATTTGTAGGTAGGGTAGGGTATACGCAGCTCTTCGATCAGCCGCTGTCGGGAACACAAGATTTTTTCTATAATCCCGTTGTTCATGTATGGGTCTCCACATCGTTGGTATAATCGAGATGCATCAACAGGTCGGTACGCCCGCGCAACTCGCTGACGCTGCGCATGCCGAACCGCTTCAATATGCTTACCAGTTCTTTTCGCCAGGCACTGTACAAATTGATAATCCGCTGTGTGCCCCACTCGAGATCCACATCCGCCGCAAGTTCAGCATCGGTGGTTGCAATACCCCGCGGGCAGCCGCGTCCGCTTTCGCAGCGCGAACATCGTATACAGCCCAGTGCAACCAGTTCGGACGTGCCGACGACAACACCATCGGCCCCCAGTGCGATCGCTTTCGCGATGTCGTGAGATGTCCGCAACCCGCCGCTGGCGATCAACGTGACCTTGTCCCGAATACCTTCGTCCGTGAGGAAGCAATGGACTTTTACGATACCGTATTCGATCGGCATCGCGATGTTCTTTTTGGCTATGTCGGGTGCGGCTCCCGTGCCGCCGTACCCGCCATCGAGGTGCACGATATGCGTGCCGGCGGAGTAGCTGCCCACGGCGACCATGTCCACGTCATTGGGGGTAGACACCTTGGTGGATATCAGGGTCCGCCGGTTGACGTGTTTGATCCAGTCCATGTGCTTCTGATGATCTTCGATGGAGTAAACGCTGTGAAACGGAAAGGGTGAAAAAAGCGAAATCCCCAGGACCGTCTCGCGCATTCTGGCGACTGCCGGTGTAACTTTATCGGCCAGCAGGTGGCCGCCGAGACCTGGCTTGGCCCCCTGAGCGTACTTGAACTCGACGATGCGGACACGTTGGATCGTTTCTTCGCGAACACCGAAAAGGCCAGTGGCTATCTGGGTGATGACGTGATCGTCATATGGCTTCATGCGTTCCATGTAACCGCCTTCACCGGTGCAGGTAAAGGTATTGAAAGCGACGGCGGCGCGGGCCTTTGAAAGCTGGACGACGTTGCTGACGGAACCGAAGGACATGCCCCCGCCATACCACGGAACGTCGATTTTTATCTGCGGACGGCCGTCATCCCGTCTGTTGAGCACGATGCTGGTGTCTATCTCGTCATCGCGCAAATCGACGGGTGGTTTTTCGGGGAATTTGAACCGCAGCCGGTCCAAACCGCCTCCGGAAGCTCCGGTCTCATAGTCGTAGCCGTATTCAGGTGACGGGGGTTCCCCGGTTTCCGCCATTTTCCAGGTAGCCATCAGCATGTCCGGTGTCCAGCGAAAGTCGCCCATCGCCTTTAACATCGGATTCTCAACCATTTTCAGTGCCTTGTTCGGGCACAGGTCGATGCAGTAATGGTCCGTTTTCTGGCAGGAAGGACCTATGCAAACATTCAAATGCGGGGCGGAAAACAATTTGTAGCCCGGTTTCAATACGTGCACACCATGAGGGCACACCTCGGCGCATTTGCCGCAGAGTTTGCAATTGCTGTCCCGGCGAATGATATACTTGGCTATCTCGTTACGATAGCGTGAGGGCGCCGGCTTCACCTCGCGAGCTATCTCAACCTGCGGCACCAGCGTTTTCGCGGTGTTTTCAGGCAGAATTTCCTTAAGAACTGATTCTTTTGCCAAAGAGCCTTCCAAAGGTCTCCTCCTCGATATCTTCAAAGAACAATGCACGCCCGGTCTCGCCGCGCAGACGGCGGGCTTCCCGCATCCCCATTGCTCCCATAACCTCGATCAACTGGTCATGCCAGACCGCGATCAGATTCGTCATACGTCCGACCCCGTATTGGGCGGTGATGGTTTCAATCTTCGCCGGACAGTCGAAACCATCGCGGCAGCTTCCACAAAAGCGGCACTCAAGGGCTATCAATAACGGCACATTGATGGTTACCGCGTCGGCACCGCAAATGATCTCTTTCGCCATATGTTCCGCCAGGGCGATTCCTCCGCCGGCGATAATGGTTACCTCATCCCGGATGCCCTCTTTTACGAGAGACGTATGGATATGCCGTGTCATATCTTTTATGAACCCGGGTGTTTCTACCCCTGTTTGATTCCCGTTGATATCGGACACGATGTGTATCACTTCCACAGCAGGATTATGGGCAAGCTCTATGGACCTTCCTTCGCCGCGGGAGTCGAGTTCAACTCTCACTGCGACGACCAGGCCCGGATTGACGGTTTTGATCTCTTCTATCCGTTGTTCGACTCCGTCATCGTCGGCTATTTCAATGAGGCGCGACTTCCTGAGGATTTCCGGCGTGGGCAGAGAAGCGTCTTTGCCGACATGGAAGACTACGTTCAATAAATGCTTTTCGTTGTACGTCCCCAGAAGACCTTGCTGTTCCCGGTCAACGATCATCATCGTGCCGGTTTTGGCGGCGACAGCCAGCAGCATCGGCATGAGATTGGGGAACTGATATTCTTTCGGGAACATATCGATCAATATCGGCACCGGCAAGTCTACAAGCGGTGGCAACGGGGTAGTCAGCCGGTTGTTTTCAAATGAAAGCAGTTTTGGCTTTCTTCCGATATCGACGGAGGTGCTGATATATTCCCGCCCGTGAATTCCATCGCGGGTAGGCCGGACGATCTCCGACATATCGGTCCACATGGAATCGAAGCCGACGCCCGTGAATTTGCCCCGGTAGCCGGCGCCGGAAACAGGAATGCCGGCGGTTTCCGCCTGGTTCCAGGTCGTCAGAATAATGTCAGGCGTATAATACCCGTTGCCCATACCTTCGTATTCGGGGTTCACGGTTAAGGCCAGGATACCTTTCGTGCACTTCTGAACGCAGGAAAAGCAACCCATACATTCAAAGAACATGGCGTTGAATTCATCCAGGTCTTTGATATATTGCGTTTCCTGCCGGTAGCGGTCATAGACGCACGCCTTTTTCACACAATTATGGCATCGGGCGCAATCCTCGCGCCAGTCGACAATACCGAACTTACCTATTTTCGGTAATCTCGGTGGGATCTTTTTGGTCTCTATATGATATTTCTTCGGCATTTCATCCAGCCTCGATTCTTACGTTACAGCCGCCAGCAACTCGCCTACCCTCGACTCATTCCCGCCGGAAAGGATGTGGACACCTTTCAGGCCCGGAAGTCCTTTGAGTTTATTTATAGTTTCAGCGGCGATGCTGACACCCTCTTTCTCCTGGGCCCCGGCGTCGCCGGCAGCCGTCAGCCGGTCGATAATTGTTTCAGGGATAATGAAATCGGTGTGAGCAGAAGTCAATTCGACAGCCTGGGCGGCGCTCCTCAGAGGCAGGACACCAGCGAGGATTGCAGCCCTGCCGGCAAGCCCCGCATCGCCGACGGCTTTCAGCCAGGCCTTGAAATTATCGACATCGAATACGGCCTGAGTTTGAATAAAATCAGCGCCCGCGGCTATTTTCTTACCCAGCCTTATGATATTCAGTTCAAGCGGTTTCAGGTCCGGGTTTGCGGCGGCGCCTATCAGCACGGCGAAGTCTCCCTGAATCTTCGTGCCGTCCGACAGGTGACCGCCGTTCATCTTCCTGACGATATCTATCAGTTGAATAGAATCAATGTCGAAGACGTTGGCTGATTCACCGCAACCTATAAGAGTCTGGTGAAAACCCGACAGGCACAGCACATTCCTGATGCCAAGATAAGCGGCTCCCAGCAGATCGGATTGAAGGGCGATGCGATTGCGGTCTCTCGTCACTATTTGAAATACCGGTTCGATGCCGGCCTGACGTAAGGCGGCAGACGCTGCCAGACTGGACATCGATACACCGTAGTGGTTATCGGCCGCATTGACCGCCGTCAGGGCGGCGCTGCCGAAAATCTTCGGATCAATCGTCAACCCGGTGCCGGCAACCGGCAAATACTCGGCGGTAAAGATGAAGTCCTTGCCGCTGATCTTGACTGCTAACTTGCTATCAGGTTTCATACCCTGTACTCCTTGGCGTTAGACTGACGAAGAACTGTCGACCCCGGTGACCGCGGCGCTCTGAACCATTGTCCTAATCTGAAGTCGGAAATCTTCTAATTTATGGATAACTCCCGCAATGCCCTCATCGTCCATCTGAATCACCCTGGTCCGGGCCTTTCCGAGTCCGGCTTCCTGCAGTAATTCGTCGACGGCCTGCACCCGTTTTCTGGCCCGCATATTACCTTCCATGTGACGGCATTCGCCTTCTTTGCATATCATGACGACTGCACCATCCGCGCCGGTGTCGAATGCCTTGGTCAGGTACAGAATGTCCAGTTTTCCGGAACAGGGCAGAGAGACCATTCTAATTTCATCACCCTGCCGTGAACAGCTGCGCATCAGTTCTTTCTGATCGTAGCTCGTCGCACAATGAAAGAGATATATTCTGGGAATGTGGTTATTCAAAGCCGGCCACCTTTGTCTGTAGTTAATGGAGCCGCTTCGGTAACTTTGCCGAAGCACGCGGACTCCTTCAGTTCTCTCTGTCCCGGTATACTACTATTCGCCTTATGTTCCGCCGGTTGACAGCCGTCTTTACTCAAGATCGGCAGGCCGCCCGGAGGAGAATAGAAGATTACCCTGTCTCTGACTAGGTGAACGACATTGTTCGGTGTTTTACAGAACCCCTCGGAGGTCGTTGAGGGAATAGCACGTCGATGTGCACGTACAGCATAATCTACCCGACTTGATTTTACAAGCGTAAATTTGGACGCGTTCTGGATCATGGGCACCTTCTGTCCGATCAACTCTCGCACGGTCTCCACCAGTCTTCCTGTCCCTGCTGTGGCCATGAGCCTTCATCCATGAACCTGGCTACGACTTTTCGGGATTGCAGGGAAGATTCAACGATTCTCTTAAAGTTCGTGATTACTCTTTTCCCCTGATCGGCAAAGCTTTCCATGATCTTCCTGCCGTCGCGGATTATCCTGGCCACGTCGATCCCTCTTTCGTTTTGCATCCAGGCCTCGACCATCTCCGGGGTTACCTCGATGTGGAACTGAAGGCCGTAGGCACAGTGCCCGACCTTGAACGCCTGGTTGGGACAAACCCGGCCCTTTGCAAGAAGGACACCATCGTCGGGTACGTCGAAGGTGTCCTCGTGCCATTGGAAAACGGTCATATGCTGGGGATTACCCCTGAAAAGATTATCGTCCATACCTTCCCGGGTTTTCATCACGGTGGACCATCCGATCTCTTTTTTCGGGGACTTCATTATGCGGGCACCGCACGTTTTCGCAACAAGCTGGGCACCAAGACATATCCCGAGGAGAGGCACTTCATCGATAAGGGCGCGCCTTATGAAAGACTCTTCGCTCTTCAAAAAAGGGTACGCATCTTCCTGGTAGACGTTCATGGGACCACCCAGGATGACGATCCCGCCGACATCGTCGAGGTCGTAGGGAAGGTTTGTCCCGGCTCCGAAAAGTTCCAAGACTTCTACGTTCCATCCGTCATCCAGAAAGAGATCCGCAATGTATCCGGGGCCTTCCTCTTCAACCTGTTTTATGACAAGCAGTCTCTTTTCCATATTGCTTCCCCTGTTGTCCCTCGTGCTTCCGGGCGGAAGTTCCGAGGGGTTGGGTAGTAGTCCGTCTCAATTCCGTATCAGTCGCCGCTAAAGCACTTTCTGAGATATTCGAGCTGATAGTAGAGCTTCTGAAAGCCGTCCTTCAGGTCGCCGTCGCTGGGATCAATCTCCCACAACAATCGAATGTCCTTAAGTGATTCCATGGCACTGCAAACGATACCACCGAGTGCCGTATCGGCTACGCCCTCCATCTCGCGGGCGAGAGAGCTAAGAGGAACAACCTTGACTATGGGAAAGTGTCTTAAACTGTCTGAATGGGCCATAAAGCACCTCACAAATACCTTTTCAGGCTTTTTAGTCCAAGACGTTGACTGGTTTTTGAACGGCTTTGTTCGCTTTTTGAAAACCCCTCGGAGGTCGTTGAGGGATCTGCACGTCAATGTACGGTTGTAGTATAATGCAACACCTCGTTATTTACAATAAAATTTTAGAGGTTAACAGGCAGACCGGTTTCAGAGGAGAAACCCTTTATCGTCCGGTAATTGAGTGTGTCTCTTACCTTATCTTGGAGCTGAGCCTGGAGACCCGGAAGCCTCTTCTCCTATTCCAGGATCGTATAGGCGTTCTCGTGATGCTGGGTGAGGTCGAGGCCCACGATCTCGTCCTTTTCCTTTACGCGCACCTTCATGACGATGTCGATGACCTTGTAAATGATGAAGCTGGCGGCGAAACTGTAAACGATAGTCACCCCGGCGGCGATCGCCTGAATGAGAAGTTGCTTCGGGTTTCCGAAAAAGAGACCGTCAGGGCCTGCGGGATTGATCGCCTTCGAGGCGAACAGCCCGGCCGCGAGTGTGCCCCAGATACCTCCCACGCAATGGACGCCGAAGACGTCGAGGGCATCGTCGTAACCGAATCGGGGCTTTATGACCGACACGGCGACATAGCAGAATACGCTGACAAGAACACCTATGATGATCGCCGAAAAGGCGCTCACATATCCGGCTGCCGGCGTGATGGCCGCAAGCCCGCCCACCGCGCCGGTGACGGTTCCGAGCACCGTCGGTTTCCTGTTGAATATCCAGTCGAGAAGAGCCCAGCTCAACCCTGCGGCGGCGCCCGCGGTATTGGTCACCACAAAGGCATTGACGGCCACTGCGTTCGCTCCCAGGGAACTGCCGGCGTTGAAGCCGAACCATCCGAACCACAGAAGACCGGTGCCAAGGATGGTGAAGGGCAGGTTGTGAGGAAGGATCGCCTTGCTTCCTCCATTCCTCTTGCCGATGAAGATCGCCGTCATGAGGGCGGCTATACCGGCATTGATATGAACGACGATCCCGCCGGCGAAGTCTATGGCCCCCAGTTCCTTTAGCCACCCTCCGGCACCCCACACCCAGTGGCAGACAGGATCGTAGACAAAGGTCGCCCACAGGATCGTAAAAACGAGGAAGGCGGAGAACTTCATCCGCTCGGCGAATACCCCGATGATGAGCGCGGGCGTAATAATCGCGAACATCATCTGGAACGCCATGAAAAGCTGGTGAGGGATTGTCGCGGCATAGTCGGCATAGGGGGTAAATCCGACGCCCTTTAAACCGATCCATTCAAAACCTCCCCAGAACCCCCCTGACCGGGCCGAAGGAAAGGCTGTAGCCGTAGAGAACCCACTGGATGCTGATGACGCACAATACCACGATACACTGCATGAGAATGCCCAGAACGTTCTTCCTTCCCACCATATCGCCGTAAAAAAACGCCAGCCCCGGGGTCATGAACATGACGAGGGCGGTCGATATAAGCACCCACGAGGTGTCACCGGTATCGATCGCGTGCAGGCTTTGCGTCTGCCCGGCAGGCTGCGGCTGGCCCATCGCCTCACGGCCGTCCTGGCCGAAGACAAAAAAAGCGCAACCGACAAAAATCACTACCATGATCAAAACCGCGATCTTCTTCATAGAGCCCTCCGTGGACCTTACCCGTACGAACACCCAGAAAACGTAAGGATATCGACTGTTTTATTCCGCAAAACCTCTGCCGGACCATAAAAAAAGGCATTCCCGGTAATGGGAACGCCTTTGTGCGCAACACATCAACGTGCCTGTCCTTAAAAAGTCAGAAAGGCACGAAACTGGTAACCAATGAAAAGGGGTAATAGGTAATAGGTAAAAGGTAATAGGTCACATCCGTCCAAAACAAAGTAAAG